>PLYK01000059.1 GCA_003151775.1 Geobacter sp. | reverse complement strand
CCAGGATCAAACTCTCCAGTTGAATGCTGAAAGTTTGAAAAACAAACTCAAATACTTTACTGACAAATAAACCTGCAATCACTTGCTGCTATTCGGTTTTCAAAGACCAGACTGTGTGCCGTGACAGACTTTGCAACATACTAAAACCGACCGCCCATGTCAAGAGGTTTTTTACCGGCAAACCTCTTTTTTCCCAAAAACCAAAAACAGGCGGCTCGAAAGGACGCTGTTTATAACAATTATCTCCTACACCGTCAAGACCTTTTTTACATTTTTTTACCGCCCGATACGATTACTCCGTTTTTGACTCTGCCGGCGCTGGCGGGGGGGCAGGCGCAGCCCCCGCCCCCCCCTCGCCATCATAGCCGGCCGGTTCGCTTCCCTTGACGAAGCACTCCATAACCGCACCCGGGGTCCCTTCCCGCGCCAGTTTGCCGGTACGGGGATTGATCAGCACAAAGGTGACATTCTCGGGGGCCTCGAAATCCTCGACGGGCAGTGTCGTTGTTGCCTTCTTCATAAACTCGGCCCAGATAGGGGCCGCCGCCTGACCACCCGACCCGCCGGCCCCCAGGGAGCGCTCCTGGTCGTAACCGACCCACACGCCGGTCACCAGTTGGGGGATATAGCCAATGAACCAGGCGTCCTTGCTCCCGTTCGTGGTGCCGGTCTTACCGGCCACGGGACGCCCGATGATGGCACGGGAACCGGTGCCGCTGGCAACAACGCTCTGCATCAGGTTGGTGACGATGTAGGATGTCTCCGGCGACATGACCGGGACCGGCACCGGCGGCTGATTTTCCTGGAGTACGGTGCCGTCGTTGTCAGTAACCCTGGTGATGAAATAGTAGGGCACCAGTGTCCCCTTGTTGGCGAACACCGAATAGGCTTCGGTCAGCTCGAAGGGGGACACGGATGCGGCCCCCAAGGCCAGGGCCAGGTTGGCGGGAATCTGGGAGGTGAAGCCGAACCTCTTGGCATAATCGGCCGCATATTGGGCGCCGATCTGCTCCATGATCTTGACGCTGACGATGTTGATGGAGTATGTCAGCGCCTCGCGCATGGTTACAGGCCCACGGAAGGTGTTGTCGTAGTTTTTCGGCTTCCAGGTCCCGCCGGCGCCGTCCGGGTATTCCACCTCGGAATCCTCGATGATGGTGGCCGGGGTCAGCCCCTTGTCGAGGGCCGCAGAGTAGATGATCGGCTTGAAGGCCGAACCGGCGTTGCGCCTGGCCTGGAGGGCCCTGTTAAACTGGCTCTTGCGGAAATCGTACCCGCCGATCATGGCCTTGACCGCCCCGGTGCGGGGATCGAGGGAAACCAGCGCCGCCTGCACCTCTGGCGTCTGGTCGAGAGCGAACTGGGCCCCCTCCTTGTTGAACTCCGGCGAGACGACCGACACCTCGATCACCGAACCGAGCGTCAGGCCTCTATTCCCCTTCTCAGGCTTTCCGTAACTGTTGACCATCCCCACCCTGCCGGCCCAGGCCATGTTCTTGCGGGAGAGGATGCCCTTACGGTCCCCCACCCTGACGATGGCCTCCCCCTTCTCGGGATCGAACCCCACAACGGCCCCCTGGTAGCTCTCGCCGGTCTTGAGGGTGGCGGAATCGATCCCCTCCTCGACCCTGGCGCAGAAATCGTCAACCCCGGTCTCGGCGAGATACTTGATCGGCCCCCGGAACCCCTGGCGCTTGTCAACCGCCTTGAGGCCGTTTCGGAGGCTTTCGTAGGCCGCCCGCTGCATCTCTGCGTTCATGGTGGTGTAGATCTTCAGCCCCCCCTTGTAGAGCTGGTCCTCCCCGTATTTCTCCTCAAGCTGGATGCGCAGATGTTCGAGGAAATAGGCCGACTGCTCGTTGTTGACCTTCTTCATGGATCGGATCTCAATCGGGGTTGCCTTGGCGTGATCGGCCTCGGCGGCCGTGATATACCCCTCCTTCACCATCCGCTCCAGGACGTAGGCCTGCCGTTCGCGGGCCTTGTCCAGGTGCTTGATGGGGGAATAGGCGTTGGGGGCCTTGGGAAGCCCGGCCAGCATGGCTATCTCGGCCAGGTTGAGCTGATCGACGTTCTTGCCGAAATAGGTCTCAGCCGCCACCTGGACGCCGTAAGCGCCACCACCCAGGTAGATCTGGTTCAGGTACAGGTAGAGGATCTCGTCCTTGGTGAGTTTTTCCTCCATGCGTTTGGCCAGGATGGCCTCTTTGATCTTGCGGGAGAACTTCTTTTCCGGGGTCAGCAGCATGGACTTGGTCACCTGCTGGGTGATGGTCGAGGCGCCTTCCTTCTTGCGCATGGAAAGCAGGTTTTTGAAGGCTGCCCGGACAATGCCGAAATAATCGATCCCCTTGTGCTGGTAAAAGCTGGAGTCTTCGGCCGCCACAAAGGCCTGGATCAACTTGCGCGGCATCTTCTCGACCGGCACTACGATGCGCCGTTCCAGGTAGAATTCTCCTACCAGGCTGCCGTCGTCGCCAAAAACCTGCGATACGATGGGCGGCTTATAGTCGGCCAAACGGTCCACCCGCGGCAAGCGCGCCATCAGATAGAATACGTATCCCATTGCCCCGAGCAGCGCCACAACGCCCAGCGTTACGGCAAGCAACACCAGAGCTGACAGGCCCCCCCCGCCCCTCCCTTCGATAGATGTCGATACCTTCCTGTCCATATACCTGACTCCCCGGCTGACCGCCGCGACTCTTCTTCTCGACCCGTTCCGGCCGGTTTTTGCCGCAATTCTAAATTTTGATGCAATCTATTTAAAATAGCTCATATGACCACGAAAACTCAAGTATAATAACGAAACGACATTCCCCTTGCCAACCCTTGAAGAGTAGTTATAATCAACCCCGGCAGGCGACAGGTGAAGACTTGATACGATGTGAACGGCACCGTAGGGGAAGCGCCATGAAAATACTTTCAAACCGCAGCGTCAACACCAAATTCAACATCATTGCCGTCCTCCTCCTGACGGCGCTTTTCCTCTGCCTGGCCTACAACAGCTACCGCCGGGAGCAGGCGCTCATCCTCAAAACGGCCGTGGACAACGCCCGTTCCATCGCGCGCCAGATCATCGAGACCCGGGATTACCTCTCCGAGATCGTCACCAGCGAGCCGGAGCACAACTACAACCTCGTCCCCCAAGTGGCCGCCACCCGGATCGCCAAGCGTCTTACCAGCGGGTCGCGCTACTATGTCCGCCAAGTCTCGTTGCGCTACCGCAACCCCGACAACCGCCCAGACAGCTTCGAGACTGCCCAGTTGGCGGCCTTTCGGGATACTAAGGCCCAGGAGGTCTGGCAGGTGGCGGGTGACGACGGAAAAAAGGCGCTGCGCTACCTGCTGCCGATGAAGGCCGAGCCATCCTGCCTGGCCTGCCACGGCAGCTATGACAGCGCGCCCCGCTTTGTCCGGGAACGCTTCCCCCGGAGGCATTATTCCTACGGCTACCGTGTGGGCGAGGTGATCGGTGCGGTCTCCGTATCGGTGCCCATGGGCGGCCTGTACCGCGAGATCGGCGTGAATCTCGAACACGACCTGATCTACGACGGGGCCGTCCTTTTCGCCTACATCCTCGTCACCGGCTGGCTCATCAAAAGGACAATCCTGACGCCGGTCAAGAGCGTTGCCGAAAGCATTGCCGATGTTGCCCGCACCGGCAATTTCTCCGAAAGGCTCGCGGAGCGGGGGAAAGACGAGATCGGCGAATTGATCGGATCGTTCAACGAGCTTATGGCCGAATTGGACCGCAAGACGCTGCAACGGAAAGAATCGGAGGACCGGTACCGCAACTTCATCGAAATCGCCCAGTCCCCCATCGTCACCTTCATGGGCGACGGCAAGATCGTCATCACCAACCAGAAGGCGGAACGGCTCTTCGGCCTGACCAAGCAGGAGTTGCTCGGCCAGCGCATCTTTGATTTCATGGAAAACGGGGATGAGCTGCGTGCCGAGGTCGAGGGAAATTTCAGCTCCGGCAACAGCGACCTTATCGGCGCCACAACGCGACAAACGGTGAGGGATGTGTGCGGCAGACTGTTGGAGGTGGATATGGTCATCTCCGTTTCCCAGGCCGATCAGAATCCGATCTTCAGCGCCATACTCCGTCCGCTGAAATAACAGGTTGTTGAAAATCTACTGCGGGGCCGGTCTGCGGCGTTGCCGCTCACTCAAAAGCGGGAGCGTACCAAGGGGTACGCCTCGCCTTCTCGCTCGCTTGCGCCTTGCATACCAGCCTCCTCGCGACGATTTTCAACAACCTGATAGTTGCAAACCCTGTCCCGGCGACCCACGTTTTACGTTGAAGGAACACGAATATCTGCTATAGTTTCCCCATCATGATAGCTACCCCATTGTATCAACTGGCCATTTACGCCCTTGTGACCGTTGCCCTGATCGGCTTTTTGCTGCTGGCGGCCTGGTGGCTTGGAGAGAAACGCACGCAGCCCGGCAAGGAGCTTCCCTACGAATCAGGGGTTCTGCCCACCGGCAGCGCCCGCCTTGCATGGCCGGTTCCCTTCTACCTGGTGGCCATCTTTTTCATCGTGTTCGACGTGGAGGCGGCCTTTATCTTCACCTGGGCCTCGGCCTGGGACCTGCTCGGTATTGCGGGCCTTACCCAGATCACGGTCTTCATAGTCATCCTCGCTGCCGGCCTGCTCTGGCTCTGGCTTAAGGGGGGCCTGGACTGGGGACCTTCACGGGAGAGAAACGCAGATTTTTCGCAATCTCTGCGTAAGTCTTCGGAATAGCCTTGATCTTGCAAAAACTTTGCGTTTCAGAGGTGCGTTGCCTTGTCCGATAAACCCGACAACATCATCCTGACCCCTGACAACATCATCCTGGCGCGCCTCGACGATATGATCAACTGGGGGCGTGCCAATTCCCTCTGGCCCATGTTCTTCGGCCTCTCCTGCTGCTTTGTGGAGATGATGACCTCGTTCACCTCCCGCCACGACATCTCCCGCTTCGGGGCCGAGGTGCTGCGCGGAACGCCCCGCGAGGCCGACGTGATGGTGATCGCCGGAACGGTTTTCAAGAAGATGGCCCCCTCGATCCTGCTCCTCTACGAACAGATGGCCGAGCCGCGCTGGGTGATTTCCATGGGGAGCTGTTCCAACTCTGGCGGCATGTACGACGTGTACAGCGTAGTGCAGGGGGTCAACCAGATCCTGCCGGTGGATGTGTACGTGCCCGGCTGCCCGCCCCGTCCCGAGGCGTTCCTCCAGGGGCTGATGCTGCTACAGGAAAAGATAAGAACAGGGGAGCGCCCGGCCCGGCCGGTCCTGCACCTGGCCGGGGGCTGTCAGGGGACAACCGCCCCGATCCTGCGGGACGGGGAGACCAAATCCCGCGATACCCGCGGGCCGGGCATGGAAAAGATCGCCATCCGGGGGGCTTCCGTGGGGCATCCCGTCATGTTCCGGCCCCGCTCGGACGAACAGTGGCGCCCCCCTGCGCCGCACCGCGCCTACCCGGATTTCGGGCTCTCCGGGGAGATCGGCGCCCTGTTCGGCGACCGGGTTGTCATCGACGACGACGCAACCGACATGCTCACGCTGCGGGCGCCGGCCGAGCTCGTCCCCGACCTGCTTCGGCACCTGAAGGAGCGCCCCGGCCCCGCCTTCAAGCGCCTGGAAGACATCACCGCCGTGGACGAATCCTGCCGGCGCGACCGGTCCCGCTACCGGGACTTCACCCTCGACTACCACCTGCTCTCCTATGACCAGCCCGGCTATGTCCGCGTCAAATCCGAACTGGCGGGGGAGCAGCCGGAAACGCCCAGCGTCACCCCCGTCTTCCCGGCCGCCGACTGGTACGAGCGGGAGGTGTTCGACATGTTCGGCATTCGCTTCAGCGGCCACCCCAACCTGCGGCGCATCCTGATGCCCCACGATTGGGAGGGGCATCCACTGCGCAAGGAGCATCCCTTCCGCGCCACCGAAATGGCGCCCTACACCGTCGATGACGCCCGCCGCCATGCGGCGCTGCCCGCCTCGGACTTCTTCGAGCAGATCAATGAAGGTGAGATGGTGCTCAACCTGGGGCCGCAGCACCCCGGCACCCACGGCATCATCCGCTGCATTCTCAAGCTGGACGGCGAGGAGATCCGCGATGTGGACTTCGACATCGGCTATCACCACCGGGGGGCCGAGAAGATTGCCGAACGCCAGCACTGGAACCAGTTCATCCCATACACCGACCGCATCGACTACCTGGCCGGGGTGCAGAACAATCTGGCCTATGCCAATTCGGTGGAACTGTTGTGCGGCATCACGGTGCCGGAGCGGGCCCAGTATATCCGGGTCATGCTGGCGGAGCTGTTCCGCATCGCCAGCCACCTGGTCTGGCTGGGCACCTTTGCCGCCGATGTGGGGGCCATGACGCCGGTCTTCTATACCTTTACCGACCGGGAACTGATCTTCGACGTGGTGGAGATGATTACCGGAGGGCGCATGCATCCGGCCTGGTTCAGGATCGGCGGCGTGGCCGAGGACCTGCCCGAGGGATGGGAGGCGCCGGTGAGAAGATTCCTGGAATGGATGCCGGCCCGGCTCAGGGAGTACGAACAGCTCATCAACGGCAACCCGATCTTCCGGGCGCGTCTCAAGGGCGTCGGCGCCATCTCGCCGGCAGATGCCAGGGAATGGGGGCTCTCAGGACCCAACCTGCGCGCCTGCGGCATGGAATGGGATTTGCGGAAAAAGATCCCCTACGGCGGCTACGAGCGGTTCGATTTTGATGTGTCCGTGGCCGAGGGTGGAGACTGCTGGGCGCGCTACCTGGTGCGCATGGAGGAGATCCGCCAGTCGTTGCGCCTGGTGCAGCAGGCCATGGACGGGATGCCCAGCGGCCGCTGGATCACGGACGATTACCGCTATGTGCTGCCCCAAAAGCCGGACACCCTGAAGGACATCGAGTCCCTGATCCACCATTTCGTCAACTGCACCCGGGGCATGGCGCCCCCCAAGGGGGAAACCTATGCCGCCATCGAGGCGCCCAAGGGGGAGAACGGCTACTTTGCCGTCTCGGACGGCCTGAACATCCCCTACCGCATGCGCATCCGCACCCCCAGCTTCCCGCACATCCAGGCGCTGCCGATAATGAGCCGCGGCTGGCTGGTGGCCGATTTCCTGGCGATTCTGGGGTCCATTGATTTCGTGCTGGGCGATCTCGACCGCTAATACCTTGTAATACTTCCAGGACGTGCGGATCGAAATGCTCCGGCATGGTCCTGCCGTCGCCGTTCAGGATGATGTCGCAGGCCGTTGCGTGGTCAAAAGCCCCCTTGTAGACCCGCTCGCTCCTCAAGGCGTCATACTGGTCGGCCAGCATGGTGATCTGGCCGGCGATAGGAATGGCCTCACCGGCCAGGCCATAGGGATAGCCGCTGCCATCCCAGCGTTTCTGTCAATTTGCTGAGGGCCTCGGCCAGTTCCGAGGTCCGCTGCTCCACCGTGAGCTCCAGTTCCCGCTTGTAATTCTTCTCGATCTGGGTCAAACGCTTGAGATGTTGCCTTCGCAAATTCTCTTTTTTGTGTTTTTGTACTTCAATAATATCAATAAGTTGCAAAGCAGAAAACAGGCATTTTTTGAGCTTTTGCGAGAGCATCAATAAATAAAAAATCACTCATCTTGTCGCAATGACGATTGCTCGCAGCCCGCTTTCCGGCCAACTTTTCCTTGGACAAGGTGGGGCCCATCGAGTAATATGACCCTTCGAATATTATTAGCTAAAGGGAGAACAAGGGTGGACAAGCTCGTCATCAAGGGGGGGAAGAAACTGGCCGGCGAGGTGCGGATCAGCGGCTCCAAGAATGCCTCGCTGCCGATCTTCGTGGCCACCATCCTGGCCCCTGGGTTGAACCGGATCGGCAATGTGCCCTTCCTGCGCGACATCAACACCACCATAAAGGTGCTGGAATCCCTGGGCGCCATCATCGAAGGCAACGGCAACCTCGTCAAGATCGATTCCGCCGGCATCCACAATCACGAGGCAACCTACGACCTGGTCAAGACCATGCGCGCCTCGGTGCTGGTCCTGGGGCCGCTTCTGGCCCGCTTCGGCAAGGCGCGCGTCTCCCTGCCCGGCGGCTGCGCCATCGGCGCCCGTCCCATCAACCTCCACCTCAAGGGACTCCAGGCCCTTGGGGCCGAGATAAACCTGGAACACGGCTACGTGGAGGCCGAGGCCAAGCGCCTCAAGGGGGCGCGGATCAACTTCGACATCTCCACCGTCGGCGGCACCGAACACCTGATGATGGCCGCTGCCACGGCCAAGGGGGAGACCGTCCTGGAGAACGCGGCACGGGAGCCGGAGATCGACGACCTGGCCCAGGTGCTTAACCTCATGGGCGCTCACATCGAAGGGGCCGGGACCGACACCATCCGCATCCAGGGGGTCAACGAACTCTCCCCTGTTTCCTACTCGGTCATGCCGGACCGGATCGAGGCCGGCACCTTCATGATCGCGGCCGCGATCACCGGCGGCGACGTGAAGATCCTCGGCATGAAGCCGGAGCACCTGGATGCGCTGATCTTCAAGCTTCAGGATGCCGGGGTCGAGATCACCAGCCGCGACAACGTGGTGCGGGTCAAGGCGCCCCGGAAGCTGCGCAGCATCAACATCAAGACCCGCCCCTACCCCGGATTCCCGACGGACATGCAGGCCCAGTTCATGGCGCTCATGTGCGTGGCCGACGGGGCGAGCGTCATCAGCGAGAATATCTTCGAGAACCGCTTCATGCACGTCTCCGAACTGCTCCGCTTCGGGGCCGACATCACCACCGAGGGGAACAGCGCCACGGTCAAGGGGGTCAAAAAGCTCTCCGGCGCACCGGTCATGGCCACCGACCTGCGGGCCTCGGCATCGCTGATCCTGGCCGGCCTGGCCGCGGACAACATCACCGAGATCTCCCGCATCTACCACCTGGACCGGGGGTATGAGTCCATTGAAAAAAAATTGGCCGGCCTGGGAGCGGATATTCAAAGAATAAAGGAATAACGAATGCGGATTTTTCGCAAGGTCAAGGCGGAGGAGGAAGCCCGCGGAGGCGTAGCAGCGCTACGCCGCACAAGGAGATTCCGAACGACAACGCGGAGATTGCGGAAAAGCCACATTCGAAAGGACGAGATGTGAACGACTGGATTACCATTGCAATCCCCAAAGGCCGCATCCTGGAAGAATCGGTGGCGCTGTTCGGCAGGATCGGCATCGACTGCCGGGAACTGCTCTCCGATTCCCGCAAGCTGATCTTCGAGAATACCGATCATCGAATGCGCTACATGATCGTGCGCGCCACCGATGTCCCCACCTACGTGGAATACGGCAGCGCCGACCTGGGGATCGTGGGCAAGGACACGCTCATGGAGCAGGGGAAGGATGTCTATGAGCCGCTGGACCTGAAGTTTGGCTACTGCCGCATGATGGTGGCGGAGCCGGCCAACCTGGCCCGCGACGACGACCCCGCGGGCTGGTCCCACATCCGCATCGCCACCAAGTACCCCCACGTGGCCGAGACCTATTTCAGCGCCAAGGGGATCCAGGTGGAGATCATCAAACTGTACGGCTCCATCGAGCTGGCGCCGCTGGTGGGGCTGTCCGAACGGATCGTTGACCTCGTATCCACCGGCGAGACCCTGCGCCAGAACGGCCTGGTGGAGGTGGAGACCATCGCCGAGATCACCACCCGGCTGATCGTCAACCGCGCCAGCCTGAAGACCAAGTACCGGCGGATCACCGAAATCATCGAAGGGTTGGAAAAAGAGCTTCAGCCCGCATAAAGAGAGCATCCATGCTTTTTCTCGATATACGCGACAAAGACTTTTCAGAGAAGTTCGGCGCCATCCTTGCGCGGGGCGAAGAGACCGGCCGCGAGGTGGAGCAGACCGTGCTCGCCATCATCGCCGACGTGCGCCAAAGAGGCGACGAGGCCGTGCTGGAGCTGACCCGGCGCTTCGACAGACTGGAGGCCGCAACCGTGGCCGAGTTGGAGGTCACTCCCGACGAGATCGAGGCGGCCTTTGGCAAGGTTGACGAGGCCGACGTGGCAGCCCTCATCCTGGCCGTGGAGCGGGTGACCTGCTTCCACGAAAAACAGAAACAAGAGACCTGGATCTCCACAGAGGAGCCGGACATCATGCTGGGGCAGAAGGTGACGCCCCTGGCGCGGGTCGGCATATACGTCCCCGGCGGCAAAGCCAGCTACCCCAGCAGCGTGATCATGAACGCCGTGCCGGCCAAGGTGGCGGGTGTCGGCGAGCTCGTCATGGTGGGCCCCACGCCGGGGGGCCAGATCAACCCCCACGTGCTGGTGGCTGCCCGGCTGGCCGGCGTAGACCGGATCTTCCGCATCGGCGGAGCCCAGGCGGTCGCGGCCCTGGCCTACGGCACCGAAACCATCCCCAAGGTGGACAAGATCACCGGGCCGGGCAACATCTACGTGGCTACGGCCAAGAAGCTGGTCTTCGGCCAGGTGGGGATCGACATGATCGCCGGGCCGAGCGAGATCCTGGTCATCAGCGACGGCAGCGGCAATCCAGCGCACGTGGCCTCCGACCTGCTCTCCCAGGCCGAGCACGACGAGTTGGCCTCATCCATCCTCATCACCACCGACCGCGCCTTCGGCGAGCAGGTGGCGGCCGAGGTGGAGAGCCAGTTGACCCAACTTTCACGGGAGACCATTGCCCGGGCCTCGTGGGACAAGTACGGCGCCATCATCGTTGCCGCAGACCTGGACGAGGTGATCGCCTTCTCCAACCGCATCGCGCCGGAGCACCTGGAACTGGCGGTCACGGACCCCTTTGCCATCCTGTCCCGGATCACCAATGCCGGGGCCATCTTCATGGGGCACTGGACGCCCGAGGCGGCCGGCGACTACCTGGCCGGACCGAACCACACCCTCCCCACCGGCGGCACGGCCCGCTTCTTCTCTCCCCTGTCCGTGGATGATTTTGTCAAGAAGTCCTCCATCGTCTATTTCTCGGAAGGTGGTTTGAAGCGGCTGGGGAGCGACATCGTGCGCATCGCCGGGCTGGAGGGGCTGGAGGCCCACGCCAAGTCGGTCAGTAAGCGGATGGAGTAAGTCCCCACTCCCTTGACGTATCTAGGAGGGGAAGAACTGGGCGTTTTTCCTCCCCTCCTAGTTTAGGAGGGGCCGGGGGTGGTAGTATTCACAAATGGTGCAAATCCCCCTCGATCCCCCTTTTTTAAAGGGGGAGGACAAACAGTACCTTTGTTTTGGTTATAGTTCCGTTTTTTTTACATCATAATGTCACAATAAGAGGCTCCCGGAGGCGATACGGGGGCCTTTTTTTGTTTGATAAAGCAAACCCGAAGGGGTCAGCCCTTGACATGAGACAATTTTATCCAAGCAAAAATTCCGTAAAGCCTAGAAGCAGAAAGTGGGCTACCTTGAATATGGAAAAAGAGGTGCACAAAATCCCTTTTTCAAGGACACCTCAAGGATGTTCTCTAGCACAAGTAGACTACAGGCGTAACAATAGGTTTGGCATTATCCCCCTCTAAATTTAGTTTACACATTGTCTGCGCTAAGTGGTAATATAAGAAGTTGAGGTATAAATATCATGGGAATCAAAAGTGAATCAAAGTGCCTTTTAATGGGACTTGATGGGGTTACATACCAAACACAGCTAGTGGATATATCACCTAGCGGAGCAATAATAACAATGAGTGATGATGCTCCACATAGCTTACACGTAGGGGAGATGTGTGGTTTCATATTGCGCAACAATCCTGATGTACCTCCTGGTAAACACACAGGGATGATTGTAACGCTTGATTCCGGTAGCGTGGGGATTAGTTTCAACCATCAGGAACATCATCATCAAAAAAAGAAGTTTACTTCTGTCTCCTTGCAACCATCTGAGCTTTAACCTCTTTTTGAGAATTATTACGGGGATATCAAGCTGGTTTTGGAACGAGAAGATCATTGTCGTTTATTACCCCATCATCACGAATGAGGCGGACATTCCTGAATCATAAACTGTTCATCACGTTGTCGCTGTTGCTGCTTGCGGCACTTAGCGAGGGATCCAGCATGATAAGGGTCGGCGAGCCGCCCCCTGCGGTTCAGGCCGGCCCTGGGCATCAAGAGAGCTGTTTTGTCGGGGCGTTGCAGAACCTGAAGGCAGGGAAGGAGCGGGAGGCTCAAACTCTGCTGGAAGAGGTCATTACGGGCAAACCGTTGCCGGGGATGACAGATGAGGCGCTTTTCCGGCTTGCCGTGCTTCACCTGGGGGACGAGGACGGCAATGGGGACACCCAAGCCCATGCCTTGCTGGCGCGGTTGCAGAAAGAGTACCCCGATAGCAATTGGACCCAGCAGGCAACGCCTCTGATCACGTACCTGGACGAAGTGGACGGCCTCCGCAAGGCCCGGGAGGTGTTGAATACCAGGTGGGTACAAAGCCAGTCACAACTCCGGGAGAGCAAACACGAAGTAAAAACCCTGCTGGAGCGAAACCTTTCTTTAGTCCGTGACAACAAGGAGGTGCAGGAGCGGAACCATTCTTTAGTCCGTGACAACAAGGAGTTGCAGAAGCGTCTCGATCGCCTGAAAGATCTGGATCTCGAGATCGAACAGAAGAACAGACGTTGATCCCCGCTGTGGTTGATCCTTTAAGTGTGCTTTTAGTTCGGCTGCAGATCGTGCAAGATCGACGGCAAACACTGGTCAGGGATCATAACGTATCGGGGCGAGAACATCAGGATCATCTCGGTACGCCGCTCAAGAAAAGAGGAGGTTGATATATATGAAGGCTGAGGAGAATCATCGAGGTCATGAAGGCGGAGGTCTATTCCATAACATACCGGATAACCCTTACGGATGCCCAGCAGGCAAAGCTTGACCGGAAGTGGCCCGACGGCGATCCGTTCATATCCTATGAACAGATCGAATCCCTGCTGGCGCCGCTGCCGGTTGAAGACCTGGACTGGTCCAACCACACCGGCCAATATTTCTATTTCACCGTTCATGGGGACGATATGGAAGGCACGGTAGCCGAGGTCATTGAGCGGCTTGAACGGAAGCTGGGCAGTAAATAACTTTGGTACTCCGAAAAAAATAGTTGATAAGGCCGCTCAAAAATGGGCGGCTTTTTTATTTGCAGGTATCGCTACAGTTCAATCACATTACCTTGCCAAATGCCTTAACACCTCAAGTAGCAAACAGTCAAATGACGTAAACTTTAAGCCTACCCTTGGAACCAAAACGTATACTATTTTTTTAAACATTCTTGCTCAGGCTTTAAGCCCCTTATATTATTGGTCTTGTTCAATAACGTTTCGAATAGATAAGAATGTTCTTAAACATGGCTGCAGGATTGCATATTCGCATGCATGCGATACTTGAATCCTGGGAGGTCTGGCAGGAGATCCCGGGGCATGAGGTGTTATGATGCCGTTATTGAGCTGGAAGCCTGAATATTCCGTCAATAGGGAGGATCTGGACCGCCACCACCAGGAGATGTTCCACATACTTAACAGCGTGTATGATAATCTCATGAACTCCCGGGAATCAAGTTTCCTTTTACCGAGTATAGACAGGTTATCGGGAATTGCGAAATACCACCTATCGGTGGAAGAACAGTGCCTGAGAGAGATGTGTGTTCCGGATATCGATCATCATATAGCGAAGCACAGGGAGTTTACGGAATCAATCGAGATGATACGGAATGGCTATTATGAAAATTATCTGGAGGCTTCGAAAGAATTGATTATTCTGCTCGGCGAGTGGCTGTTTAATCACGTTCTCAAGGAAGACAGGAAATATTCCGATATGATGGGCATTCCAGGGACGGCAGATAAAACCCTGGACAATTAATTTACTATCCTCAAACTTCCATTCTGTAATATCTTGGGACTCGGAACTTACCGATATACCAAGTTTTGCGTTGCGATTTAGGTCAGATTTGTTGCCCCTNNATATTGGTAAGTTCCGAGTCCCTCAATCCCCTATTGTCCGCGTTTCAGTCTTGAACACAACGCCCAAGCGTGATATTCCTCATGCTATTATGAACCTGCTCCGACCCAACATACGCGACATGAAGGGGTACGTGCCCGGCTTCCAGCCGGACGACGTGGCCTCGTGGATCAAGCTGAACACCAACGAGAACCCCTATCCTCCGTCACCAAAAGTCGTGGAGGCCATCTACGAGGAATTGGGCGTGGACGGCGCCTCGCTGCGCACCTATCCCAGCGCCTCCAGCTCGAAGCTGCGCGAGGCTGCCGGTGAACTGTACGGCTTCGATCCCTCCTGGATCATCATGGCCAACGGCTCCGACGAGGTGCTCAACAACCTGATCCGGGCCTGCGCCGGCGAGGGGGAGGAGATCGGACTCGTCCACCCCTCCTATTCCTACTACGCCACCCTGGCGGAGGTTCAAGGGGCGCGGGTGCGCTGCTTCGGCCTGACGGACGGGTTCCGCATCGCCGGTTTCCCGGAGCGCTACGAGGGCAAGCTGTTCTTCCTCACCTCCCCCAATGCGCCACTGGGTTTTTCGTTCCCCATGGAGTATGTGGAGGAGATGGCCCGGCGGTGCAGCGGCATCCTGGTGATCGACGAGGCCTATGCCGACTTCGCCGCAGCCAATTGCCTGGAGTTGGTGAAGCGATACGACAACGTGGTGGTGACCCGCACCTTTTCCAAAAGCTACGCCCTGGCCGGCATGCGGCTCGGCCTGGCCATCGCACGGCCTGAGATCATCGCGGCCCTGGACAAGATCCGCGACCACTACAACCTGGACCGCCTGGCCCAGGCTGCCTGCGTGGCCGCGTTGCGCGACCAGCCCTATTTCCGGGACTGCTGTGCCCGCATCCGCGAGACCCGTGAGTGGTTCACCCAGGGATTGACGGCCATCGGCTATGACGTGGTCCCGTCCCAAGGCAATTTCGTCTTCGCCGCTCCGTCCGACAAAAACGGCAAGCGGGTCTATGACGGCCTGTACAGCCGCAAGATCCTGGTGCGCCTTTTATCCGACCCGCTGTTGGCCCACGGCCTGCGCATCTCCATCGGGACTCGGGAAGAGATGGAGCGGACCCTGGCGGCCATCAAGGAAATCGGGTAGTGTCCCGTGCGGTTAGTCGTGGGAAGTAATTCCTTTGCTATTTTGGCTGATGCCAAGGCGCGGCGACGTAGGTGTAGCAGGGTCTACATCAAGGAGCCACAACGACGGCAGCGGCCAAAAGAGCCGGAATTACGAGTACGAACTAACCGCATGGGACACTAACTCAAGGAGGCTCTATGTCACGAAGCGCTGAAATAGAACGAGTTACCAAGGAAACCAGAATCAAGCTGGCCCTGGAGGTGGACGGCCGCGGAGAGGGGGCGATCTGCACCTCGGTCCCTTTCCTCGACCACATGCTCAACCTGTTCGCCCGGCACGGCCTCTTCGACCTGGAGATCGAGGCCTGCGGCGATATCGACATCGACTTCCACCACACTGTGGAAGATATCGGCATCGTGCTGGGCGAGGCGTTCAAGCTGGCCTTGGCCGACAAGAAGGGCATCCGGCGCTACGGCCAAGCCACTGTGCCCATGGACGAAACCCTGGCGGCGGTGGCGGTGGACATCTCCGGCCGCCCCTTTCTGGTGTACAACGTGCGGCTCCCCAAGGTGAAGATCGGCGAGTTCGACGTGGAACTGGCGCGGGAATTCTTCCAGGCCTTTGCCAATCACTTAGGCCTGAACCTGCACGTCAACGTGATGTACGGCGACAACGTGCACCACATCCTCGAAGCCTGCTTCAAGGCGGTGGCGCGGGCCATGGACACGGCCACCCAGCTCGACCCGCGGGTGCAGGGGGTCATGTCCACCAAAGGGGTCCTGTAGCGGGCTTTAGGCCCCAGAGTGTCCGCAAGGGGGGAGAGGACTTTTTGGACTTTTGCAAGAGCATCATCTAGTATATACAAAACAAAGCTGTTGTTTGTCTTCCCCCTTTAAAAAAGGGGGACCGAGGGGGATTTAACAGCTCAAAAGCAAATCCCCCCTGACCCCACTTTGTCAAAGGGGGGAAGTGCCCCAACCTTTCTTCGTGGTTGAGGCCGATTTGCTTCAATCTACGCTTCCTATCTGATCTCCTTCAGCAGTTCCCTGGCCTTCTTTGCCTCGTCGCTCCTGGGAAACCCCTCCTCCAGCTTCTTCAGCACAAACCGGGCGCTCTTGAGTTCCTTGATGGCCCTGAAGCACATGGCCTGCTTGAGCATGGCGGCCGGGACCTTGTCCTTGCCGGGATACTGCTTGATCACCTCCTGATAGGCCAGGATGGCCGGCTCATACCCCTTTTCGTTGTAGTAGGTCTCGCCGACCCAGTACTGGGCGTTGGCGGCCAGGTCGTGCTTGGGATACTGATCGAGGAACTTGGTGAAGATCTCCCGGCTAGCCTGCATGTCGCCAGCCTTGAAGGTCTCCAGCCCCTTGGCGTAGAAAGATTCCGGCGTGACAACCTCCTCCTTCTTCGGATTGGCGGCGAGTGCGGCTAGGTTGCCTACCTTCTTGTTGAGTTCGTCCATGGCCGTTTGCAGCTTGACGACCCGGTCCCCCAAGGCGATGATGCGCTTGTCCGCATCCTCCCGGTAGCGCGCCAAGTCATCGGCGGGTTTCTTCGCGGCGATCGCCAGGTCGTCCATCTTGCCGTTCAGGGCCTTGAAGTCGTCCTTCATACTGTCCAGGGATGCCTGCATGTCGGCGGCAAGCTTGCGGACCGCGGTGAAGTCAGATTTGTATTCCTGCTCCACGGAGCCGATCCCTTTCTTGGACTCGTCCCTCACCCCCCCCAGGTCCTTTTCCACGGAAAACAGCCTGGACTTGACGGCATCCACATCGCTTTGGACCACGTCGAGGGATCTCTGGGCGGCGCAGCCAGCAAGTCCTGTCATGGCGACCAACAGTAGGGAATATGCGAATTTCATCGGGGAATACTCCTTTGATGCTCTTTTGGTGTTCAAACAGCATTCTTTTCTTATATATCATGCCGTCCGGGCAATGACAAGCGCGAGGGGGGCGTGGGCAAAAATGCCGGAGACCAGCGGCAGGACACAGGAAAAAACTTGACAATCATCAACGATTCAATTAACAATTTTCCGTTTCTGCATCATGAAAGAATTGCCTGATTACCGGCTATTCATAATATCACAGGAGGAATTGAGAGAATGGAACAGTATGCTGTCTATTTCGCCCTGGCCTGCGCCGCGGCGGCTGTCGCCTACGGACTGGTTACGGCACAGTGGATCCTGGGGCTGCCCCAGGGTAACGACCGGATGCGCCAGATCGCTGCCGCGATCCAGGAGGGCGCCGGCGCCTACATGAAACGCCAGTACACGATCATCGCCGTGGTGGGCGTTGTCATGTTCATCGCACTGTTCGCCACCCTGGGCGTCAAGACCGCCATCGGCTTCGCCATCGGCGCCCTTTTCTCGGGCCTGACCGGCTTCATCGGCATGTTCGTGTCGGTCCGCGCCAACGTGCGCACCACCGAGGCGGCCAAGAGCGGCATCGTCAAGGCCCTCAACGTGGCCTTCAAGGGCGGCGCCATCACCGGCATGCTGGTGGTCGGGCTGGGCCTTCTGGGCGTGGCCGGCT
>PLYK01000119.1 GCA_003151775.1 Geobacter sp. | reverse complement strand
CGTCTTTTTGCTCCTCAACGTACGACACTGTACGCCTTCGTCGCCTCAATCCTCGCCGCCTTGATTTCATCCTTGATTTGAAATCGGTATAATTGGCCGAAGGAGTATCCATGCAGACATTGATCGATCTTTTCGGGACGTTCGAGGCGCTGGGCGATAAAACCGCCTTTGTGAACCGCACCGGCGTTCGGCGGCTCGTGGTTTCCTACCGGGAATTCCACGGTCTTAGCCTGAAGATGGCAAACCTCCTTGCGCAAACCGGCGTGGCGCCGGGGGACCGGGTACTCATCTGGGGTCCCAACTCCTCCTGGTGGGCGGTAGCCTACTGGGGCGTCATCGCGCGCGGCGCAATCGCCGTCCCGGTGGACTTCATGTCCGATCTGGCGCGCGCGGAAGCCATCCGCGGCCTCACGAACGCCAAGGTCGTCGTGCAGAGCCGGTTCAAACCGGAGCGGATGACCGCCTCCCAATCGATACTACTGGAAGACCTCCCGTACCTGCTCGAAGACATCTCACCGATCAACGGGCCGGCATCCGCCGCGCCCGATGAGACGGTGCAACTCATCTACACGTCCGGCACTACCGGCAATCCGAAAGGGGTCATCCTCACCCACAAAAACCTGATCGCCAACATGACCCAGATAAACCTGCAGGTGCCTATCATCACATCCAGGTTCACCTTCCTCTCCCTGCTTCCGTTATCCCACATGTTCGAGCAGATGGGCGGCTTTTTCACCCCGCTCTACCGCGGCGCGGCCGTCGTCTACCTGCTCACCCTCAAACCCTCCGCGATCATGGCAGCGTTGAGCGAAGAGGACATCTATGTCATCATGTCCGTTCCCCGCCTCATGCAACTGCTCAAAACGACCATTGAGCGGGAACTGGAGGAAAAACACCTCTCCGGACTGTTCCGGTCCATGATACGGCTCGCAACACGGTTTCCGGAAGGGGTTCGCCGAACACTCTTTTTCCCGGTACGGAAGAGGTTCGGCCGAAATTTCACCGTCTTCGTTTCGGGCGGCGCTCCCCTGGACCCGGAGGTCTTCACGTTCTGGAGCAGCATGGGATTCACGGTTCTGGAGGGGTACGGGCTTACCGAAACCTCGCCCGTGCTCTGCGTGAACACCATGGAGCGCCAGGTGGCGGGTGCGGTCGGTCCGCCCCTGCCGGGGGTCGAGGTGAAGATCGAGGGGAAGGAGGTCCTGGCGCGCGGGGACAACGTCTTTCCCGGCTACTACGAGAACGAGCAGGCAAGCCGCGACGCCTTCACTAAGGATGGCTGGTTTCGGACCGGCGACCTCGGGGAGATCGGCCCGGACGGCTGGCTGGTCATCAAGGGGAGGGAGAAGGAGTTGATCGTCACCGGTTCTGGGGTCAACGTCTATCCCGACGAACTGGAAGCGGTGCTGAACAGGATCCCTGGGGTGAAGGAGTCGTGCGTCATCGGCGTCGAGAGGGGCGGTGGCGAAGAGGTGCATGCCGTGCTGATCCCGGACGGAAGCGGCATTCCTCCTGAAGCGATCATCGGCCAAGCGAACGATAAGCTGGACGCGTTGCACCGGATCACCGGCTATACCCTCTGGAGCGAGCCGGAATTCCCAAAGACCACGACACTCAAGATCAAGAAGTTCGCGGTGAAGGAGGAGGTTGAAAAGGGACCGGAGGAGGGCGCTGCAACCGTCACCAGTGACAGCCTGCTCAACTTGCTCGCCAAGGTGACCGGCGCCGGCGCCGCGCAGATCCGCGAGGAATCTCTCCTCGTGACCGACCTGGGGCTAACCTCCATCGACCGGCTGGAACTGGTCAGTTTCCTGGAACAGGAATACCGCCTCGATATCGAGGACTCCCAGATCGGCCCGGAGACGCGCGTCTCGGACCTGCGCCGGATCATCGCCAAACGGGAAAAGCCGTCCCGGCGCAGCCACTTCCGGTTCTGGACCAATACCCGCTTCTTCAGGGGGCTGCGGACTGTCTGGGACGGCGTATTCCACGGTCCCTTGTACCGATACTTTGCAACGCTAGAGGTGCATGGTATTGTTAATCTGAAAAACCTGGATGAACCGGTCTTTTTTGTGGCCAACCATCTCAGCTACTTTGACCAGCCTTCCGTCATGTTTGCGCTGCCGCCGAAGATCCGCCATAGAAGCGCCACCGCGGCCTGGGAGGAGTTCTTCTTCGGCGACTACCATGGACTCAATCGGATCTGGAGGCTCTTTTGCTACGAGTACGGCAGCGTACTGTTCAACCTCTTTCCGCTGCCCCAGTCACAGGGGTTCAGCGGCTCGCTCGAATACATGGGCAGGCTCGCCGACGCAGGGGTCAATATCCTGATCTTCCCGGAAGGGGGGCATGCCAGGGACGGTAAATTGCAATCCTTCCAGATGGGGCTGGGCATCATGGTCAAGGAGTTGGGGATTCCGGTCGTGCCTATTAAAATAAGCGGGACCGAAAAGGTCTTTCCACCCGAGGCGAGCTTTCCAAAACGAGGCAAGGTGTCGGTAACCTTCGGAGAGCCGCTGCGGTTTCGCTTCGAGGACCCGGCAGAAATCGTGGAGAAGACGCGCCAGGCGGTGGAAAAGCTCTAGAACCTAATTAATCATTAATGTGTATCAAACCATGTATTTTATTGGTTCCAACTTTGTTTGGCTAAAAAGGGATATTATTCCATGAAAAATAAACAAATGGTTGCTTCGTTTTCCGGTTTAATCCTACTGATGGTGCTGGTTGTAACGTTAATCTTCTGGGCTTACAGACAAATCGAAACTTCTGCCGGTGCGCGCGAGCACACACGCATTGTATTGAATCACGCGGACGATTTAATGTCTGCATTGAAAGACGCTGAGACCGGTCAGCGCGGCTATTTGCTGACCGGTAACGAGACTTTTCTGCAACCCTACCTGGAGATGCAGGGCAGCATCAGTGCTCAACTGAAAGATTTGCAGCAACTTAGCTCCATTAGCAGTGCCCGTAAACATCTGGACGCAATAACTCCACTGGTAGATGCCAAAATGGCGGAAATGGCGCATGTCATTACATTGCGTAGAGACAATAACCAGAGTGCCGCATTAGCGGTCATAGTAAATGGTCAGGGCAAGCGGTTGATGGATTTGATTCGTGCCGAAATGCGCAGTTTCACGCAGATTGAGAAAGGCGCGCTGGCTCAGAACGATGCTGAGTTTCAGTCGAAAATGTTCCGTTTGTTTACCACCATAGTTTTCGCCAGCGTACTGATGCTGCTCTGTGCACTTGCCTTCGCATATATGATCTATCGTCAGTCACAGCAGCAGCTGAAAGATTTGATTCATCTCGAAACAGTGCATCTGCTGGAGATTCAGGAAGAAACGAATAAACAACTGCAGCAGGCCAACGTCACCTTACAAGAGAGCGAGGAAAAGCTCGCAGTTACGCTCAACTCCATAGGCGATGGAGTAATCGCCACCGATGCCGAAGCCTGTGTGACGCGCCTAAATCCAATTGCCGAACAGCTCACCGGCTGGACGCAGTCTGAAGCCATTGGGCGCCGGGTGGACGTGATTTTTAACATCATCAACAAAGAAACCCGCCAACCCGCCGCTATCCCGGTAATGGAAGCCATAGCACATGGCACAATACAGGGTTTGGCCAACCACACTGTACTGATTGCCCGCGATGGCAGCGAATACGATATTGCCGACAGTTGCTCACCGATTCGCAGCCGCGCCGATCAGATAATCGGCGCCGTGTTGGTATTCCGCGATGTCACCGAGGAATATGCAGTTCAGCAGTCCTTACGCGACGGCTCTGCGCTGGTCCGGACAATTCTCAATACCGTGGTGGATGGCATTATCACCTTCCATGCACGCGGCGGTTTAATAGAGACAGTCAACCCTGCCGCTGAGCAGATGTTTGGTTATACCGCTGCAGAACTCTCCGGACAAAACTTCGGCATATTGATACCCGAACTTGATCGGGACCAGCAAAATGGTTCCCTCGAATATTACTGTGCGAGCGATAAGGCACGTGCCCAGGGTCTGGGACGCGAGGTCATGGGGCGGCGCAAGGACGGCAGCATTTTCCCGATGGAGATTTCAGTAAGTGAAATGCAACTGAAAGGCCACGGTTACTTCACCGGCATTTTACGTGATATTACTCCACGCAAGCAGGCTGAGGAGGCCCTGCTCAAAGCCGGGACGCTCCAGAACGCGATTTTCAACAGCGCCAACTTCTCGAGCATTGCCACCGATGCGAAGGGCATCATTCAAATTTTCAACGTCGGTGCAGAGCGGATGTTGGGCTACGCTGCCACCGAAGTGATTGACAAGATCACACCGGCCGATATTTCCGATCCAATGGAAGTAATTGCACGCGCCAAAACGCTCAGCGGAGAGTTTCAAACTCTGATTACTCCAGGCTTTGAAGCGCTGGTATTCAAGGCATGTCGCAGCATTGAAGATATCTACGAGCTGACCTATATCCGAAAGAATGGCAGTCGCTTCCCGGCAGTCGTGTCTGTGACGGCCCTGCGCGATTCACACTCCGCCATCATCGGTTATCTTCTGATCGGAACCGACAACACAGCGCGCAAACAGATCGAGTCAGAGCAGTTAAAACTCGCTCAACGTCTGCGGGACCACCAGTTTTACACTCGATCACTTTTCGAATCCAACATTGACGCAATCAT
>PLYK01000035.1 GCA_003151775.1 Geobacter sp. | reverse complement strand
CGTCGATGAGTCCGACCGGATCGACAATCAGGGTCACCCGGCCATCGCCTAAGATGGTGGAACCGGCGATGCCGGGGATGTTGGCCAGATAGTTGCCGAGCGACTTGATTGCCACCTCCTGCTGCCCCACCAGGCGCGTGACAACCAGTCCCATGCGCTTGTCGGCGGCGCCGACGACAACGACGTAACAAAAATCTTCGTTTTCACAGCGCTTTTGCACGTTGAATTTTTTTTGCAGGCGCAACAGCGGCAGTACCGATTCGCGTAGTTTGAGCACCTCCTGCCCCCCAACCATATGGAACATGCTCTGCTCAACCCGCAAGGTCTCAAGCACGGAGGAGAGCGGGATGGAATATATCTCCCCTTCCACCTCGACCAAAAGCGATTGGATGATGGCCAGGGTCAANNTGGTCTTGACCACGTCCATGCCGACCCCCCGGCCGGAGAGGTCGGAGGCCTTCTCCTTGGTCGAGAAACCGGGGAGAAAGATCAGATCGAAGAGATCTCGCTGGCTCATGGCAGCCAATTGGTCCTCGGTCACCAGCCCCTTTTCGAGCGCTTTGCGCCCGACCCGTTCGGTGTCGATGCCGCGGCCGTCGTCCTTGATGCTGATGATGATCTGGTTGCCTTCGTGGACAGCCGCCAGGATGAGGATGCCCACCCGCGGCTTCCCCGCGGCAACACGTTCGTCGGGGGGCTCCAGGCCATGGTCCATGGCATTGCGGATCAGGTGGATGAGCGGGTCGCCGATCTCGTCAACGACCGAGCGGTCCAGTTCGGTCTCCTCGCCGAAGATCTGCAGATCGACCTCTTTGCCCANNCGGGCCAGGCTGCGGACGATGCGGGGGAATTTTTTGAAGACCTTGTCCACCGGGATCATGCGCATCTTAAGGACCTGCATCTGCAGTTCCGAGGTGACAAAATTCATCCGTTTGGTGAGTTTGCCGAATTCATCGTTGAAATCGAGCCGCTCCGCATCACCCTGCTGCAGATCCTGGTTGAGCTGGATCATGCGGTTGCGCTCAAGCACCAACTCCCCAACCTGGTTCATCAGGTCGTCCAGGCGTTTGACATCGACGCGCACGGTTGAGTTATCGGAAAGGTCCTCCCCCTTGCCCTCGGACGGCTTGGGAACCGGGGCCTTCTTGGCGACGGCATCGCCGGCAGGCTTCTGCGGCGCCACCGGCGCCACCTCCTGCTTCAGGGGTGACGCTGGGGAGGGTTCGGCCGGAAAAGGGGCGGCATCCGGCTCCGCAGCCGCTTGCGGCGGTGGCTCCTGCACTGCCGGGGCCGGCTCCGTCCCGGTCTGGGGCGCTGCCTGGGCACCTATGTTCTCGGAAAGAAACGGCAAAAGCTTGGCTACAGTGCCGTCGATCTCACGCTCCTGGATCTCTCCTGCCTTGATGTCGCTGACCAGAAGCTTGACCAGATCGGTGGCTTCGAGGATGACGTCCATGATCTCGGGCGTTACCGGTAACTCGCCTTTACGCAGGCGGTTCAGGACATCCTCCGTCTTGTGGGTCACCTTGACC
Source organism: Geobacter sp. (assembly GCA_003151775.1). Taxonomy (GTDB): domain Bacteria; phylum Desulfobacterota; class Desulfuromonadia; order Geobacterales; family Pseudopelobacteraceae; genus Oryzomonas. Next base: position 15,718 of record PLYK01000035.1, on the reverse strand, counting down.
AAAAGGTCGAATCCCAGGAAGCTTGAGGCGCCCTTGACGGTGTGTATCGATCTGAAGATCCGGTTGAGAAGTTCGGGGTCGTCCGATGCCTTCTCCAAGGCAACGAGATCGTCATCGAGCTTTTCGAGCAGCTCGGTCGTCTCGGTAAGGAAACCTTCAAGCAGTTCCTGGTCTTCGCTGTCGAACGGTGGCATTAAACTCTCCTTGAGCGCATCTGGATCCGGCGATTACATCGATGTGAAATGTCTCTTTTCGTCAGTGGAAAACATCCTCTCCAATTCCAGCAACACCAGCAGGCGCTCGGCCTGGTTTATCACGCCGGCGATGCATTCCTGGTCAATACTACTTGCGACTAAAGCGGGAGAAGGCTGGATCTCGCTGCCGGAGATGCGGATAACCTCCGAAACGGCATCAACGATGAATCCCATCAGCTCACCTTCCACATCCATAACCATGATGCGGGTCTGTTTGTCGCTTTCCGTTTCCAGCAGGCCGAATTTCCTGCGCATGGAGATGATCGGGATCACCTTGCCGCGCAGATTGATGACTCCCTCGACATAGTGAGGCGTATTGGGAACCCGGGTAACGACCGGCATGCGGATGATCTCCCGTACCTTGAGGACATCCACGCCGTATTCTTCCTGGTCGAGATTAAAGCTTACCAGTTGGATCAGCTTGTCACGAGACTCATCAGATTTTACCGGCACGAGTGCATCGTTCATTATTCCCTCCTCTGTATGTTTAAACTTGCTCGAAAAAATCAAAACTGCTCGGAAATTTTGTCTGAGCGACGCCCCTCATACACAATCAAAATACTATGTTACACTTAATATTTACCATGCAGGTCCGCATTTATCAAGCATGATAAATATNNGCCGGGAAGGCGTCACGGATTCAGGTATATACATCGAGACCATGCGATCAAACAAGCCAATTGCCTGACAATCGCAAAAAAACATAAAGTCATTTTCTTGACTTTAATGTCAATACAATCTATCATCCGACTCTAACATCTTTCACAAACACCTTGGGCAAACCTGACAACCCTTCGCAACAGTGGACAATCCATGGATACGCCGGACACTATTTTCATAGTTGAGAATGACCGCAAAACCTGCGATCTCGTATCGGCGTTTCTAAAATACCAGGGATACGACATCGTCCACACGACACAGACATCCCATGTTATTGACACCATCCGCGAAAAACATATCGGCATCATGATTGCCGATATGAAGTTTCTGGCCGGCATCGCCCCCAATTTTATCGAACAGGCAAAAAAGATAAACCCCCTCCTTGTTGTGATCGGTTACAACGGCAACGCGCATATCGGTTCGACAAAAGAAGACAATGTCTTTCTCATGTCCGGGCCCCTCAATCTGGATGAACTGGAAAGCTTGGTCATGCGCGCCAAGGAGTTCCAGACCATGAAACGCCATGATGCATCGGCCGCGTCACGCCAACCCCACAGGCTCAACTCCTCCATAATCGGAAAAAGTAACAAAATGATTACGCTTTTCGAATTAATAGAAAAGGTGGCCGAGTCCAGCGCCACGGTATTGATCCAGGGCGAGTCCGGCACTGGCAAGGAACTTGCAGCTCGAGCCATACACCAATTGAGTTCCAGGAGCGATAAGCACTTTGTCCCGATCAACTGCGCAGCCATCCCCGAGGACCTGATCGAAAGCGAGTTGTTCGGCNNGGCAAATTCGAGCTGGCCGACAAGGGCACCCTCTTCCTGGATGAAATCGGCGACATGAAGGCCAATCTGCAGGTCAAACTTCTGCGGGTCTTGCAGAGCAAGGAGTTCGAACCGGTCGGGTCGACAAAGTCTCAGAAGGTGGATGTCCGCATCATTGCGGCGAGCAACAAACAACTTGAAGCCCTGGTGGAATCCCAGGGCTTTCGCGAAGACCTCTTTTACCGGCTTTCGGTCATCCCTATCACCATCCCGCCCTTGCGGGAACGGCGCGATGACATACCGCTCTTGATAGAATCCTTTCTGAGCCGCTTCAACAGCGAAAAAAAGCATGCGGTGACAGGCTTTTCCAGGGAAACGCTCAGCATTCTCTGCGACTACGACTGGCCGGGGAACGTCCGGGAGTTGGAAAACCTGGTTGAGCGCTTGGTGATTCTCAAGGACAGCGGTCTCATCGCCCCCATGGATCTGCCCGAAAAATACCTTGCCAGAAAGGTTCAGGTGCAGACCCCGGCGCTGCCGGTCGGGAACGAATTTCCGGAAAACGGAATCTGTCTCAACTCAGCCCTTGAAGAGTTTGAAAACCGCCTGATCCTCCAGGCCCTGGAGCGGACCAGGGGCAACAAGAAAGAAGCGGCCTTACTGTTGAACCTCAAACGCACCACCCTGATCGAGAAGCTGAAGAAAAAGAACCTGGCCTACGGCAGGGAGCACGAGACGCCATGACCATCGATATTAACAGCAACCTGTCGCTTCTCAGATCGGTCCTGTCTCTGGAATCGAGCAAGAGTGATCGCCAAGATGCCGCAGGACTTTCCGATGGCGTCTTTGCCGAACGGCTCGACCGCGCCATGGAGAACTCAGCGGCGGGACAGACGGAGCAGTCCGCCGCCCAAAACCTTGCCGAGGCGCTCAGCCTGCAGATGCTTCATACCACTCTGAGCCTGGCAGGAGACGGCCCGGCCGACACCTCGCCTGCACCGGTGCTCGGGCAGCAGCCATCCATGCTCCAACCCCTCCTCAAGGCCTACGCCGACGCCGCCGCACAATCAGCGCAAACCCAAACGGCCCGCGATGCGGTGGTGTTTCCAGAGGAACTGCCCTCCCCCATGTCGTCCCCCTCACTGCCTTCATCACCTCTGGGAAACGGAAAAGAGTGGCTGGAGCCGATTATCGCCAAGGCATCCAGCCGTTACGGGGTCGAGACAGGGCTCATCAAGGCCGTTATCAAGGCCGAGAGCAATTTCAACCCCACGGCCGTCTCCTCCGCAGGCGCCCGGGGCCTGATGCAGCTCATGCCCGGAACCGCCCGTTCCCTAGGGGTCAACGACTCCTTTGACCCCGAACAGAACGTCTTGGCCGGGACACGCTTCCTGCGCGACCTGCTCGCCCGCTACAACGGCGACATGGATTCGGCCCTGGCCGCCTATAACTGGGGCCCGGGCAACGTGGACAGGAGGCCGGAGCAAATGCCCCGCGAAACGCGGGATTATCTGGCACGGGTCAAACAGCTCTACGCATCGTACAGCGCCTGATCCCAACCATCTCATCCACCCCAATCCTGAATAGGTGATTTCATGCCCCCCCTGTACATCATCGGCGCCGGCCCCGGAGATATCGTCCACCTGACCGATGCCGCCCGGCAGGCCCTCGCCGAATCTGCAACCATTATCGGCTACGACAGTTACCTGGAGCAGATAAGCCCGCTCACGGCCGGAAAAACAATGGTATCAACCGGCATGATGCAGGAGATGGAACGCTGCCGCGAGGCCATCGCCAGGGCGCGAGCCGGTGAGACGGTCGCCCTGGTTTCCGGGGGCGACGCCGGTATCTACGGCATGGCCGGTCTGGTGCTGGAAATGCTGGAAAACGAGGCCGGCAACGGGTTGCCCCAGCCTGATGTCCGTATCATACCGGGCATTTCAGCCATACAGGCGGCGGCCTCCGTGCTTGGCGCACCGCTCATGCACGATTTTGCCGTCATCTCCCTCTCCGACCTGCTCACCCCCTGGAATCTGATCACGACACGGCTGGAGGCGGCCGCCCGTGCCGATTTCGTGATTGTGCTCTTCAATCCCAAAAGCACAAAACGCGTCACCCAGATTGAGGAGGCCCGCCGCATCATCCTGGCCTCCCGGCCGGCCGAAACCCCGGCAGGCATCGTGTGCAACGCCTGCCGCCCGGATGAACGGAGCACCGTCACTACGCTGGGAAGGCTTTTGGAACATCACATCGATATGTCCACGATCGTATTCATCGGTAACAGCAATAGCTTTGTGGACGGCCGAGGCCGTATGGTGACGCCGCGCGGCTATGCTGGCAAGTACGGCGGCACAGCCTCCCCATCGGCGAAGAATGTGCCGGTGCATGCATCCCGGCCGGGCGCCGTCATGTTCTGCGGCACCGCGTCGGATGTGGGCAAATCGGTCATTACGGCCGGTTTTTGCCGCCTGCTGGTCAGGCGAGGCATCAGCGCCGCTCCCTTCAAATCACAGAACATGTCCCTCAACTCCGGCGTCACCCCCGAAGGGGGCGAGATCGGCCGGGCCCAGGCCGTTCAGGCCCAGGCATGCCGCATCAATGCCCACACCGACATGAACCCGGTGCTGCTGAAACCCAATTCGGACACGGGCAGCCAGGTGATTATCCAGGGCCGGCCGGTCGGCAACATGGATGTGGCACAATACGATGCTTACAAATCCCTGGCCTTTGAAAAGGTTGCCGAGAGTTTCAAGCGCCTGAAAAACGGGTACGAGTTCATCGCCATCGAGGGGGCCGGGAGCATTGCCGAGATCAACCTCAAGCACAACGACATCGCCAACCTTCGGGTTGCCGCGATGGCTCGATGCCCGGTCATACTGGTGGCCGACATCGACCGCGGCGGCGTATTCGCCCAGATCGTCGGCACCATCGATCTGTTGGAACCCTCTGAAAAGGCGATGATCCGCGGGATCATCATCAACAGGTTCCGCGGCGACGCCGCCATCCTGAGGCCGGGCCTCGACTTCATCGTTGAGCGGACCGGCATCCCGATCATCGGCGTCCTCCCCTGGCTTTTTGACCTCAACCTGCCGGCCGAGGACAGCATGGCGCTCAGCCGCCCTCCACGGGCGGCCGGCGGCGTCCCTGCATCGAATACCATCCGGATCGGGATCGTCAGGCTGCCGCGGATTTCCAACTTCACCGACTTCGACGCATTCCGCCGCGAGCCGGACTGCACCCTCGCCTATCTGGAATCACCGCAACAATTGGAAGGTTGCGATATCCTCATCCTCCCCGGCAGTAAGTCCACCATCCCCGACCTCCGTTACCTGGAGGAGCGCGGCTTCTCTTTGGCCATCGCGGGCTTCAGGGGGCACATCGTCGGTATCTGCGGCGGGTACCAGATGCTCGGTCTTCGGGTGCTGGATCCGCACGGCGTGGAATCGGACGTTTTGGAGTTGTCCGGTCTCGGCTTGCTCCCGGTGGAGACGGAACTCCTGCCGGAAAAGGCAACCCACCTGGCTGTAGCCCGCCTCGACGCAGCCGGGTCGGCAACAGCCCCCGGCTGCCGGGACGATCTTTCCTGCTATGAGATCCACATGGGCATCACCACCCCCATAGGCTCATTACAACCCTTTGCCCGCATCCTTAAGCGCGGGGCGAGCCCGGTCGATGTCGAAGACGGTGCCGTTTCTCCGGACGCCAGGATCTTCGGCACCTACCTGCACGGCCTCTTCGACAACGCCCGCTTTCGGGAGGCCTATCTCAACCGCATCCGCCGTGACAAAGGGCTGTCGTTGCGGCACGACACCCATGAACAGGATCACGGGGACCCGTTCGAGAGACTTGCCGACCACCTTGAGCGACATCTCAACATCCCTCTCCTAATGGATATCTGCGGGTTGGAGCGGTGACCCCTCCAGACCCGGCGGTACTGATTCTGGCGCTGGCGCTGGATCTCGCCCTGGGCGATCCCCGCCGCCTCCCCCACCCGGTTGTCGTGATCGGCCGGCTGATCACCCTATTGGAATCTCGCCTGCGGAACTGCTCCGGCAATGAAAGGTGGGCCGGTGTCCTCCTCCTGCTCTTCACCGTGGGAATTAGCACGGCAACAGTCTGGTTGGCGCTGTACGGGCTCACAGGGGTAAATGCACTTGCCGGCCTCCTTGGCTCGGCATATGTTTCCTACACCTGCCTGGCCGCCCGTTCCCTCCACCGCGAATCGGCCCTGGTTGCCGACGCCCTGGCGGCCGGAGACCGGGAGGCTGCGCGGCGTCATCTGTCACGCATCGTCGGCCGGGACACCCACGATCTTAGCGATGCCGATATCTGGCGGGCATTGGTGGAAACCGTGGCCGAGAACACCGCCGACGGCGTTGTTTCGCCGCTGTTCTGGCTGACCCTCGGCGGACCGGTGGCCGGTATGGCCTTCAAGGCGGTCAGCACACTGGATTCCATGGTGGGCTACAAAAACGATCGTTATCTGCGGATGGGATGGGCTTCGGCCCGCATGGACGATCTGCTGAATTTCATCCCCGCCCGCCTGACCGCCCTTTTGATGGTCATCGCCGCCCCGCTGGCAGGGCTGTCATGGCGCAACGCCGCCCGCATCACGCTTCGCGACCGCCGCAACCATCCTTCGCCAAACAGCGGCCACCCGGAGGCGGCGGCAGCAGGAGCTCTGGAAGTGCGCCTGGGCGGCTCGGCCAGCTACGGCGGCCTTCCCTCCTGGAAGGAACATATCGGCGATCCGCTGGTACCCCTTGACGGCCGGACATACCGGAGTATTATCAGGCTGATGTACGCCACCACCCTGCTCATGGCGGCCGTTTGCATTGCCGCTGCCTGGGCGTTGAAAGGCTTTCATGTCCCGCAGTCATGATCACGGCGGCGCCATATTCGCAACAGCCCGCCGGATGGGCGTCCCGCCGTCCGCGTTTATCGATTTTTCGGCCAGCATAAATCCCCTGGGTTTTCCGGCACTGGCGAGAGACGCCATCGGCCGCGCCCTGGACAGCCTGGTGCACTATCCCGATGCCGGCCATCAGGAGTTGAAAGAGGCCCTTGCCCATTACCACGGACTTCCCTCAGCTCATTTTGTTGTCGCCAACGGCTCGACGGAACTCATCTACCAACTGCCGGCGGTCTTATCCGGGAAACGCGCCCTGATTGCCGCCCCCTCCTTCAGTGAATACGAACGGGCCCTGAACCGTCAGCAGTGGGAGGTGCGCCACTTCCTGCTCTCGCCGGAGGACGGTTTTTCGTTGGACTTGGCCAGGCTGGAAGCTAAGCTTGCCGAAGGATACGATGCCTTCTATCTCTGCAATCCCGGCAATCCCAGCGGAACACTCTATCCGCCGCACGTAGTCGATCAGGTCTGTGAGCTGTGCAGAGAGGCTGGGACCTTTTTGGTGCTGGACGAAGCCTTTATGGACTTCTGCGAGGAGGCTTCCGCAAAACACTCCGTCATCGATGGCGGCAACGCCCTTATTCTGCGTTCCATGACCAAGTTTTTCGGCATCCCCGGCTTGCGCCTGGGGTATGCCATGGCAAACGAGCCGCTGTGCGGGCGGCTCGACGCCCTCGGGGTGCCGTGGAACGTCAATACCCTGGCGCTGGCGGCCGGTTCGGCCTCCCTGCAGGATCAGGAGCACAATCAGCGGACCATCCTCTTCATCGACCAGGAGCGGCGTTTCCTGTCCGGCCAGCTTTGCAGCTTCCCACAGCTCAAGGTCTATCCTTCCCGCGCCAATTTCCTGCTGGTGGAGATTGTGGGTGGGATGACGGCCCGGGAATTGGCTGAGCGTCTCCTGCCCGAATTGGTAATTATCCGCGACTGCGCCACTTTTTACGGTCTTTCTCCACACTTTTTCCGCATTGCGGTGCGCACGCGCGCAGAAAACGAACGTTTCGTTGCATGTCTGGGAAAAATCCTGGCGTCCTGTGCGGTTAGTTCGCCACAGTAACCGCACAGGACACTAATACCAAGTTGCATTCAAGTTGACATTTTGAAGACCTTTGAGGTTTTGAAAACCTCAAAGGTCTGGCCTGAAATATGTGCCATCTTGAATGCAAAAGCGAATAACATAAGGAGGGGCTGATGGGGGAAACCATACGTTTCGGCATATCCATCGACAACGGGCTGTTGGAACGCTTTGACAGGCTGGTTACGGAAAAAGGCTTCATCAATCGTTCGGAGGCCATACGCAACCTGATCCGCGACGCCCTGGTGGAGCAGACCTGGGAAGCCGGCAACGAGGAAACGGTCGGCACGGTAACGCTGGTCTACGACCACCATGTCCACGACCTGGCCGACCGGCTGACCGACATCCAGCACGATCATCATGACCGCATCATCTCGACCCTGCACGTGCACCTCGACCACTATAACTGCCTCGAAGTGCTGATCGTCAGGGGCAAGGCCAGCCAGATCAAGGCCATTGCCGACTCCCTGATCGGTGTAAAGGGGGTCAAGCACGGCAAACTGGTGATGACGACCACCGGCCGGGAATTGGGCTGAATCATGTCACCTTCCCAGATTACACTTGCCCATTGAAAGAATTAGGGCTATAAATACTATATAATATCAGATTATCAGATTGTCTGAGGTAATTATGCAAACCGTGACCGCAACCGATCTTTCACGAAACTTCCGTGTCATGCTCAACAAGGTTGAGTTTCAGCACGAAGAGTTGCTCATCATGCGCAACAACTCACCAGTAGCCCGTCTTGTTCCCGGTCCTGCCACCATGACGGCAGCGGAAGCTTTTGCGGACATCTATCGCACTCTCCCCGAAGAAGCGGGCGAGGGATGGCTCTCTGACAGCCGCATGGACGACGACACTTCCGGCGAGGTGCGCGATCCATGGGCGTCCTGATCGATACCTGCATTTGGATTGATGTCGAACAGGGGAAACTCACTCCGGAAGAGATCATTGCAGCCACGGGAAACGAGCCGGTATACCTGTCACCGGTAACAATTGCAGAGTTGAAATTCGGCGCGGAGTGTGCGACAAGCCCGGCAATACACCAACAGCGCCTGGCCGCTCTTGCCAGAATTCGTTTAAAACCGGTACTGCGTATTGACGAGACAACAGGTGAGATATTCGGTTCCATAGCCGCCCAAATCAAGACAAGCGGCAAAACCCATCGCCCCCGTATTCAGGACATCTGGCTGGCAAGCCAGGCGATACAGCATGGATTCACGCTTTTAACGCGCAATGTACGGGATTTTGAGGATATTCCGGGATTGCAAATCGCTACGGTATAAAGAGTTTCGTAGGTCGCGTTACGCTTTTCAACGCAACATTCATAAAACCGCCAACCTTCAAAAACCGTTGCGTTTCACGATGAATCTGTTCAACGCAACCTACACAAAAAAACCGGCGCACGTGACTGAACTTGGCATGAGGCAAAACTGGCACAACAGTTCGGTCAAATCAACAAACTTAACTACCCTTAGACTTCCGTCCCCTTAGACTTCCAAACTGTCTCGAAGTGCTGATCGTCAGGGGCAAGGCCAGCCAGATCAAGGCCATTGCCGACTCCCTGATCGGTGTAAAGGGGGTCAAGCACGGCAAACTGGTGATGACGACCACCGGCCGGGAANNGCTTCAGGCAAATCCCGCGTAATGGGGCAGCACACCACAGCAGGGAGCGACCCCCGTTTGTATAGCATTCCGCCCGGGTACTACTGCCGACGAACAGGGTAGAGAGAACGGGCTGGTGGTTACATTATTACACCTGCGGCCAGACCATTACAAGCCTTATTAATCGGTATCAGACATACCCCAGGAAGCCGATCAGCCGCCGCACATCCTCCATCAGATGCCCGAAACCCGGAAAGGTGAGTGACTGGGGGCCGTCGGAGAGCGCCTTTTCCGGTTCGGGATGCACCTCCACCAGCACGCCGTGGGCGCCGGCCACCAGCGCCGCCAGCGCCATGGGGGGCACCAGGCTGCGCTTGCCGGTGGCGTGGGAAGGATCGACCATGACCGGCAGGTGCGACATCTCCTTGATCAACGGGACAATGGCCAGGTCGAGGGTGTTGCGGGTGGCGGTCTCATAGGTGCGGATGCCCCGCTCGCACAGGATGACCTGGTCATTCCCCTCTGCCAGGATATACTCGGCCGCCGCCAGAAACTCCTCCACAGTGGCGCTCATGCCGCGCTTGAGCAGCACCGGCTTGCGGATCTTACCCACTTCCCGCAGCAGATCGAAGTTCTGCATGTTGCGCGCTCCTACCTGAAGCAGGTCGGCGTACTCGGCCACCAGCCCCACGTTGTCCGGGCTCATCACCTCGGTGACGATGGGCAGGCCGCTCTCCCTGCCGGCCACGGCGAGCAGCTTCAACCCCTCCTCCCGCAGCCCCTGAAAGGTATGGGGACCGGTGCGCGGTTTGAACGCCCCTCCCCGCAGCATGGCGGCGCCGGACTGTTTCACGAAGAGGGCCGTTTTGACGATCTGCTCCTCGCTCTCCACGGCGCACGGCCCGGCGACCACCACAGGCCGGCATCCCTGGCCGACGCGGACGCCCTGCACATCTACGATGGTATCCTCGGGGTGGAAATCACGGGAGACCAGCTTGTATGGTTTGGACACGTGGATCACCTGCTGTACGCCCGGCAGTTCCAGAATCTTGCTGTCATCGACATATCCCTGGTTTCCCAGCACGCCGATGGCGGTCCGTTCGCGGCCCGGGATCGGCGCCGCTGTGAAGCCCATCTCGGCTACGGCCCGGACAACGGCATCAATATCGGCTGTGGTGGCATTATGACTCATGACTATCAGCATGGATAGCTCCTTTTATCTAAAACATCATTCGTGGCGCTCGGACAGTTTTTGCAGCTTCTCCATCTGAAGGATCACCACCCGGCTGCCCTGCACCTCGATAATCCCCTCATCCTTCAGCTTGCGCAGGGTACGGGAAATTGTCTCGCCGGCGGTGCCGAGCCGCGAGGCAAGCTCGCCCTTCCTGACCCCCAGGTCAATGTAGGTGATGCCTCCATAACTGGCCGATTTTTCAGCGGAAAGCCGGACCAGAAAAGAGGCCAGCCGGGAGGTGACGTCGGCAAAGGAAAGTTCTTCGATCTGGCGGGCAAACTGCCGCAGCATGAGCGACAGCGACACTACCAGATTGAGGGCGAAATTGGGGTTATTCGCCATCAACCCCAGAAAACCTTCCTTGGGGAGGTAGAGCGCCTCACCCGCAGCCAGGGCGCGGGCCTCGGCCGGATAACGTCCGTCGCCGAAAAAGGCCGCTTCGGCAAAGGTCTCGCGCGGCTGGACGAAGTGCAGCACCTTTTCCCGGCCATCGTGGGAGATACGGCAGAGTTTGATGCTGCCGGATACGAGCAGGTAAAAACCGGTGGCCTCATCGCCTTCGCTGAAGAGGGACTCGCCTTTCCGGAATTTGCGGCGTACCGTAATTGCGGCCAGTTCGGCCAGGTCGTCATCCTTCAGGCCGGAGAAGAGCAGGGATTTTTTGAGCAGTTCGATCAGTTCCATACGAACACCTTACATCTGAAACGAACTCATTTCTTCAAAAACGCAGCGATCTTCTCCGCCACCTGGGGCGCGGTAAAACCGAACTGTTCCGCCAACACCTTGTCCGGAGCCGAGGCGCCGAAGTGGTCGATGCCGATGAACAGGCCGTCGCATCCCAATAGCGTGCCCCAGGATTCACCCCGGCCGGCTTCGAAGGCCACCCGGGGAACCCCGGCCGGGAGCACCTCGTCGCGATAGGCCGCCGGCTGAGCCTGGAACTCGCCCAGGTTGGGCACGGAGACAGTGCGGGCGGCAATCCCTTGTGTTGCAAGGATTTTCGCGGTTTCCACCGCTACATGCACCTCGGAGCCGCTGGCCATGATGACCACGTCAGGCCTTCCGGTTGGGGCGGCAACGACATATCCGCCTTTGAGCGCATCGGCCCTGTCGAAGGAGGCGGGACGGTCGATGACCGGCAGCTTCTGGCGGGTGAGGATCAGGAGAGTCGGCCCATTGTTGTGCTGCAATGCCGCCTGCCAGGCCAGCGCCGTTTCCAGGCCGTCGGCCGGGCGGATCAGCTGCAGGCCGGGAATCATGCGGAGCGAGGCCACGTGTTCGACCGGTTGATGGGTCGGCCCATCCTCGCCGACAAAAAAGGAGTCATGGGTAAAGATGAAGAGCGACTGCAGTTTCATCAGGGCAGAGAGGCGGATGGCAGGACGGCAGTAGTCGGAAAAGACCAGGAACGTGGCGCCGTAGGGGATAAAACAGCCGTACAGGCCCATGCCGTTCACAACCGCCCCCATGGCGTGCTCCCGGACGCCGAAATGCAGGTTGCGGCCGGCAAACGCACCCGGCTGTACGGAAGGCGACCCTTTGATATCGCTGTTGGTGGAAGGCGTCAGGTCGGCCGATCCGCCTACCAGGGCCGGGATAAGGGCGGCCGCCTTCTGGAGGATCGCGCCGGACAGGGAGCGGGTGGCGCCGTCCTTGCCGGCGACGGCTGCAACCAGCTCATCGGCCAGTGAAGCCGGAATCTTTTTGTTCCACATCTCGTCCCACAACTTGGCCTTTTCGGGGTTGGCGGCATGCCAGGCAGAGAATCCGCGCTGCCAGGCGGTGTAGCGCCCCTTGAGCGCTTCGACCCGGTCACGGCAGACGGCACGCACCTCTTCCGGCACATCGAATGGGGCATACTGCCATCCCAGGTTGGCCCGTGTGGCGGCGATCTCGTCTTTGCCCAGAGGCGACCCGTGAGCTCCGGAAGAGTCCTGTTTGCCGGGGCTGCCAAAGGCGATGTGAGTGGTGGCGATAATCATCGACGGGCGCCCGGTCTCGGCCTTGGCAGCGGCAATGGCAGCCATGATCTGAGCGTAGTCGTGGCCGTCGATCTTTTGCACATGCCAGCCGCAGGCGTTGAATCGTCCGGCCACGTCCTCGGACCAGGCCAGGTTGGTCTTGCCCTCGATGGTGATGCCGTTGTCATCGTAGATATACACCATGTTGCCCAGCTTGAGATGCCCGGCCAAGGCAGCGGCTTCGTAGCTGATCCCCTCCTGCAGGTCGCCGTCGCCAGCCAGGGCGTAGACGGTGTGGTCGATCGGACTGAAGTCGGCGGTATTGAAACGTTCCGCAGCCATCAGGCCCGCGATGGCCATGCCGACGCCATTGGCGAAGCCCTGTCCCAGCGGCCCCGTGGTCACCTCGACCCCGACGGTATGGCCGAACTCGGGATGCCCGGGGGTCTTGCTGCCCCACTGGCGAAAGTTTTTCAGTTCCTCCAGCGGCAGGTCATAACCGAACAGGTGCAGAAGCGAATAGAGCAGCATCGAGCCGTGGCCGGCAGAGAGGATGAAGCGGTCGCGGTTGGGCCAGCGGGGATCTTCGGGATTAAAGGAAAGAAAATTGCCCCACAGCGCAAAGGCGCAGTCTGCGGCCCCCATGGGCAATCCGGGATGTCCGGAATTGGCCTTTTCAACCGCGTCGACGGCTAGAAAACGGATGGCGTCGGCGCAGAGCCGGGCCTTGTCTGCTGGAATAACTGCCTGCTGCATATCGTTCGATGCTCCTTTCGGAAGTTTATGCAAAGTCAGCAATGTCCGGTTAGGAAATTGCTTTGACTGAAACATGCTTTAAAATCCCCCCTCCCCTTGCGGGAGGGGGTTAGGGGGAGGGGGAAATTGCCNNAGCTTCACCCACCCCCCAGCCCCCTCCCGCTTGCGCGCCGAAGCGCTTTAGCGCGCAGGCCCGTCAAGGGAGGGGGAGCTAACTGCAAATACCAAACCGGACAACGCTTATGCAAAGTGGTTGAAACCCTTGTTCCGCGGGGCATATCTGCTGCCGTCGGCCAAAACGGCCGTCACCTCGGGCAAGGCCGTTACTATACCAACAGGCGCGGCATCAATGCCACATCTTTTCATGAGTTGGACAATTTTTCTCCGGTTGGCGACCGGTGCGGTAAATGCCAGTTCATAGTCTTCACCGCCGGCCAAGGCCAGTTCGTGACAGGAGGCGGGGTGCGATGGGAACGCTGCGCGGAATGCCGGCGAGAGCGGAAGCGCGTCAAGGCGGATCGTGCCGCCGAGAGCGGATTGTTCGGCAATATGGCCAAAATCAGCCAAAAGCCCGTCGCTGACATCGATCATGGCCGATACGAGCCCAGCTTCAGCCAGCGCCCTTCCGGCAGCGGCGCGGGGGGGCGGATCGAGCAGGCGGGAGATGAGGTACCCCCGCTCATCCGCCGTCAGAGAGGTGCAAATTTCGCTTTTTTCCAGCAATTCCAAGCCCAGGGCCGCGTCTCCCAGGGTGCCGGTCACCCATATATCATCACCGGGGCACGCGCCGGAACGCCGTACGATCCTCTCCGGTTCCTGCTCTCCCAAGATGGTAACGGATATGGTCAGGCAATCACGGGAGGAACAGGTATCGCCGCCGATCAGGGCCACTCCCTGTTCATCTGCCAGGGCAAGAAAACCGCGGGTGAATGCGTCCAAAAATTCAAGGGGGGTGGATGGGGGAACAGCAAGGGAGAGAAGCGTCCAGCGGGGGATGCCCCCCATGGCGGCGATGTCGGAGATGCTGGCCGCCAGGGATTTGCGCCCCAGGCGATACGGGTCATGCCACAAACGGCGGAAATGCACCTCCTCCACCAGCATGTCGGTCGAGGTTAAGAGTTGCATGCCGGGAGAAAGTGCCGTTACGGCGGCGTCATCACCGATGCCGGTGATGACGCCTCTGCCATCGGCCGCGCCAGAGGCGATACGGGAGATCAGGCCGAATTCGCCCAACTCTCCAATCTTCACCCCCGGGCCCCGGCCGAGATCTCCTTGCGGGGCCGCATCAGCACCTTGGGGGCGGATTCGCCGGTGCGCGGTTTCTTCGCAGGTTCCTTGGGGGTCGGCGGCGCAAGAGGCGGAAACTTCTCCAGGGCCAGTTTCAGCACCTCGCCCACCTCGTGCACCGGGACGATCTTGATCTTCTTGAGTATCTCGGCCGGGATGTCCTCCAGATCCTTCTTGTTCTGGTCAGGGATGATGACCATCCGCATCCGCGAACGCACCGCAGCCAGGATCTTTTCCTTGAGGCCGCCGATGGGAAGCACCTTGCCCCGCAGCGTGACCTCGCCGGTCATGGCCACGTCCTTTTTGACCGGAATACGCGTCAGGATCGACACCAGGGCCGTGGTCATGGCGATACCGGCCGAGGGGCCGTCCTTGGGAATGGCGCCGGCCGGAACATGGACATGAATCTCATGCTCCTGGAAAAAGTCGGGGTTGATGTGCAGGATTTCGGCATGGGCTCGAATATAGGAGTGGGCCGCCTGGACCGACTCTTTCATCACGTCCCCCAACTGTCCGGTCAGGGTCAGGCCGCTCTTGCCCTTCATCAGGGTGGCCTCGATGTGCAGGATTTCGCCTCCCACCGGTGTCCAGGCCAGACCGTTGACCACGCCGACCTCGTTTTTGTCCAGGTCTTCTTCCCGCAGATACTTGGGCGCCCCCAGGAAGGAGTGCAGATTCTTGGCCCCGACCTTGATGGTACGCGTGCCCCCCTCGGCCACCTTGCGCGCCACCTTGCGGCACACCGTGCCGATCCCCCGCTCCAGGTTGCGCAAACCCGCCTCGCGGGTGTACTTGGCGATTATCTCGCGGATGGCGTCGTCATCAAAGCTGATGTGTTTCGCCTTGAGGCCGTTTTCCTTAATCTGGCGCGGCACCAGGTAGCGGCGGGCGATCTCGAGTTTCTCTTCCTCCGTGTAACCGGCAAGGTTGATGACCTCCATGCGGTCGCGCAGGGCCGACGGCACCGGGTCGATCTGGTTGGCCGTGGCAATGAACATGACGTTGGAGAGACTGAACGGCATGTTGATGTAGTGGTCGGAGAACGAGTGGTTCTGCTCCGGGTCCAGCACCTCCAGGAGCGCCGATGATGGGTCTCCCTTGTAGTCGTAACCCAGCTTGTCCAGTTCGTCCAGCATGAAGACCGGGTTGTTGGAGCCGGCCTGTTTCAACCCCTGGATGATGCGTCCCGGCAGGGCGCCGATATAGGTGC
>PLYK01000009.1 GCA_003151775.1 Geobacter sp. | reverse complement strand
TCACATGTGGCAATTTCCCCCTCCCGCAAGGGGAGGGGGGACTTTAAAGCATTTTTCAGTCAATGCAATTTCCTAACCGGACATTGCTGAAGAAAAATAAAAGTGGAGGAGCCATGGCTACCTACGAATCAATATTGCTGGTAGTCAACGAACCGCCGCAGGAGTGAGGACACCATGGCCGAACAGCTTAATATCCTGGTTGTCGAGGACTGCAATGCCGACTTCCTGATGGTCAAGCGCCATCTCAAACAGAATGGACTGTCAGCCTGCTGCCGTCGCGTGGGCAGCCTTGATGGGCTGAATGAGGCTGTGCACCGGGACAACTGGGATCTGGTGCTGGCCGACTACAGCGTCCCGCAGCTCAATTTCCATGAAGGTCTGCATCTGGTTCAGGCGGAGCTTCCCGAGGTGCCGGTGATCATGGTCACGGGGACCGTGGGCGAGGAAAAGGCGGTGGAGATCCTCAAGCTGGGGGTCCGGGACTTCGTGCTCAAGGACAATCTGGCCCGTCTTGTCCCCGCCATCGAGCGCAGCCTGAAAGACGCAACTGAACGCCGCGTCAGGGTGGCCGCCGAAGAAGCTCTGCGGCAAAGCGAGGAACGGCTCAGCCTGGCCATGCGGGGGGCCAATGACGGCCTGTGGGACTGGTACCTGAAGACCGGCGAGTTGTACTGCTCGCCGCGCTGGAAATCGATGCTGGGTTACGCCGATGACGAGCTGGTGAACAGCTACGGCAATTGGGAGCGGCTTCTCCATCCCCAGGACGTTGCACCGGCCCTGACCCATTTGCATAATTTCCTGGAAGGGCGCATTTCCAGGTACGAGGTCGAGTTCAGGATGCGGCACAAGGAGGGGCATTACGTCGATATCCTCTCCAGGGCCTTCCTGCTGCATGACGATCAGGGGGAAGCGGTGCGCATGGCGGGCACGCATGTGGACGTCACGGAACGCAAGAGACTGGAGGAAGAGAACCGTCAGGCCCAGAAGATGGAAGCGGTCGGCCAGCTTACCGGGGGTGTTGCCCATGACTTCAACAATATCCTTTCGGCAATCAACGGGTTTTCCTATCTGATCCTGGAGCAGGAGCAGGTAAGCGGTTGCGTTAAAAGCTATGTCGAAGAGATAATGGCGGCCTCCCAAAGGGCCGCTGCTCTCAACGTGAGTCTCATGGCCTTCAGCAGAAAGCAGGCGGTAAACCTGGCCGTGATCGATCTCGGCGAGGTACTGGCGGGATTCGAGGATTTTATCCGCAGGATGATCAGGGAGGATATCGAGCTGAAAATTATCTGCGCCAACGAGCCTCTAGCCGTCATGGCGGATCAAGGGCAGATCGAACAGGTGCTCATGAACCTGGTCACCAACGCCCGGGACGCCATGCCGGAAGGAGGAAACCTGTTAATGGAGACGCTGCCCATAACCCTGGACCAGGCATTTGTCGAAAGCCACGGCCTTGGCAACGCGGGCGCATACGCCGTTATTTCGGTCTGCGACAGCGGCCTTGGAATGGACAAGGAGACGCAGACCCGCATCTTTGAGCCGTTCTTTACCACCAAAGAGCTTGGGAAGGGGACCGGCCTCGGTCTTTCGATGGCCTACGGAATCGTCAAGAAGCACGACGGCTTCATCAATGTTTACAGCGAACCCGGCACAGGAACGACCTTCAGGATTTACCTGCCTCGCGTGCAGACCATGCCGCAGGCCGTGAAAACGGAACCAAAGGATGCGGCCCCCCTGCGTGGCGGCGCCGAGACCATTCTCGTTTGCGAGGACGATGCCGCCTTGAGGAGGCTGGCAACCAGGGTGCTCAGCCACCATGGTTACAAGGTGATCGAGGCGGTAGACGGCCAGGACGCTATAGACAGATTTATCGAGTTCAGCGACAGCATCCAACTCGCTATCATCGATCTGCTCATGCCGAAAAAAAACGGCAAAGCGGCCTGCGACGAGATGAAGATGCTGCGTCCCGGCCTCAAAGCGATCTTTACCAGCGGCTACGCGCGGGACCTCATCGATCAGTACAAGATTGTGGATGAACATACGGATTTTATCCATAAGCCCATTTCCCCCAATGAGCTGGTGGCAAAGGTCAGGGAGATGCTGGACAAAAACTGACCACCCCCAACCCCTTTACCACCCCCCAGCCCCCTCCTAATCTAGGAGGGGGTGAAGAGAGGGGAGCTTTAAAGTCCCCCTCCTATTTTAGGAGGGGGTGAAGAGAGGGGAGCTTTAAAGTCCCCCTCCTATTTTAGGAGGGGCTAGGGGTGGTAAGGTGTCAGACCCCGCAGGAGGTGACATGTGACTACAATGGACCCCGTAATACTCTGCGCTGATGATGAGCCGGCCAACCTGAAGCTCCTGGAGAGGACGCTCGGCTCGTCCGGTTACCTGGTCATCAAGGCCAATGACGGCCGGGAGGCGCTTGATATCATCGCTAGCCGCAAGGTCGATCTGTTGCTTACCGACGTCATGATGCCGGAGGTCGACGGATTCGAAACCTGCAGACGGATCAAGGGGGACGAACTATACCGGCATATTCCCGTGGTCATGATAACCGCCCTTGGCTCCAAGACAGACCGCATCCGTGGGATCGAGGCGGGGGCGGACGAATTCCTTGCCAAGCCTTATGACCATGCCGAGGTCCTGGCACGGGTGAAGATGCTCCTCAGGACCAAACAACTCGATGAAATGCTCGGCGATTCTTACCGCAACATCCGGAACCTGACTGCATTCGGCAGCCACATCATGACATCCTTCCGCCCTTCGGGGTTTGATCTCATGTCCCAGGTCGACCGCCTTGCCTTCCAGATCATTCGAAAGGACGACGATGCTGCAGGCAGGCCGTCAGCGGTGCTGGTACGCATTTGCGACGGTAATGAGTTAGCCTGGCAGCGCTATGTTTATGATTCGGGAAAGCTTAAGAGGCACGGCATCGACCTGAGCGCCCCACTCAGCACAGCGGCAGGCGGCGACATCAATGCCTGCTTCTGCAATGATCCGGCATCGGCGCCCCAATTCAGGCAGCTAGTGGAAAGACTCGCCCCTATGGACCTCGCCGTCGAGAACCTGGCCTGCTACATCAGCGATATGGCCACGGTCTTGACGCTCAATTACGGCAGGGAGGTAACGCGGTATGACGCCGAAGTGCTGGAGAGTCTTGCCATGCAGACCCTCTACTTCATGCACCTGGCGATACAGATCAGGGAGAACGATGATGCCTTGGCCTATACGGTGCGCTCCCTCGCCAGGGCCGCGGAAGCCAACGACGAGGACACCGGCGACCACATCCTCAGGGTCGGCGAATACTGCGCCATTGTGGCCAAAAAACTCGGCCTTGGGGAACAGTTGACAACTACGCTCAGGCTGCAGGCGACGCTGCACGATGTCGGCAAGGTCCACATACCCAGTGAGATACTGAAGAAGCGGGGCGCGCTCGACCCGGAAGAGTGGAATATGATGAAACGCCATACCGTGAAGGGTGCGAAGATTATCGGGGATCATCCGAAGTTTGAAACCGCCCGGCAGATCGCGCTCTCTCACCATGAGAGATGGGACGGGACCGGATACCCGTTCGGGTATTCCGGTGAACGGATTCCTCTTGTGGGGAGAATAATGAATATCGCCGACCAATACGATGCCCTCAGGAATGCACGGTGTTACAAACCCCCTTTCGACCACGCCACCACGGTAAGCATCATGACCGAGGGGGATGGGAGGACTATGCCGCACCATTTCGACCCGCAGGTGTTGAGGGCGTTTGCGGAAACCGCGCCTTTGTTTGCAGAGGTGTATGAAGAGTTTGCCAAAAGAGACCCTGAGATGGCTGCATCGGCTGCTGATGGGTAATTCCAATTCCAAATCAAAGCGGCATCTTCGTTGGCTCGTCTTTTTGCTCCTCAACGTACTGCCTGTACGCCTTCGTCGCCTCAATCCTCGCCGCCTTGATTTCATCCTCGATTTGAAATCGGTGTTACGACCGTGTATCGGTAATAT
>PLYK01000033.1 GCA_003151775.1 Geobacter sp. | reverse complement strand
CTCCCGCAAGGGGCGGGGGAGCAAAGGTCCAAACTCCAGTCCCCCTCCTTGAGAAGGAGGGGGTCAGGGGGTGGTTGAGGATTATATTGTGAGTTACAGGCGACCACCCCTAGCCCCTCCTGAATCAGGAGGGGGATAAGACCGCAGGAGCAGATCATGAACCTGAACAGATCAGTCATCGCCGTTCCGGCGCTATCGATATTCATCGTCCTTGCGCTGCAAGGGGCGGCCTTTGCCGCCAATACCTATCCTAGCGGTGTCCTTGCTTCGCCCCACAACCTGTCCGCCGGCGGCGTGACCGGAAAGAATTACGGTTTTACAGAGGTACGGGTCTGCATTTATTGTCATACGCCCCATAACGCCCAGGCTGCTGCGAACGGAGTCGCTCCGCTGTGGAACCGCACCCTGTCATCGCAATATTATTCGATGTATGAATCGCCGACGTTCACAGCAAATGTCAACCCGCCAACTTCGAATCAACCCACGGGGGCCTCCCGGGCCTGTCTGGGCTGCCATGACGGCACCATCGCCCTCAACAGTTATGGGGGAGCGATGTTAGGCGGCAGCAACTACAACACCACCTTGCAGAAACTGAAGCCCGGCCCGGCGAATCTGGGGACAAACCTGCAAGGTGATCATCCCATTTCTTTCCCGTATACCGAGGACTTGGCGGTCAGAGCCCAACTCGTCCCTCCGGCGGCGCTCCCCAGCGTGGTCAAGCTCGATAGCAACGGCAATCTTCAATGCACCGCCTGCCATGACCCGCACAACGATGTAAACGGCAATTTTCTCGTCATGGATAACAGCGCGGCCGGTTCGCCACTGTGCAGCAGTTGCCATACCCCCACAGGTTGGAACAGCAGTTCGCCTCATTTTGGGGTAATTGGCGGGACAAGCGGCTGCATGAATTGCCACACGACCCACACCCCTCCTCCTGCGCCGCAGTACCTTCTCAATGCACCTCTCGACCAGGTTTGCTTCTATATAATAGGGTGCCACGATGGCTTGCCCCCGCCCCCGATCACACCCCCGAACCATGCCGGCGCGGAACAGGCGCAGCCGTCTTCCCGCATCGCCTCGCTGGCCGGTCTGCTGCTTTCCATGATCAACAGGCAAACTGTGCTGGCATACCATCCGCTATCGGTGGGCGGACCCGGCTCGAACCTGAAATCGCTTTTCAACAGCAAGATCTATCGCCATCCCATTGGGCGCGAAAAGGGGGTGCATGATCACAATGAGACATATCCCCTGAAGCATGCGCACGTGGAATGCGCGGACTGCCACAATTCCCACGCCGCCGGGGGGCGTGTCGCGATGGTCAGCGGCCTGAAGAGCTCGCTCAGGCAGGTGAAGGGCGTCAGCCAGGATACCTTGGGAACCGTCATCGCCACTGCGGAATACGAGATCTGCTACAAATGCCACGCAGGCCCCCGCGCATCCTACTTTATCGGGCTCAACAAGCCCAACAGGGTTCTTGCCGAGCCGGACCAGATGAAGCGCTTCAGCCCTTCGAACCCCTCCTTCCATCCGGTGGCCGCCGACCGCAAGACAGCCGGCAACAGCCTTTTCCCCCAATATCGGGCGAGCATGATCAGGATAGACTGCTCCGACTGCCACAACAGCGACGAAAGCAAGAAGGCCGGGGGCATCGGACCCAACGGGCCACACGCCTCGCGTTTCGAGCATATCCTCATTGCCCGCTACGAGATGCCGGTCAAGGGGACGAGCGGACGCTTGCAGCAGTGTAACGGCTACCGGTCGGACTATGCCCTCTGTTTCATCTGCCACATGGATTTCTATGTCATGGTCAGCGGCAGCTCCTTTGCCAACGGTCTTGTGAACGAGCATGCCAAGCATGTGGCGGACCGCTGCATCCCCTGTTTTGCCTGTCACGATCCCCACGGGACACCTGCCCAGGATGGCGCCTCGGCCGCCAGTAACGCCCATCTCATAAACTTCGACAAAGGTTATGCCGCCGGGCGTTCCATGCCGGTTCCCAGTTATACGACCCTTGCGCCCGGCAGCGGCAGTTGCACGGTGGCCTGCCATATCGGCGGCGCCCACAGCTATGCCCGTTGAGATAAAGGCGGATGAGGGATGAGCGTTGAGAGACGAGCGTTGAGCGTTGAGAGATGAGGGTTGAGCGTTGAGAGACGAGCGTTGAGCGTTGAGAGAGGAGAGAGGAGAGAGGAGAGAGGAGAGAGGAGAGAGGAGAGAGGAGAGAGGAGTTCTCATCCTTCAACCCTCATCACTCAACCATATAATATACGTTACAGGCCCCGTTGTCGTTTTCCCATTTTGTGATAAGACGTAGTGTGATTCCAAATCGCTACGCCATATCACCATGAGTATGGACTTCCGATCTTGACGGCAACCGGCGGTTGTCGTTTCAGCAGGCCCTTCACAAGTAAAATAATCCAATACATCAATATGTTACACTATCATAGGCGCCTTTATTAAAGAGGGAGCTAATCTGGCGTACAATTTGCAGATATTGAATGCATCTAAAAATAGGCAGTTCAAAAATAGTAAAAATTCATAGGGAAAGGAGGCAAAGGGTTATTTTGTGGCAGTGAATCGAGTTTGCATTGACCTGCGCTAATGCGCAATATCAAGAAAAAGGAGAAACAACAATGATGAAAAAGTTAGTAGTATTGATTGCTTTTGCAAGCTTGACCGCCGGCGCCTCGATGGCTCTGGCCGGTTCCGCACCCAAGACCGGTATCAACGGTTCTTGGCATGACATCAACTATGCAGGCCAACTCGGCACGGCGTCGTACAAAGCTGATCAATACCAACGTACATGCGCCTTCTGCCACACCCCGCACAACGCGCTCCCCAACGGCCTGGTTCCGGCGCCGCTCTGGAACCACGCCCCGTCCAACGTACACCTTGACCCCTACGTCTGGGCCTCTCCGCTCAACGCCACGATCGCCATGAACGCCGATCCACTGATCGGACCGAGCCGCCTCTGCATGGCCTGCCATGATGGCGTCGCCGCCGTAGACTCCCACGGCAGCGCCGGTTCCTTCAACGGCGGCAACACCGTTATGGCCGCATCCTACACCGACGCGCTGGGCAACACAGCCAAGCGTTACATCAACGACCTGACCGTAACGCACCCGATCGGCTTCAAATGGGATGAGGCTGTGAGCGCCCGCACCGACGGCAACCAACTCGTGCTGAAGTCCTTCGGCTTCATTGCCGACAACGCGCTTGCGTACTCGACCACCGCCGCTACCTTCGACACCAACACCCGTAGTCTCACGTACAGCACCAAGAAAATTCAAGACACCCTGTACCAAGGCTACTTTACCTGCGCCTCCTGCCACGATGTGCACAACAGCGTGAACGCTGCTCCCGCTCCCGGAGCTACAAACTCCTATAACTACTTCCTGTACGCCCAGGAAGAGGGCTCGGCTATCTGCCTCTCCTGCCACATCAAGTAAGTTAGGGAATGCACCCGCTTCCTGAGAGGGAAGCCGGTGACGATCAGCAGTATTGGAAACCATAAGAAAATGAATGCACATTCGAAAGGAGTAACACCCATGTTTAAAAAGCTCACGGCAATAGCCATACTGGTGATCTCGATCCCAGTAGCGGCATATGCAGGTGCATGGACTTTGAACACGTGGGCTAGGAGCGTAGGAGGAACAATCTCTGTCACTGGCGGTTCGGCATACAGAGTTACCGATGGCTCCCAGTTCACTAACTACACAGGAGTTCAAGCGACTAATACGTATACAGTTACCATTACACCTGATAGCGGATACACCGCTAATTTTTTCAAAAACCAGACCGGCAACACCTCACAAGGCATAACTGGTGCAGAAACTCCGAATGGTACGGCGACCCACTCATCGCCCGGCACCATCACAATTACAAGTTCAGATGCAAGCACAAGTTTAGATGCAAACTTTACGGGCAGCCTCGCGTCGGTGTGGGCCGTATTCAAGCAAGACACCATTGCTGTCACCGCCACCCCTGATGCCGGTTCCACGGTGAACCTACCTGTTGTTAATGGGACGAGTCTTCCCAACGTCTATACCGGCACGGTAGCGCCAAAGAACATCGTTTTCATCTTCACTGCTAAACCTGGTTACGTGATCACCGGAGTAACCGGCGCGACAGGATTCACGGTTTCGAACAATGGTTCTTTCGCCACAGTAACCATTCCAAAAAATTACGCGTTCAGCAGCGCATTAAGCTTCGCAGCGACCTCTCTCGCATCGACAACGGTAACGACGCCGAATGCCGGCGTTTCCCAGGCTATTGGTAATGGCGCCACGGCAACACTTGCCGGGACCTATGTCGGTCCTGCCCCGGCATTCCAGAACTGGAGCTGCGTTGCCAAGCCTACAGGCGCCGCCCAGCCTTTCGCCAAGGCCACAGGTGCATCTAAAACCACGCCTGCCCTGACAACGAACGGTACCTATGTGTTCCAGTACAGGGTTTCCAACACATCCAGGGCACTGACGAGCGTTACAGTTTATGCAACCGCAACGCCAACAAACCTGTCGGTAGGCACAACCTGCCAGGCTTGCCATAACGCGAACGGTATTGACGATCCTACCATCAATGCACGCTACGTTTCCGGCAATACTCACGTGAACAGCACGCATTCCGCATGTACCATGTGCCATAACGGCACCGGCTTCGGCGGGCATCCGGGCAACGTCAACGATCAGACGGTTGATAATAAGACCTTCGTGACCAATTTTGCCAACATCAACGGTGGCATTCAACAAGCTGGTTCTGAAGGCGTCCCCTCCTTTGTCGCTACTGCGGGTTCAGTATTCTGCGCGTACTGTCACAATAGCGCCAGTCCTTATGGCGTGCCGCTACACGTTAGTGTCCCGCTGATCGCCGGCGTAACCTGTACCGGTTGCCACACCTCTGCGACTGGTGCAACTGTCGGCACCGGCGATGCACACTCGATCCAGCCACTGCCGAGCTGTGTCGCCTGCCATGCAATAGGCCAGGCACAAGTTAACGCAACCCTGGTTAACGACAACAGCGGCGTCCGTGCCATCACCGGCACTGCCGGCGAATTCGGCGCATCCACTCGCAACAACGTGATGGGCTACCGCTCGCACCACATCTACAACGGTGCAGCAGATCCTCAAGACGCCCAATGCATTGCCTGCCACCTGGAAGGCAAAGCCAGCAAACGTGCTGTTTCCGTCGACGCTCATTACCACATGAATGACGGCAAGGTTCACCTCCGCGATTGCAACATCACAATGGGTCAGTCTGAATCTCTTGCTGGTGATTTTGCTTGGGATCCGGCAGCCCCGAATCACAAACTTATGGACCAGTTCTGCATGTCCTGCCACAACGCTGCAGGCGCAGTCACCGCATACAAAAACATGAGTACCGGCCTCAAAGGCATGACCGCCATCTCCGGCGCTCTGCCGCTCTCACCGACGAACCCCTTCGGCGACCAGCTTACCAATGCCTATGACCAGAAGGTTCGTCCGGGTGTTGTAGACGTTTACAGCCAGTTTAATACCAACAATCCTTCACACCACGCGGTCCTCGGCAAGAAGTACACCGGCAGGACCAGAACAGCAGCCGATCCTAGAATAATTGCATCTCCGACTACCTTTGCCAATAACTCAGGCGCGGGTAATGCTGCCATCCACCTGAAAGGTGCTGCATTGGCTTCCTATCAGTATTTCAACGGCTACAGCTCGTCAACCGCTCCGGCAGTCGGTAACGGCTCCGGCTCCAACTTCCCCGGTGTCCGTCAAACCCTCTACGACGCCGGCTTCTTTGTCGCCAACTACACGACTCTGGACGGCAATACCCTGGGTGACGACTCCCAGCTCCACTGCGGCGACTGCCACTCCGTAGGCCAGTGGAAGAACGGCTCCGCACAAGCCGTCAAATTTACTACCATTTCAACCTCATCAGCACTTGCTGCCCCGGTCGTCACCACCACGGCCGTCATCGGCGCCCATGGTTCGCAGAACGAGTACATGCTGCGTACCTCCGACGGCTCCGACAGCCTCCAGATGCAGACTCTGCAGAAGGCGGGCTTCCCCCAGACTACTATAACTTCTGTTCCAAAACAATATACCGTCAACGGCACCTACGTTTGCTACCTATGCCATAAACAACAGGTATATGGCGACGGCGGAACCACAACTAGTGGTAATACAATGCTTTTGAAAAGAGGTTTGGGCGCCACTGTAGCAGCAGGTTCCCCGCACAACGGAATTGATGGTTCCGGCAATTGCAACGGCACTAAATTCTCGGGTTACGGCTACAAGGGCACGGCCCGTTACGGCGTACTTGTTAGCGGTTCTGCATCACCGGCTATGGGCAACCTCTTTGCCATGACCTGCGCACACTGCCACAACTCGGGTCAGCAGAATTTCGGCGGTATCCACGGTGCTAACACAACGTACGTGAGCTACAGCACCAACGGTATTGATGTTGCAGGTACCGATTTTGCCGCTCCCGGCGTCGGTCTTTATCAGTCTTCGACTGATGCAGACGGATCTGCTTATAAACTGAACGCCGTTGCTAAACCCTCTTACCGCTTCATGGGCGGCGAGAGCATCAGGTACCAAGGCGGCGCTACCGCCAGCAAGTGGGAAGCACAGGCACTTAGCCCGCTGCATCGCGAGGGTTGCTACAACCTGAGCCAAACAGCCGACAAAACTCACCTGTGGAACACCACTCAACCTCAGGACGCAGTGAGCAGCGGCAACGCTGCTATCGTGAACAACCATAATGGTGACTCCTCATGGGGCCTTAACGGCAATGACTACACCTCTGCCAATACCGACCAAGGCAGCAGATATGCCCAGAACAACACATCAACCGGCTGGGGTTCCTGCAACCATCACCAAGGCTCCACGACTGTCGGCCCGACTTCACCGACCAGAACAATCCTGAGGCCGCTGGTGTACTAACCAAATTCTATACGGGAGAGGGGCGGTTCAGCCCTCTCCCGCCTGTCATGGCGGTTCATGGGCCGGCGCATCTCGCGCCGGCCTTTTTTTCTCGGAAATTCGCCACGTGGTATTGTGGAAGACTTAACAGATTTCGTGACAAAAGAAGTCGATGAAACCAAATATAATGTAAGGGCGACGCCAACGGCTCGACCTGTTGCAAGTATAATGTAGGGGCGATCCCAACGGGTCGCCCTTGGTGCAATGGGCAACAATGTTGGAATATGCGGTAGACCGAAAGGCGGGCGAGCCGTTGGCGTCGCCCCTACGGGTCCGGTGTCGGGTTAATTGTCACGTACCCGTGAATATATCGTCAATGCCGTAGGGGCGATCCCAACGGGTCGCCCTTGGTGCAATGGGCAACAATGTTGGAATATGCGGTAGACCGAAAGGCGGGCGAGCCGTTGGCGTCGCCCCTACGGGAATTTATAATGACCTACAACCCCGACATACATCACCGCCATTCCATCCGGCTGAAGAATTACGATTATTCACGGGCCGGGGGTGGTAGCCATCCACAGGTCATACCTCGCCCAGCATGTTTTATATTTATTATCGCACCCGAATCTGCTATAAATAAAAGTCAAAATGTTTGCAGGCAAATGGCTGAAAGAAAACCTTCAGGCTAAACCCCATTCACAGGAGCAGGTCCCGTCCATGGCTGAAAAATCACAGAACAGATCCGCAGTGGGCAAATTTGTTTTCACTTCCCCCTGGCTCCCGCTGATATTCATTGCCCTGTTTGCAGTTGCAATTTATGCCGAATTCGCTCACATTCCCTTGCCCCGTTTCTTCCCAGCCCCGGTAAGATTCATCCTGTTCAATAATCTGTGCCTTTTGCTGGTTATTGCCCTGCGCTTTATCGACCAGATAGTGCGTAATGGGAAAACATTTTATTACGAAGCCTTCGACCTGGCGCAGAGGCATGAATTCATCTGCCCCGAGTCTGTCGACACGGTGCGCGGGGGGTTGACCAAAGCGGGATTTCGTTTCGATTCAAGCGGTTACGGCGAAAAGCGCACCCCCGGCCGGTTGGCGATGGCCCTTGTCTACGGCGGCATTCTGCTCGCCCTGCTGGTGGGGAGCTACGACAACTACTTTCATATCTCCGGCGTGTTTTTTCAGGGAGAGGGGGCCCCGGCGCTGCTCAGCGAAGAATCGCTTTATTTGAATATCCTCAAGGGGCCGTTGGCCACCCTGAAGGGCCTGCCTAAATTGCAGGTAAGAAGAAATATCTATAAGGACCCTCAGTGGCCGGACGGCGCAGTCGAGCTGGCCCTGCTCGACAAGGACAACAAGGTAATAGCCAAAGGTACGGTTGCGAAGGATGGAAAGCCGCTGGTCTATAACGGGATGGAATACCATTTCTCACGCTTTCTGACTGATATCCCCCTGCTGATCGTCGCCGATAATCAGCAGGAGGAATTCCAGAATCATGTTAAGGTAAAACCGCTGGACACCCCCGAGGGAAATTTCACCCATTATGCAAACTTTGAAGGGGAGAGTCTGTTGTGGGATGTGCTGTACGACCCGGCAACAAGGACAATCAAACTGTTGGGCGGAAAGGACGGCAAGAACCTCGTCGATGGCGTCTATCGTTTCGGCATGGATACCTCGGTACACATGGGGCGGTTCATTGTCAACGTCCCAGGGCTGTCCAACTGGGCTGAAATACATGTGGTTCACCCCCGGCATATGCTGTTCGTCTTTATCGGCGCCGGCATCATGGCAATAGGGATCCTGATGCGGATTTTCTTCCGTCCGCAGCGCGTGTGGCTCGAAGAGGCCCCCGAAGGGTGCCGGGTATGGGCGGTAGGGGGAGAGGCGAAGAGGCTGTTGAGAGATGAGAGTTGAGAG
>PLYK01000022.1 GCA_003151775.1 Geobacter sp. | reverse complement strand
AACTTGGTATATCAGTTAATTCCGAATCCCTAAGTTGGCGTTGCACAACTTAGTATGCATCCGCCTAAATGACCGGCGCCTATCATGAAGATCATTTCCGCTGACCGGCAGAGTTGTGTTTGCCTTTCTGCCGCAAGGAACCGCATAACACATGGAAATAACCTTTTCTTTCGTTGACAAGGCCACGGAGAGATGTTATCTAAAAGGCTATTTTACCTGACATTTCGCATCTCTCCGTGCGCCATTGCATCGCGTGTCGGCCAAGAAGAGGTTAATTCCGTGATTTCAATGAAATTTTGCCGCAATATTCTGATACGGTTTTTCCTCGTTGTGGCAATTATTTCATCTCTCATTTGCCCTCCCGGGTTCTGTCAGGAAACCGAAGACTCCCAGATTTTCATGTCGGGCTTCAACGCCTACCAACAAAAGAATTACGCCGCCGCCATCAAGAAGATTAACGAGGTGCTGCAAAAGTACCCCGACTCCCCCTTGCGTGATATGGCCATCTTCTGGCTGGCCCGCTCCTACTACAAGAACGGCGATAAGCGGGATGCCGCCCGCTATATGTCGCAGTTCGCCAAGGAATACCCCGATAATCCCCTGAGGGCGACCGTGGAGGATGAACTCCTCGCTTTAGTGGCACGCTACGACAAGGGAGAAACACTGCCGGCCGGCGAAGCGCCTGCCAAACAGGCCCAAGCCCCGAAGGTGCAGCCGGAAGCGGAGCAGCCTGCCGGGCAGCAGGCCGAGCAGGGGCGCCAAGCCGCCCTGAAGGCCGAACAGGAGCAGCAGGCGAAGGAAAAGGCTGCCAAGGCCGAGCTTGCCAAGCAGCAGGCCGATCAGGAACGCCAGGCCGCCGAGAAGATCGAACAGGAACAGCAGGCAAAGGAACAGGCAACCGGGGAACAGCTTGCCAAGCAGCAGGNNNNTGAAAAAGAACGCCTTGCAAAGCTGAAGTCCGAGCAGGAGCGCTTGGCCGCGGAAAAGGCGGAGCAGGAACGGCTTGCCTCGGAGCAGCAGGCCAAGGAACAGCTTGCCAAGCAGCAGGCTGAAAAAGTACGCCTTGCAAAGCTGAAGTCCGAGCAGGAGCGTTTGGCCACGGAAAAGGCCGAGCAGGAACGGCTGGCCTCGGAACAGCAGGCCAAGGAACAGCCTGCCCGGCAGCTTGCCGAGAAGGAACGTCTTGCCAAGCAGCATGCCGATCAGGAGCGTATGGCTGCCGAGAAGGCCGCAGAAACGGCTGAGCAGGAAAAACAGGCGGCCGAACTGGCTGCGCAGCAGCAAGCGGCTGCCGCCAAGGTGGAAGAGCAGCGACAGGCCCAAAATCGCCAGGCAGAGGAAAAGGCGCGTGTTGAAAAGGCGATGCTGCGGGAAAAGGCCATCGCCCAGTACAAATCGATCATAGAGAACTATCCCGCCAGCGGTGCTGCCGTCACCGCAGCCGCCAAGCTGAAGGCGCTGGGGATTGCGGTCGCTCTGCCGCCCCGGGCCGCTCAAGTTGAGCGCCAGGAAAATGCCCAGGTCCTGAGATTCGAGGTGGGGCAGTACGTCGGCTTCGAATTCAACCTGCTGGCCCAGCCCAAGGCATACGAGGTCGCGCGACGGACCATCATACCGTTCGAGGTCATCAACCGGGGCAACGGCAGCGATTCCTTTGCGTTTGAATCTGCCTTCCCGGCCGAATACAAGGCCGAATTCGCCGCAGCCGGGGCACCCGAAAAGGCTATCAGGGAAACGCCGAAACTGGCCCCTGGCGAGGTGTTCCGGGGTGTCGTGAGTTTCGAGATCCCGTCGGCCAGCATCGATGGCCTGAAGATCACGTATCCCGTCAAGGCCGCCTCAACCCTGATGGCCGAGGCGAGCCAGTCGCGTGAGGTCGCCATGACCGCCTCCGCTCCGCTCCTGCGGGCCGTGCTGAAGGCCGATAAGTCTCATCTCTTGCCGGGTGGGCGGGTTGCCTACCGCATTATCGTACTCAACATCGGAACCATGGCTGCCAGGGATGTTACCCTCAACCTGAATTATCCCCCGCAACTCGAACCGCTCGATTATTCCGCCACCGGGTTCAAGCAGGGGATGAAGTCCGTGATGGTCAGCGACGGCCTTAAGATCAAGTCCGGCGAAAGTCGGGAGTTCAGTGTCGCCTTCCGCCTGAAGGATGATTCCCTGGCCGGCCAGCAACTGATCACCCGTGCGGAACTGGTTGATAACCCGCTCAAGACCACGGCTACCTTTGTCTCCAATGTGGCCTATATCGACCCGCAGCATGGCGTCGCGATCCGCACCGCCTCCGAACGGCTGGTGGTCATTCCGGGCCAGACCGCGTCGATCCCGTTCGTTGTGACCAATACCGGCAACGTGAGTGAGAAATATCGGATTGCGGCCACGCTGAAGTCGCCCCAGGAATCGGTGGTCATCTACCACGATATCAACCGCGACGGCATCCGCCAGGCGAATGAGCCGGCCATCACCGAGATCGGCCCGCTGGCGCCCAAGGAAGAGGCCTCTATCATTGTAGAGGTCAAGACCCCGCGGAGCGTCAGCGACGGAACGGAAGACAACGTACTGCTCAGCCTCACGCCCGATGACGACACGGCCCGCTCGGCTTCCGCCTCTGCCCACCTGTTCTATTCCCGTCCGGTGCTGAAGATGGCTGTCACAGCCCGTGACGGCCGGCTCAAGCCAGGAGAGGTGGCATCCTTTGATATGGTTATCACCAATGGCGGCTCCAATCTGGCCCGAATAGTGGAGCTCCAGAGCACCTGGCCCGAGCAGCTTGAACTGGTCGGCGCCGATCCTTCCAACAGCTCCATCTCCAATGGGAATATCCTCTGGAAGTTCAAGGAACTGGGCGCAGGAGAAAAGAGGGCCATCAAGGTCTCGTTCAGGGTCAAGCACGGCATCGGGGTTGGGACGAATATCCAGGTCAAGAATGTCCTGACCTATGAAGATCAACTGGGGAACAGGTACTGATATGGCGCGACGCTCGTGGGGAACTGCTGTTGCAGCGCTGATTTTATCGTTTGCCGTGCAGGCCTGGGGTGAGCAGTATTACCTCTATTCGCCCAAACCGGCAGGTAAGGAGGAACAGGGCCGGGGCAAGGAAGGCATCCTGGTCCGGGAGGTGCCGGTGGAGAAGGGGGACACGCTCACCGGTATTTCGCGCAGGTTCAGTGGTCATGGTTCCTACTATCCCCAGATACTGCTCTTCAACGATGTGCAAAACCCGGATCTCATCTATGCAGGCTCAACCATCAGGGTTCCGGTCGGCAAGGGACCGGCGTCGGAAACCTCCGGGACAAGGACGGCCCCATCCGCCAGGAAAAAGGCCAGGCGGCATGCCGGGAAAAAGTCGCCTTGTGCTGTTCAAGCCGTGCCGTCCGCTGTGATGCCGTCCAGGCATAAAAAGCAGCCGGCAACCGGAAAGGCCCCCTCAGGCGACCAGACGATGGAGCTTTCCCCCAGCGACCTGAAAAGGTTGGAGGTCGGCCGCGAAAAGAAAACGGGGGTGCGGAGAAAGGGAACACCTGAGCAGCAGAAGCTTGTGAGCGAGAGGCCACAGAAGGGGAAACAGACGGTTGGCGAGGAACGGGCAGCCGGAAGAACTCCGGACGCATCTTCCGCTCCTTCGCCGGGCGAGGAGGCCGGCCAGAAGCTGTTCGCCCTGGCGGTCAATGCCTATCGCCAAGACGATTTCCGCACAGCCTTGAAACTGTTCGACCGTTTCCTGACAGCCAACCCCGGCTCGCCCCTGGCGGCCGATGCCAGTCTCTACAAGGCGGAGTGCTTTTTGAAGCTCTCCAACCAGTAATGAGTGCAGGCAACGAACAAACACAAACCGCCGCCGGCTCCCTGCCGGCGGCGGTTCTTTTTGCAGCACATCCTCTCTTTTATTCAGCAATGTTGTCAATGCAGACCATTCACTGCCAAGTCATAACAAAGGCGCGCAGGCGGCCCCCGTGCTCGTCCCGGTAATAGACCACCTTGAGATTGTCGGCTATGCGGCCGCGCTGGATCTCGTAGCCATCCTTTTTCTCGGTTGATTCCAGGACAAAGGCCGGTTTTTTTGCCACCTGACGGAGTACGCCTTTCATGAATGATTCAGGCACGCCCTGCCCGCCGTGGTCGATCACCTGGATAGCCTTGATGGACCCCTTCTCGCGGAACACCTTGAACTCGGTAACCTGTCCTTTGTAGCGCTCCCATCCCGGATTGGCGGAGCTGTATTGCTTGTCCAAGCCGTAGCTGGGGATGAAATCCGGCAATCTGGTGGGGCGGGGGCTTGCCTGGGCCGATCCGGGCGTCTCCTTGCGGCTGCGATCCCCGGCGATGTCGGACAGGATGGCCTTGTCGCTTAACTGCACCGTGGCATCCCTGCCGGTTCCAGGGGGGGCTGCGGCAGCCAGCGGCGCGGGAGAAACGGCCTGCTTCGGCGAAGAGGCAGCCGGGGGCTGTGCCGGGGCGGCCTGCTTGGGGAGCGGCTTCGCCTGATGCAGCGGGTTTTCTCTGATGACGGCGACCGGCTTCTGCTCGGGTTTGCGGTTCTGGATCACCGTAACAACCACGGCAGCGACCAGGACCGGTACCATCCAGAGCAGGAAGGAAAAACGCTTGGAGAGCTTTTTCCCCGGTTCGATCGTCTCAAGGTGTTCCACGTCCCAACCCGAAAAGGGATGCCGAACCGGTTCCTGGGGCGGTTCCTGTTCCTGCATGCTCTCCACGGCGCTGTCGAAGGAGCTGGTGAACTCCGAGTAAACCTTGACCCGTGAGCGGGGGGCATAGGTGATGCCCTGATCCACCAGGGACGGCTCGGCAGGGGCGGCCGGCGGCCCGGCAATGGCCAAGATTTCAGGGGCGGAAGGCGGTTCCTGCTCTGGTTCGATAACAGGTTCGGCACCCTGCGTCGCAGCCGGAGGGGCTTGGGCAACGGCGGACCTGACAGCGATATCCTCCACCGCCAGGGCCGCTTCCTGCCCGTTTTGGCCTTTCCGGGGGGTGCGGGCGGCGGCAACCGTACGCCGGATAGCGTCCAAGAGCGCCCTCTCGTCAAGCGAGATATCGATATGCCCGTGGTAGAGCTTGATGGTATCGGCGCTGACCTGGGAGGGGGCGCAGAGCAGTATGAAGCGGCTGCGCTTCCTGCCGAGCTGTTTTTTGAGGTGCATCAGCAGTATGTCGGCGGAAAGCCCGGAGAGGTGGGTCTGGACAAAGACCAGGGCCGGCTTTCTGGCGATCAACTCCTCGCCTCCCTTTTCAAGGCTGGATGCCATGCGCAGCGTGATGCCCTTGTCGTCCGCGAGCCGGTTGAAGATCTTCCTGAGGCGCGGCACATCGGTTATCAGCAGCAGGTCGGTCACGTGGTCCCCTCCTGAAATAGAATCCATTCTACGGCATGAAGTATGCGTAATCAACAGGATTGTTGGCTCTGCTGCCGCAAATGTGCCTTGCGTCGAGGAGGGATAATCATGTATCGTAGACCGGCAATGAACTGGTTCGTTTCCATCCGGAAACTCCGGATGGAAACAAGCAGTTTCCGATTCGGAAAGGAGGTATTTTTTGTCCAGGCCAGGAAATCAAGGGATTGCGCGGAGGCGTACATCGGTACGTCGCACAAGCAAGCCCGAAGATTGACGCCGCATGGGCGAAAAAGAACCCTTTCCGGACGGAAACTTATTCGAAAGGTGTGCCGATGCTTGACTCACGGATTCTTGACGAACTCGCCGCTCTCGTGGGGAGGGACAACGTCCTTACCGATAAACAGGATATGCTCTGCTACTCTTATGATGCCACACAGATGGAATTCCTGCCGTCAGCCGTAGTACATCCTGCAACTGCAAAAGAGGTGTCCGCCGTGCTCAAACTGGCAAACCGCGAACGCTTCCCGGTCTTTCCCCGCGGCGCCGGCAGCGGCTTTTCGGGCGGCGCCCTACCTAAGGCGGGAGGCATCGTACTGGTCACCACCCGCATGAACCGCATCCTGCGCATCGATACCGAGAACCTGATTGCCGAGGTGGAGCCGGGGGTCGTGACTGAGCTGTTCCAGCAGGAGGTGGAAAAGCTGGGCCTGTTTTACCCGCCCGACCCTGCCTCGCTCAAATTCTCCACCCTGGGGGGCAACGTGGCCGAGAACGCCGGGGGCCCGCGGGCCGTCAAGTACGGCTGCACCAAGGATTTCGTCATGGGGCTGGAGGTCGTCCTGCCGACCGGCACCATTATCCGTACCGGCGGCGAGACCTACAAAGGGGTGGTCGGTTATGATATGACCAAGCTCCTGTGCGGCAGCGAAGGGACGCTGGGGATCATCACCAGCATCATCTTCAAGCTTCTCCCCTATCCCGACGCCAAAAAAACGATGCTGACCATTTTCGATTCCATCGATGGGGCCGCCAAGGCTGTTTCGGCCATCATCGGCGGCAAGATCATCCCCACCACGCTGGAGTTCATGGACCATGCCACCCTGCAATGCGTCGAGCGCCGCTTCAACCTGGGCATCCCCCCGGAGGGGCGCGCAGTGCTGCTGATCGAGGTGGACGGGGACCGGGAGTTGATCGAGAAACAGGCCGGCCAGATTCATGAGATCATCAAACCGCTGGGTCTGGTCCAGTTCCGTGCCGCCGAGAGCGCAGCCGAGTCGGAACAGCTCTGGAAGGTGCGCCGCCTGGTGTCGCCGTCGCTCAGGGACATTAATCCCGACAAGGCCAACGAGGACATCGTCGTGCCCCGCAGCAAGGTTCCCGATGTGATCAGGCGGATCGAGGCCATCCAGCAGAAGTTCGACGTTCCCATCGTCAATTTCGGCCATGCCGGAGACGGTAACATCCACGTCAACGTGATGATCGACAAACAGATCCCCGGCATGTCGGAACGGGCCGAGGGAGCGATCAGGGAGATCTTCCAAGCCGCCCTCGACCTGGGTGGGACCATGTCGGGTGAACACGGCGTGGGGCTTTCCAAGGCGCCCTATATCGAGCTGGAGCTGACCCCGGACCAGATCGCGGTCATGAAAGCCGTCAAGCACGCCCTCGATCCCAACAACATACTTAATCCGGGCAAGATGTTCCCCTGGGAGGATAATCCGCATGCCGCACAATAGCGGTAAGGAACGTCAGGAGATCTCGCTCGTCGGGCGGATCCTGTCACTGGAAACCATGCTGCTCATGATGGGGGTGGCGTCGCTTATCTACGGTATCGTCAACGGCGTGGAGACCAGTATACTATGGGGGGTCGTCATAATACCCGGTGTTTTCATCCTGATGAAGGTCCGCAGGAAGGACTGGCAAAAACACTGGCAGGATCCGGAGGCGGAGCAAAAAGCCCGTAGCGGGCACAAAGACCCACCGTAGGAGAAGTGATCGTATGAAACATGGAGCAATCGTTCTGGCCTCTGTCTCGCCTCGCCGCACGGAGTTGATGGCCCTGGCCGGCATCGAATTCACGGTGGTGCCGGCGGATATCTGCGAGGATGTCCTGCCCGGCGAAAAACCGTCCGAGCACGTCATCCGCCTGTCATGCGGGAAGGCCGATGCCGTGGCGCGGACAACGGCCGGCCGCTTCTTCATCGGTGCCGACACCGTGGTGGTACTGGACGACGCCATCTTGGGAAAGCCTGCCGATGATGCCGATGCCTTCCGCATGCTGACCGCCCTGTCCGGCAGAAAACACGAGGTCATAACCGGCTTTACGGTCTTCGACAAGGTGAGCGGCATCCATCTCAGCCGGAGCGTGCATACCGAGGTAACCTTCCGCAACCTCACGGAGAAAGAGGTCCGGGACTACGTCGACAGCGGCTGCCCCAGGGATAAGGCCGGGGCCTACGCTATCCAGGGGGGCGCCGTGCATTTCGTCCGCTCCATCTGCGGATCGTACACCAATGTGGTCGGCCTGCCGATGGCGGAGTTGTACGAGGTGCTGCAGACGGTCGAGGCGCTGCCCTAAGGGACTCGGAACTTACCAATATACCGTTTTACATCTCATCTTCAGGCCATNNGATCGCCGAGGCGGCCGCCAAGGCAGGCCGCGATCCACGGACGGTGCGACTGGTGGCGGTTTCCAAGACCCGCCCCCCGGATGATGTTGTAGCGGCCTGCCGGGCGGGACAGGTCATCTTCGGCGAGAACTACGTCAAGGAGTTGACCGCCAAGGCGGCCGAGGTAGCGGAGCCGCTGGAATGGCACTTCATCGGCCATCTGCAGA
>PLYK01000056.1 GCA_003151775.1 Geobacter sp. | reverse complement strand
GCTTCCTTCCGGACCTGGCGGAGTTCACGGCGTGCCGTTGCGTGGGGCCCGGCTATCATATGCGCCTGCAAACGGGAACATGCAGAACAGGGTGTTTTCCGGCTGCAAAAGAATTATTCTTATATCATGTCGCCCCGGCTTTGTCAAAACGATTTCACCGGTCCAACAGGGCGGATGGCTTGGGAAAAGAGCGCAGCAAGGGTGGAAAAACGGGCAGTTACATCAGGAAGGCTTTTCCAGTTTTTGCTGGAGCAGGGGGATGATCACGACTTTTATCTTGCCCTTGCCCCACAAACCGATCTTCTTGGCTGCCGCACGGGACAGGTCGATGAAGTTGAAGGACCTTCTGGCGCAACGATCGTTGATCGTAACATGCACCTCCTGGCTGGTGGCCGGGTTAACCACCCGCACCACGGTACCCAGCGGCAGGCTTTCATGGGCAGCAGTCAGTTTATCAGGGTGATAGCGGTGGCCCGACGTGGTTCTGCACCCTTCGAAGCGCTTGGCGTAGTAGGAGGCGAATCCATCCATCGGCCCCAGCGGGCTGCTCTTCAGGATGAGCTCTTCGAGAGCCTCCTCCAGCTTTGCCGGCTCCGCACCGCCGGCGGCGGCAGGCCTGACGGCGACAAACATCATTAGAAGCGCGGCCCCGACAGCAGACAAATATAAGGATGGGTGTCTAACCATAACGATATCTCCGTACGTCGTTTTATACAATAAAACAATCGCCAAGTCAAGCGCCGGCCGAAACCCTACCTGACTAAGTATTCTCCGATCCCCTCCCTGAATCCCTTGGGCTCAAACCCAAAGGTCTGCTTCCAGCGGCCGTCGCAGATATTCTCCTCCACCAGCATCTGCAACTGGTCCATGGTGATGGGAAATTGGGGTATGCCCTGCATGACCGGGATGACCAGCTTCATCACCCCCAGCGGTAGGCGGGGTTTGAGCGGCGCAGACCTGCCCATGGCAGCGGCAACGGCATCCAGCATATCCACATACGTCAGACGGTCGTTGCCGCACAACTCGTAGCATTGCCCGATGGTCGCGGGCATCTCCAGCGCCAGGGCGAAACAACGCGCAACATCATCGGCATGGATCGGCTGGAGACGGTATGCTCCGCTGCCGATGACCGGCATCACCGGCGCCAGGCGCAGTTGGCGGGCAAGCATGGTAATGAAGGCGTCCTTTGGCCCGAAGATCAGGGAGGGGCGAAGGATGGTCCACTCGAAGCCGCTGTTTCGGACCAGTTCCTCGGCCCGGAACTTGGTCCTGTGATACCGGGAAACGGCATTCGGCCTCGTCCCCAAGGCCGACATCTGCACATAGCGCCGGATGCCGGCCCTTTTGGCGGCAGCCAGCAGGTTGGCCGTGGCCTGCACGTGCAACCGCTCGAAGGTCGCACCTTTCGCGGGGAACTCACGGATAATCCCCACCAGGTTTACCGCCGCGCCGCACCCGTCGACCCCCTGCTCGAAGCTCTCCGGGCGGGTGACATCCCCCTCTACCTGTTCGATCCCCTCCGAGGCCGCGCCGCGCCGGTGCACCAGCAGGCGCAGTTGGTGCCCCCGGTCAAGCAGTTCACGGATCACATGACCACCGACAAAGCCGGTTCCACCTGCGATGAATATCTTCATGCCGTCCTCCTTAGGCCTGCCCCACCCGTTGGTGGCCGGCGCTGAAATTGTAACAGGCTGCCTGGGTTTTTCAACTAGCGCCTAAGCAGAATCAGGTCGGCGATTACCGGACGGTGGTCAGAGGCCTGGCCGGTGCCGGTCCGGCAGCGCCGCGACTGAAGTTGAGAACTCATCATGATATGGTCGATCCGCATCCAGGAAACATTGAAACCGGGCACCCTGTGTTGCAGCAGAAAATGGCCGTATGTGTAGCCATACCCCGTTCCCCCCTCGGCAAAGGCGTCGTGGAGACCGGCCCCCCGGAGTGTTGCGCACACCTGGGAGGTATCGGGCGAGTTCAGGTCGCCGGCAACGATAACCGGCCCCTGTTCCTGACGGACATAGTCCTGCAATGCCCGCACCTGGGTAAGGCGCGCCTCCACATTATTTTCAAGTTGCTGGATGGCCTCGGGCAGATACCATGGCCTCCTCCTCGTCGCCCTGAAGGCGTTGAGACCCCACCGGGGGGTCTGGAGATGGACATTGTACAGGGTGACGGCTGTTTCTCCGACCTGCACCCGGGTCCGCACGCAGGTATGTTCCTCACCGGGAAAGGCAATCCGCAGAACCTGTAATTCGCCCAGGGGAAGCCTGCTCGCGATGATGTATTGCCCATTGGAGCGGACGTTCCATGTGCTGAAATACTCCCCGAGGGGGCCGTTCAACACCCCGCCGGCGTCCTGGAGAAGGACAACGGCGGGTTTGTTCCAGTCAATATCGTATTTGAGCGCCAGGGTTGCCAAACTGCCGTGGGCGCCGTACTTGACGTTCCAGGTCATGACCCGAAGCGGCAGGCTCCCCGGCGGTTCCGGGGCCGCAGGCAAAGGCCGGCAGAACCCCATGAGCGGCCCTGCCGCCCAGACCATCCCCAGCAAAGGCGCCCAGGTCCACCGCCGGGCCTTTACGAGCGTGAAGATGGCCAGAAACAAGCCGGGAAGCGCCCATACCGCCTGGGGCAGGTAGAGGTTCAGCGCCCCGAACCACCAGCGGTCTGCGCCGAGCCGGTTGAGGATCGTCAGCGCCAGGAGGATCGTTCCATAGGCGAAGAGCAGGCAGAGCAGCCAGGCGGGAGCCTTCCGGCGGGGTTTGTTCGGCATTGCGGTTCCATCCAGTTCAAGGAATTTCATGTATATGCAGGGGTTAACAGGAGGGTCTTTTGCCCCACAACCGTTCCCGAAGCCCCGAACTCCGTGCGGTTCGCCGCTCCACCGTGCAGCGAAAGACCTCTTCGGTTCCCCATATCTCCACATGCGACCTGGCCCTGGTAAGCGCGGTATAGAGCAGTTCCCGGCTGAGCACTTCCGATACGCGCTCCGGCAGGATCAGGAGCACCCTGTCGAATTCCGAGCCCTGGCTCTTGTGGACAGTCAGTGCGAAAGCGCTTTCATGGGACGGCAGGCGCAGGGGTGAAAGCCGGCGCAGCCCAGTGTCCGGGTCGTCAAACCAGGCGGCCAGGCTTCCGGAAGCCGGATCGTCCATCAGTACGCCGGTGTCGCCGTTGAACAACCCCAGTTCATAGTTGTTGCCAGTCACCATAACCGGCGTAAGAAGGCTGCCCAGGCGGTCGTCCCGGCCATGCAGCCCCAGCGCATCCTTGCAGAGCAGGTTCAGGTTCTCCGCCCCCCAGGCCCCCTTGCGGTGCGGCGTGAGAACCCGAAAGCGGTCCAATTCGTCCAGGGCGGCCGCCGGGGTGGCGGCGCGGCTGTAAGCGCCGTAACCGTCCTTTACGCGTTCCATGAAGGCGCCGGCAAAGGCGCGGCCGGCGGGCAGCGGCCGCCAGGAGACATCGCCGTACCTGCCGCAGGCGAGCAGGTCCAGGGCCGCCTCGCCGTCACCTGCATTGACCAGGCGACTTAAGTTGCCGATGCCGCTGTCGCGGCCGAAACGGTAACTCCTGGTCAACTGGACCATTGCGGGGCGATCCGGCCCCCCGGCGGAGGGAGCGGCCGGTCCCGCACAGATGTCGGCCAGCACGGCGCCGGCCTCCACCGAGGCGAGTTGGTCGCTGTCGCCCAAGAGGATCACGCGGGCGCTGTCAGGCAGCGCCTCCAACAGCCGCGCCATGAGCGGCAGATCGACCATGGAGGCCTCGTCCACCACCAGCACGTCGCAGGTCAGACGGTTTTTCCGGTTGTAGCGGCAGGATGCAGTTCCCGGTTTGACGCCCAGCAGGCGATGTATGGTGGTGACCTCCGCTGGCAGCGTCTGCCGCAGGCCGTCGAGGACCGGCTGGCGTTCCGCGGCCTGGATGATGGATCGCCGCAAACGCATGGCGGCCTTGCCGGTGGGGGTCGCCAGGACGATCCGCGGCGGATCGCGGGCCAACTCGACGATCAAGGCCAGGATGCGGGCTACGGTGGCGCTCTTGCCGGTACCGGGACCGCCGGAGACGACGGTGAACCCCCGGGTCAGGGCCAACCGGGCCGCTTCCCGCTGGTGGTCGGGTTCCCCCTCCGTGGAGGGAAAGTAGCGCTCCAAGGCGGCCGACAGGGGTTCATCATCCACCGTCCGCACCGAGCTGCGCAGCAGGATGCCGTCGGCCGCCTGGCGCTCGTAATCCCAGCAGCGGTGGAGGTAGAGACGGCCGTTGCCATCCAGCACCAGCGGCGCATAGTCGCCCGGCCGGCCTACCGTCCCGCACGGTTCGAGCGCCTTAAGCCATCGGGGAGAATCCGGTATCCGCGCCTGATGGCCAAGGGTGTGCTGCAACGTGAACTCATCCCCGCGCAGGGCGGTCAGATCGAGACAGATGTGTCCCCGGCCGGTGGCATTGCTGACCAGTGCGGCCGCCAACCAGAGCTCTTCGCAGGGGTGAGGGTCGATACGGAGAATAAAATCCGCAAAGTGCTGGTCCAGGTAGCTCAGTTGAAGGTTCCCGGTCATCAGGGCGAATGCCTCTCGTCGTGCTTTCCAATGGAATTTTCATACATCGTGCTGTTGAAAACGGTCATTCGGTTCTTGCCGGTACGCTTGCTGACGTACATGGCCTCGTCTGCGTTGGCCATGACCGTGCGCACGTCGTCGCCATCCTCGGGATAACCGGCCAGACCGGCCGAAAGGGTTGTGGAGAGCGTAACCCCTTCGAAGGCGAACGGCGTCGTCGCCATGTTGGAGACGATACGCTCGACAGCCGCGATCACGTCCTGTTTTGGGGTCTCGTTGAACAAGATGACGTACTCGTCGCCGCCATAGCGGGCGCAGATGTCGGAACCACGGACCGTGGATACGATCATGGCGGCTACCTGTCGGATCAGTTCGGTTCCGGCCAGATGACCGTGCCTGTCGTTGATCTTCTTGAGATTATCGGCGTCGATCATGCAGATCGCATAGGGCCGGTTATAGCGTTTTGACAGCTTCTCCTGCGCATTGGCCAGCATGAAGAAATTGCGCATGTTGTTGATGCCGGTCACTTCGTCGGTCAGCGAGAGCCGTTCCACCTCGCGGCGGGCGCTCTCCGTCTCTCCGGCCAGCATGGCCCCCAGATGGGCGATCAGCATGAACGGGAACAACTCGAGGGTATGGGTCAGGAAATCGTTGATCCCCTTGAACTCCTCCGAAGCCAGAAGCACGTAGGAACTGACGGCCAGGACGGCCATGAAATAGGTGACCCGCCTGCCCTGGGTCAGGGAGGTGGCCATCAGGATCAGGTAGATCAGCGACATGAAAGGGCTGGTGATGCGGCCGGTGTACCAGCACACCGCCACGATGAAGGCCAGAAAGACCATCAGGTCCACAAAGGTCTTGAAGGGGCTGTACTTGCGGGAGAGAACGCCGTAACGGGCATTGATGTTGTAGAAAAACAGCAGAACGCAAAAGGCGGCCAGAAAGATCAGGCTGGCGTGCTCGGTGGGCATCAGCTTGATGTCGAGCGTCACCAGGGCGATCAGCAGCCAGGAGATATTGCCCATGATGCGGTCGTACCCCGCATAGCGCTGCCGAAAGCCGGGATAGTGCCGAATCTGTTGAGTTTCGTCCATAGCAATCCCCAACCGGAATTTCCGTCAGCCGGCCATTTGTAAGGTTATCCACGCGGGCCGCATGGCGCAGCAGTTTTCATGAAGCCACCGGGACCAAAAGAGCCCTAACAGGTTGTTGAAAATCTACTGCGGGGCCGTTCTGCGGCGTTGCCGCTCGCTCAAAAGCTCAACGTACCGAGGGGTACGCTTCGCCTTCTCGCTCGCTTGCGCCTTGCATAACGGCCTCCTCATGACGATTTTCAACAACCTGCTATTCCCCGGCTTTTTGAGCCAGTCATGTACCATGACAGTATATGTCAGAAATGTATTGTCAAAATGGCTCAATCGTCTACAATATTTTCCCGTTACGTTCCAGTATCCGCGAACACATTGTAATGATAATTCAAAAAACGGCAAGGGGGAAGCATGCAGAAAGGAAAACCGGCCAAAAAGTATTCCCAGGCGGGTCGGCTGCACAGCATTATCCGGCTGTTTGAAGCCCGGCGGGGCATGACGCTGGACGATCTGGCCGAGGAGTGCGGCGTTGACCGGCGCACCATCCACCGCGACCTGAATGCCGTCGAGGAGGCCGGCTACACCCTCACCTCCGAGTGGCTGGGGGGGAAAAAGGTCTACAGTTTCCTGACAAAGTCCCGCAACATCCCGCCCATCACCTTCACCTTGCCCCAACTGATGTCGCTCTATCTGCTGCGCTCCCTGGGCGTCTACCTGGCCGGCACCCCTTTCCAGGCCGAGATCGAGGAGTTGTTCCGCACCATCACATCAATCCTGCCGGACCGTTACGCCGCCCACCTGGAACGGATCGCGCGGGTATCCCTGCCGATCCTTCACGGCGCCCGGGATTACTCTGCCGCGGCCTGCTATCTTGAGGGGCTGCAGCGCGCCCTGCTGCACCAGTACCGGGTGCGCCTGAGCTATGCCAAAAAAGGGAAAGACGATCATGAAGAGTATGAAATCGATCCCTATACCCTGGTCTTCCACAAGGGGGGCATCTACCTGTTGGGTTATGCCCACAACCGCGAGGCCATGCGCCTGTTTGCCCTGGAAAGGGTCCGCGGCATCGAGGTGACCCGGCAGCGCTTCGAGATTCCTGCAGGTTATCAGCCGGAGGCCCATTTCACAAGCGCCTTCGGCCTGGTCAGCGATACCCCCATGAAGGTGCGGGTCCGTTTTTCGCCGGCCGTCGCTCATGCCGTGAAGGAGCGCGTCTGGATGCCGGGCCAGAAGATCAGTACCGACCGGGAAGGACGGGCAACGGTCGAGTTCGAGGCCGCCGGCGAGATGGAACTGGTCTCCTGGATACTATCCTACGGCATGCACGCCGAGGTGCTCGACCCGCCCGAGTTGCGGCGGGAGGTGAAACGTCATGTGCGCGAGATGCGCCAGTATTACCGCGGCAAGGAAAAGAAGGCGGAAAAGGCCGGCAAACGGCCTGTTTGACTTTGCCTGTTGCGTGAATTA
This sequence comes from Geobacter sp., assembly GCA_003151775.1. Taxonomy (GTDB): domain Bacteria; phylum Desulfobacterota; class Desulfuromonadia; order Geobacterales; family Pseudopelobacteraceae; genus Oryzomonas. The sequence goes on along the minus strand of PLYK01000056.1, from coordinate 1,042 downwards.
TAACCAGATACCTGAATCTGAGACATGGGCAGGAGCCGATGAAAGACGATACGCAGCTTAAAGACATACTGGTCAAACGCATCAAAACCGCAGGCAGGATCACCTTTGCCGCCTTCATGGAGGCCTGCCTGTACGAACCGGGGCTGGGATACTACACCTCGCCGGGACGCAAGGTGGGGGCGGAAGGGGATTTCTACACCAGCATCTCGGTTCATGCCGCCTTCGGCCGGGTCATAGGCCGGGAGTTCGCCCAGATGTGGCGCTGCATGGGCTCGCCCGACCTGTTCACCCTGGTGGAGTGCGGCGCCGGCAACGGCCGCCTGGCGTGCGACATCATGGACTACCTGGCCGAACGGGAGCCTAAGATGTACGCCGGACTGGACCTGGTGCTGGTGGAGCGGGAGCCCTCCCTGCAGGCCGCCCAAGCCGAACTATTGAACAACCATCGGGAACGGCTGCGCTGGCTCGCGCCGGAGGCGTTCGGGACGGACGGTTTCAGCTTCAGCGGTTGCCTCTTCTCCAACGAATTGATCGATGCCCTGCCGGTGCACCGGGTCATGATGGCGCCGGAGGGACTGCGGGAGATCTACGTCACGCTCGGGGACGGCGGGTTCGCCGAAGAGGCGGGAGAGCCGTCAGCGCCGGCCATCGCCGGCCACCTGGAACGGATCGGCGTAACGCTTCTGCCCGGCCAGCAGGCCGAGGTCAACCTGGCCGCCCCTGAGTGGCTGGCCGCGGCTGCCCGGTCGCTAAAGCGCGGTTTCGTCCTGACCATCGACTACGGCTACCCGGCGGCGGAACTCTATGCGCCGCATCGCAAGCAAGGGACGCTTCTGTGCTATTATCGCCACCAGGTGGAGGACGACCCCTATATCCGCCTGGGAAGGCAGGACATTACCTCCCACGTGGACTTCACCACCCTGATGCGCCGGGGCGAGGAGCTGGGATTGCAGCCTGTCTGGTTCGGGGAGCAGTGCCGCTTCCTCCTCTCAGCCGGCATCGTGGAGGAGATCGAGGAGTCCGAGCGCTCGGCGGCGTCCGA
>PLYK01000046.1:1020-3871 GCA_003151775.1 Geobacter sp. | reverse complement strand
ACATGAAGCTCCGCCCGGTGGACTTCGCCAGCGAGGGGTTGTTCCTCTGCGGCACCGCCCATTCGCCCAAATTCATCGGCGAAACAATCTCCCAGGCCAATGCGGTGGCGGCCCGGGCGGCGACGATCCTGTCGCACAAGCTGATGCCGGTGAGCGGCCAGATTTCCTACGTCGACCCGGACAAGTGCGTCGCCTGCATGACCTGTGTCCACCTCTGTCCCTACATGGCGCCGCGGATCGGGGCCGACAACAAGGCCGAGGTGCAGGGTGTTATCTGCATGGGCTGCGGCAGCTGCGCCTCGGAGTGTCCGGCGAAGGCCATAACCCTTCGCCATTACGTTGATTACCAGGTTCTGGCCGCGGTGAACAGTCTCCTTCTGGCGGAATCGGAGCAGCCGGCGAAACTGCCCTACCCGGAGCGGGTCGGGGTCGCGCCGCCGAAATGGCATAGGAGTTAGAGCCCCATGGCCGAAAATGAACCTTTGATCATCGCCTTCTGCTGCCACTACTGCGCTTACGCCGCCGCGGACCTGGCCGGCTCCATGCGGCTCCAGTACCCGACCAACGTGCGTGTGCTTAAGCTCCCGTGCACCGGCAAGCTTGAGGTGAACTACCTCCTCACTGCTTTCGAGCGGGGCGTGGACGGCGTGATTGTCGCGGGCTGCCTGGAGGGGGGGTGCCACTTCCTCGAAGGGAACCTGCGGGCTCGCCGCCGGGTGGAACGCGCCCGGGAGATTCTGGGCGAGATCGGTCTGGAACCGGAGCGGGTGGAGATGTTCAATCTCTCCTCGGCCGAGGGTCCCCGTTTTGCGCAGATCGTGACCGAGATGAGCACGCGCCTTACCAAACTTGGACCGAGCCCGTTGCGCCCGGAGCGTACCACCTTGGAAGAGGGAGTCCGGGAACTGACCCTGCAAGCCGAAGCAAACCTAAGTGGAGAAAAACATGATCGTTGCCAACCGTAAGAACATCCGTGAAATACGCGACATGATCAAGGACCATAAGCGGGTCCTGCTGGTGGGATGCGGTACCTGTGTAACCGTCTGCCTTGCAGGCGGGGAGCGGGAGACGGGCATCCTCGGCTCAGCACTGCGAATGGCGCTGAAACTCGACGACCGCGAAGGGGTGGTGGTCGATGAGTGCACCATCGAAAGGCAGTGCGACGATGCTTTCATCGACGCTCTCGGCTCCCACGGCGCGGAATACGATGCAATCTGCTCGTTCGGTTGTGGAGCGGGGGTCCAGGCACTGGCAGAACGTTTTCCGAAAACCGCTGTCTATCCCGGTCTGAATACGCAATTCATGGGGATTCTGGAGGCGCAGGGGGTATGGACGGAAAAGTGCTCCGGCTGCGGCAACTGCCGGCTGGGCGAATTTGCGGGGATCTGCCCGATCACCCGTTGCTCCAAGCGTCTGTTTAACGGTCCCTGCGGCGGCTCGCGGGATGGAGAGTGCGAGGTCCGTGAAGGTCTGGATTGCGCCTGGCAATTGATCTACGATCGCGCCAGGGAAATCGGCATGCTCGACAAGCTGGAGTCGATCGCAACTCCGCACGACTGGTCCTCCGGTCTCGACGGCGGCACGCGCAAGGTCGTCCGCGAAGATCAATGCATTGCCGGTCTGGGTCCAAAAGCCTGAAATTATGTTAGTAGACGGATATCTTATAAGGGGGAACCTTGAAATCGGAATTATCCGTTTCGAGGTGCCCCCTTTGATTTTACAAGGAAGAGGCGCCCTAAGTAGAATGACTTGATGCTATTTCGGAGGGAACGCGCATGAAGATATCCATCAGTGAACTCGAAGACTTGACGGCCAGGGCTGTGCGGAGCTACGGCTACAGCGATGAGGAGGTCCGGGTAATCAGCGATGTACTCCTCTATGCCCAGCTGAGAGGCAACAACCAGGGTGTGGTGAAGCTCATCGGGAAGGGAATACCAAAGGACATGGGGGCAGGAAAAATTGTTGTCGAACTGGAGACCCCCATCTCCGCACGGATCAATGGCAACCGGAACCATGCCATGGTGGTGGTGCGCAAAGCCATGGATATCGTCGTGGAAAAGACCAAAAAGAGCGGCTTCGGCATTGCCGGTACCTTCAATACGAACACCTCGTCGGGCGCCATCGGCTATTTTGCCTCCGAACTGGCAAAGCAGGGATTGATCGGATTCCTGTTCGGCAGGTCCCCGGAACGGGTCGCCATGCATGGCTCCTGCGAACCGGTCTTCGGCACCAATCCGGTGGCCGTTGGCATCCCGGCCGAACCGGACCCGATCGTGCTCGATATGTCCACCGCGGCGATCTCATTCTACGGACTGGTGGAGGCGGAAACGGCAGGGCGGACAATTCCCGATGATGTTGCATATAACGCCGAAGGCGGTCCCGCCGCCACCCCCCAGGAGGCCATCAAAGGCGCCATCCGCTCCTTCGACAGAAGCCACAAGGGCTCCGGCCTGGCCATGATCGGCGAGATCCTTGCCGGTCCCCTCGTTGGCGCGGCATTTTGTGGCATGGGCGACAGCAAGGGGAACTGGGGCCACCTGATCTTCGCCATCGACCCCGGAATCCTCGGCGACCGGGACGAATTTATTCGCAATGTCGGCGCGATCTGCCGCAAGGTCAAGGCGACCAGGAAGCTTCCCGGGGTAACGGAGATTTTCGTGCCGGGAGAGCAAGGCTCGCGCCTGGCGAAAAAGCGCCTGGCATGCGGCGAGATCGAGATCGAGGACAACCTGCTGGCGGAGCTGCGCAAGGTTGCCGGGAGAACATCGGAGTCTCCGTGAAATATTACTTGCATTTAACGTTTCTTCATGATAGCAGACGCTAGAGGCTCTTGCAAAAGTCCAAAAAGTCC
>PLYK01000046.1:0-1004 GCA_003151775.1 Geobacter sp. | reverse complement strand
CGTCAAGGGAGGGGGAGTCAGTTTGCAAGAGTTTTGCAAGAGGCTCGCTAATCTTGATATGAAATGTAGCTGCCACAATGGGGCAGCGGTTCTTTCCTTCCAGGAGGTCCTTGCGCCCTCTCCGCCTTACCCGCACAAAGGAGTTCCTCTATGCAGTTGACCGCCCATTGCCGCAAGTGCGGCAGAGTCATGATGAACCGGCGTATCGACACCCATCGGTTAAAAATGAGTTGTTCCTGCGGTTTTTCCGACTTCCGCGCCATTCCTGAGGCGGTTCAAACGGCCAACCCTTATTACCACGACTGCTGTTTTACCCCTCATGGGGAAAGCGAAAAAGGGAAGGTGGCGCTGCTGACGCATCGCGCCGGCAGGGAACATCAGGAGATTATCACCCTCAAAGAAATCAGCATGCTGGTATCCTCCGATTTTGAGCTTAGCGAGGTGCTTAACTCGGTGGCCAACAAGCTTGCCGGACAGCTCAAGGTGAATATCTGCAACATCTACCTTCTTGAGGGGGATGAACTGGTGCTCAAGGCCACCCACGGCTTCGAGCAGGAGCATGTCGGCAAAATCCGGCTCAAGACCGGCGAGGGGATCACCGGCGCCGTGGCCAAGGAGATGCAGCCCCTGAACCTTTCCAACGCGTCGCGCGATCCGCGGTTCAAGGTTTTCCCGGAACTGAACGAGGATAAGTACAACGCCATGCTCTCCTTTCCCATCACCGACAAGAAGAATAGCTACGGGGTCATCAACCTGCAGTCGACCTCGGTACGCCACTTTACGGTGGACGAAATCCACTTCGTCTCGATTGTCGCCAACCTGATCCTGTCGGCGATCAAGCTGCGCAGAAAATTCTGAAAATTCTGGGGACACCATACTTAATTCCACCTTGAAAATTCTGGAAAATTCTGGGGACACCATACTTAATTCCACCTTCAGAAAATTCTGCAGAAAATTCTGGGGACACCATAAAATTCTGGGTAGAGTAGAGAGCAGGTTTCACC
>PLYK01000032.1 GCA_003151775.1 Geobacter sp. | reverse complement strand
GGCCGGACAAAGGCACAGGCATCGGTTTGTATATGTCTAAGATGATTATAGAAAAAAACATGGGGGGCAGCCTGACAGCGTCCAATGTGCCGTGTGGTGCAGAATTCAGAATCGAAATGCAGGCAGATTGTTGAAAGTGGCGTGAAAGCTTGTCACGACCGCCTCCGATTTTCTGATTTGAATCCAGGGACCGTAGACGCAAAAAAAGAGCCCTTCCGCATAATGCGCGGAAGGGCTCTTTTTTTGTTTGGTGGGCATAGTTGGGATCGAACCAACGACCTGCCGATTAAGAGTCGGCTGCTCTACCAGCTAAGCTATATGCCCAACGAATAAGGCCCCGGACAGGTGTCCAGGGCCGGTATTTTTGGCGTCCCCTACCGGATTTGAACCGGTGTCGCCGCCGTGAAAGGGCGGTGTCCTGGGCCGGGCTAGACGAAGGGGACGTGTTCAGTGGTGAGCCGCGTTGGGATCGAACCAACGACCACCTGATTAAAAGTCAGGTGCTCTACCGACTGAGCTAGCGGCTCAAAGAGAATTGCATTTTTACAATAGAAAGAGACGCGAGTCAATATTTTTTTTCAAACTTATTATCCAAAAACGGCACTTCTGCCACAGAGACACAGAGACACAGAGAAAATCACAGAGTTTTTTCAAATATTCTCAAATCCTTAAATGGTGAAGAGAAATTTGACCAAAATATTGTCTAACTTTTTGAAATGTTTATCTCAGTGGCTCTGTGGCAAATGCTTTTTCCAGGATTATCCGTTCGCGCCGGCAGTTTTACCAAGCGGGAGTGTCCGCTGTCGTCAGGATACCTCATCGGAGCCGATCCATATATCTGTGTACATAAAATAGATTAAATTTGAGTACTATTTATACTCAAATCCTTTTGATGCCGATAGCCGGCCTGGGCCTTCTGCTCGCCTTGTTGTCGCAATTTCGGTCAGTTAGAGTTTCAGGTTTCGCCGCCCCTGAGGCAGCGGATCACAGGCACATATATTGCATTCAATATTTTTTTCGTTAATAACAGGCCATGATAAATGTGCTGTAAAGCGGTACGCATGGCAGGCGTGAGGAAAGCAGTATGGCGCACTCCGCGTCTCCGGACATTATTGTATATATCTGCTGTAACTGTATTGCCGTGAGTGCGCGCCTGCCGCGCCAGTGGCAGCAGGACGGCGCGCACGTCCTCGTGCGGGAGGTTCCGTGCAGCGGCAAGATGGACGGACAATATCTCATGCATGCATTCGAGGGAGGAAGCCGCGGCCTTTGCATTGTCGCGTGCCCCAAGGGAGAATGTCATCTGGCCCAGGGCAACTACCGGGCCGAGATCCGCGTTAGCACGATGCAGCGGTTACTCACCGAGATCGGACTTGAGACGGAGCGGGTAGAGCTTTTGCATGTTTCACCGGATGAGCCGCCAGAACTGCTTGAGCCGCTTGTTCGGGATGCGGTGCAACGTATGAGCGCATTGGGAGCGATATCATTCCCAGCAGCGGGGTAGAACGGGGACGGGATTCAACCCGCCCCTATAAAAACGGTCCACATCAGGCGGGTATCATGGCAATTGAGAAAACAGAGCTCCATAAACGAATAGAATCCGGCAAACAGTTACTTCTCGCTGAATTTTCACCCCCAAAAGGAGGAGACCCCGCTCCGTTGCGTGCCGCGGCAAGGCATTTTGCCGGGAAAGTGCATGCCGTAGGCGTCAGCGATAACAGGGACGGCGTGCATATGTCGGCAATCGCCGCAGCATCGTTGATCCTTGCGGAAGGGGTCGAACCGATTGTGCATGTAACCACCCGTGACAGGAACCGTATCGCCCTGGTGTCGGACTGCCTGGGCGCGCAGGCAATGGGCATCCGCAATCTTCTCTGCACGACCGGAACGCATCAGACCCTCGGTCCCTGCCGCAAGGCCAAAAATGTCTTTGATATCGATTCCATACAGCTCTTGGGCATGTACGGCGGGCTTGCCGATGACGGCTCGCTAGTGGGAGAGGAACGTTTTGCGGATGCCGGGCCATTCTGCCTCGGTTCGACCGCCTCCCCTTACGCAGACCCCCTGGAGATGCAGGTCATCCGGCTCGCAAAGGCGGTGGCCGCCGGCTCGAAATTCATCATCACACAACCTGTTTTCGACGTGGAGCGCTTCGGGCTATGGTGGGCCGAGGTAACCAAACGCGGCTTGCATGAGAAGGTGGCCATCCTGGCAGGTATCCGCCCTCTGGCAGATGCCGATCTTGCCAAATCTTACGCCGCCAGGCGCCCGAACCCGATGATCCCTGATGCGGTACTTGAGCGCATCTTTGCACCGGGTGATAAGAAAGGACAGCGGTCAGTGGGGATCGAAATTGCCCTTGAGACCGTTCAGAGTCTGTCCGGCCTGAAAGGATTGCGCGGTTTCGAGGTGCGCGCCGATGGGGACGCCGACATGGCCATCGAGTTCCTAGAGAAATCTGGACTGGGGATTGCCTAGCCGTGCCTGATAAATACCACATCCATACGGAACCAGCCCCGCCCCGTTTCAGACCGGTGGGAAAATTCGGCATTGTCGATTGGCGCGAGGACTGCGCGAGTTGCCATAACTGCGTGAAGCGCGCCTGCGCCTACGGCTTTTACCGTGAAGAAGCCGGCAAGCTGCATGACGAAGTCGGTTATCTCGATTACATCTACCAGTGCAAGGGATGCCTCAGTTGCGTCCAGGACTGCACCAAGGGGATTCTCACCCGTGTGGTGAATCCTGAATACAATCGCATGGGAGACGCATACTATACGCCGGCAATCATCCTGGCCACCTGGTATCAGGCCGACACCGGCCGCGTGCCTGTATCGGGCGCAGGCTACGGAGGCCCTTTTACCGGCACCGGTTTCGATTCGATGTGGACCGACATGTCCGAGATTGTGCGTCCTACGCGGGACGGCATCCACGGCCGCGAGTATATCAATACCAGCGTTGACATCGGCCGGAAAAACGATCATTTGATCTTCGAAAACAACGAGTTGATCGCTTCGCCTCCCTTGCTCGTATCTCCTATGCCCATAATTTTCGAGGCTATCCCTGAACGCTGGCAGAGGGAGCCGGTTCCGGCTGCCGTTTCCAAGGCTGCGGCCCACCTGGAATTGTTCTCGGTTGTCCGTGGCAACGCGATAACGGATGATATCTCCGTGGCAAAAGACCACATCATCCCGCTCTTGGACGATGTTGAAGCCCTAACGGAAGAGAGGTTTGCGGCGGCCGGCATGGTTATGATCCCGGACCGGCCGCTCATCGGTGCTGTTATTGCCGCTTTGAAGGAAAAGAATCCTGAGCGGATCGTGGCAATCCGGCTGGACTCCTCGCCGGTTACGGCTCAGCGGGCAGTCGAACTTGCCGAAAAGGGGGTTGAAGTGCTGCACCTGCTCTTTGACTCCCACGGCCGTGAGAATGCTCCCGCCAACCCGCGCCATGCAAGGGATGTGATCCGTGAAGTCCATTGCGCCTTGGTCAAGGCAGGCACACGGGACCAGATAACGATAATTGCCTCAGGAGGCATCGCCCAGGCAGAGCACATGGCCAAGGCTATTATTTGCGGCGCGGACCTCGTCGCGATAGACATCCCACTCATGATTGCTCTTGAATGCCGAATGTGCGGCGAGTGTGATCGAGGAGAGCGCTGTCAGATCGCTCTGGATGAGATCGACCCTCAGTTCGCTATAGATCGGATGATCAACCTGATGGGGGCGTGGCACTCGCAACTGCTCGAACTGATGGGCGCCATGGGAATCCGCGAGGTCCGCCGGCTGCGTGGCGAGGTAGGCCGGTGCATGTTCTTCGAGGACCTGGAGCGGGAAATTTTCGCACCTCTTTTCGGGACGCGCAAAGAGGGCAGCATATCGATATGAGCACAAAAACGATAAACAAATCCGAACAGGACGAAGCGACCGAGGATTTCCTCGATCATCCGGAATACGCACAGGTTACCCGCGATGTGCGGCCTACCGTGCCACGCTACCGCAATGAAATCGGCAAATACCGCGTCCACAGGTCTTCTGCATGCAAACAGTGCGGCCGCTGCGCACAGGTATGCGGTTATGGTGTCCACACCCGGCCAACCGGCTACCGGCTGATCATCCGTCCTCTCGACTACCGCTGTATCGGAACAGACTGCGAAAAGAGCGACACATGTTGTATTCAGGCATGCCCGCAGAATGCCCTATCTCTCGCCACTAATCCCGCCTTTGAGACTCTCGGCGACTTCCGCTGGACCCCGGAGCTGATTACGAGCACCTGGCAGATGGCCGAGACCGGGCATCCACCGGGACCGGGCAGGGAATGTGAAATCGGCGCCAGCGGCGGCGGCTTTGACCGAATTCGCCTGAAATTTCCTGTTTCTCCCCCCCCCGGGCTCCGCCCGGAGGATATCAACACCGAAATTCACCTCAACCGGCGCAACGATTCACGCCAGCGGCTGAAGATCGATGTTCCGTGGTATGGCGGCGGCATGTCGTTTGGTTCCACCAGCATCAATGCGATCCTTAGCCGGGCGCGTACCGCCAAGGCGTGGAACACGCTCACCTGCACCGGCGAAGGTGGCTACGTGGACCGCTTGATCCCGTATGCCGACCATGTGATTACCCAGGTCGCCACAGGACTTTTCGGCGTTCGCGAGGAAACTATCCAGCGTGCACCGGTGGTCGAATTCAAGTACGCCCAGGGGGCCAAGCCGGGTCTTGGGGGGCATCTTCTGGGGGATAAAAACACTCCTCCGGTGGCAGCCATGCGCGAGGCGGTCGTCGGCATGCCCCTGTTCAGTCCGTTTCCGTTCCATAGCGTGTACTCCATTGAGGACCACAAGAAGCATATCGACTGGATTGCCCACGTTAATCCCAAGGCGCTGATCTCCGCAAAGGTCTCGACACCGGCCGACGTGGACATGGTGGCGGTTGGGTCCTACTACGCGGGGGTGCATATCGTGCACCTCGACGGCAGTTACGGGGGCACCGGCGCAGCGCCGAACATCGCCAAGAAGAATATCGCCATGCCGATCGAGTACGGCATCAGCCGGGTCCACAGGTTCCTGGAAGCGGAGGGAATCCGTGATGCGGTTACCGTCATAGCCAGCGGCGGAATCCGCACTCCGTATGACATAGTCAAGGCCATTGCGCTCGGCGCGGACGGTGTCGTCATCGGCACCTCCGAAATCGTCGCGCTGGGATGTATCCGCTGCGGCAATTGCGAGAGCGGCTGCGGCTGTCCGCGCGGCATCACCACAACGGCTGCCGGTTACTGCGACCGGATCTCCATCGACTGGGGCACGCAGCGGCTGATTAACCTGTACAATGCCTGGCGCGAAATGCTCGTGGATATTCTCTGCCGTCTGGGAGTCGAATCCGTGGCAGCTCTGCGCGGCCGGAGCGATCTGCTCTACCATCTTGATTATGAACCGGGTGAAGGTGCCTGATATGAATAACCGGAATGTGCCCCATATGAAACACACCGATGACCAAGCCCAAGCCCTTTTGCGCTCGCGCAACGAATTTAGGCCGCAAGGCGAATGGCTCCGTGAGCCGATGGAGGCTGAAGGGGGCTGCGGCGTCACCGGGTTTGCCTGCACCATTCCAGTTGGCGGCAAGCACATCTACGAACCGTCAAAGCAGATGCGCAACCGGGGAAACGGCAAGGGTGGCGGGATAGCGGCCTGTGGTCTGGTAGCGGCGGATCTGGGGGTTACGCCCGCTATTCTGAAGGAGGACTACATCATTCAGGTCGCCCTGCTCGACCCCGACGCCAGGGGCGAGGTGGAGCGCAAGTACGTCGAGCCGTTCTTTGATATTGATCACGGCGGCATCATCCCCACGGTCGATGACTATCGGGATATCCCTCTCTTGGATATCCGTCCCCCCGACGTCGCCCGTTACTTCGTCCGCCCCAAGCCGCAGGCGCTGGAGCGGTTCGCCGTCGACAAAGGGCTGAAGGGGCTGTCCGAACAGGAACTGGCGGATGAGTTCGTAGTACAGAACTCGCTCCGCCTGAACCGCGACTTCTACGCATCGCTCGGGGAAAAGCGGGCCTTTGTCATGTCCCATGCCAAGAACCTGATCATCCTCAAGATCGTCGGTTTCGCCGAGGCAGCGGTCCAGTACTACCAACTCTCCGAAACCCGGGCCCACATCTGGATCGCCCACCAGCGTTTTCCGACCAAAGGACGCGTCTGGCATCCCGGCGGAGCCCACCCGTTCATCGGCATGAATGAGGCCCTGGTGCACAACGGCGACTTCGCCAACTACCACTCGGTCTGCGAGTACCTGGCCCAGCGCAACATTTTCCCGCAGTTCCTCACCGACACGGAGGTATCGATCCAGCTCTTCGATCTCTGGAACCGGGTCTACCACTATCCGCTCGAATACATCATCGAGGCGCTTGCCCCCACCACGGAGTTTGACTTCGATCAGCTGCCGGCTGAGAAGCAGCGGATCTATCGCCAGATCCAGGCGATGCACATGCACGGCTCACCCGACGGTCCCTGGTTCTTCATCATTGCCCGGAGCCTGGTCGAGAAGGGGACATTCCAACTGATCGGCATCACGGACACCGCCATGCTCCGGCCGCAGGTGTTCGCGCTGCAGGAGGGAGAGGTCTCCATCGGCCTGATCTGCTCCGAGAAGCAGGCCATCGACGCCACCCTTGCCAGCCTGGCGAGCGAAGACAAGCGTTTTACGCCAATTGCCGATAAATACTGGAATGCCCGCGGCGGCAGCCATACCGACGGAGGGTCGTTCATCTTTACCGTTTCGCCGACAGAGGAAGCTAACAACGGTGACGCTGGAAAATATTCCATGACCATCTCCGACAAATTCGGCAAACCGGTCACGATCAAGAAGGATCAGGTCCATTGCGACCTTTCCGTTCCACTTACCCGTCCGGCCGACACGGATAAGGCACGAGAGCTGATCGAACAGGCTATTTCCGAGCTTGAACCGAGGCTTCTGTATGAGCATCTGCGAGACGCCATGGCCGGATTGGAGTACGACCGGCTGCGCTGGTTCGCGGGCCTGATCGCCTGTGAGACGAAGGTGAAAGCCCCTGTAGTGGGAATCGAGGCGCTGACACTCCTTATCGACCATCACTACCCGATTGGGAGGAAAAAGCGGAGTTCCATCCTCACCATCCTCCGCGGCGCCCTGGAAGAGATTTTTACGGCTCAACCACTTTGCGACGAGCTCGGCGAGAGCGCGTACCGGCGGATTACCTGGGAATCGCGCGACCGGTTGCGCGCCCCTGCCGGGGCGGAGCGAACCCTCCTGATCAATGCCTGCGGCTTCGAACCCGAGGGGTCCGACTGCGATGCGACCCTGGCGGTGCGGGCATATCATCTCGGTTGGAGGCGCCTGGTGCACTACAACAGCCGTGGCACGCGCTTTCACGCCGCGGGCTTCGGCCCATCCACCGATGGCCTGCGTGTGGACTGCTACGACAACGCCGGCGATTATCTCGCGTCCGGCATGGACGGTCTTGAGGCGTATATGCACGGCAACGCCCAGGACCAACTCGGTCAGATCACCAAGCAGGGCAAACTCGTAATCTATGGCGACGTTGGACAGACCTTCCTCTACGGAGCAAAAGGTGGGGTCTGCTATGTCATGGGGAATGCAGCGGGACGTCCCATGATCAACGCTGTCGGCCGGCCTCGGGTAATCATCAATGGGACGGCGCTGGACTTCCTGGCCGAATCGTTCATGGCCGGCGATCCGCATAACGGCGGCGGTTTCGCGATAGTGAACGGCATGCGCCACGACGAGGAAGGAAACCTTATCCCGCTCGATTCCCCTTATCCGGGGAGCAACCTTCTTTCGCTCGCCTCGGGCGGGGCAATCTTCGTGCGTGACCCCCACAAGAAGCTGACTGATGAGCAATTAAACGGCGGGGTGTACCGCCGCCTGACCAAGGCGGATTGGAAGCTGATACTCCCCTATCTCAGGGAGAACGAAAGGTTGTTCGATATCCGGATTGAACGTGATCTTCTGACAGTGGACAAGGTCGTGCGGCTTCCGAGCGAGGTATACCGAAAGGTTACCCCGGCCAAGGACGCCGAAAAAGAAATGGATATGGAAGGGTTGGATGAGTGCAATGCCTGACACGCCTGATTGGCAAAACAGCACGTTTTTAAAGGAAGTGGAGCGCCGCAGCGGGACACCGGTAAGCGCATGTTTCCAGTGTCACAAGTGCTCGACCGGCTGCCCCATCGGCCCGGACTCGGACCTGCTCTCCAGCCAGGTGATGCGGATGATCCACCTGGGCCAAGAGAACTCTGTACTCGAATCCCAGGCCATCTGGCTGTGCGCTTCATGTGAAGCCTGCACCACCCGCTGTCCGATGCAGATCGACATTGCCGCGGTCATGGACAGCCTGCGCATGATGGCTGTTGAGGCCAAGGTAGATCTTCCAAACGCCAGGGGCGAACAGTTCAATCGCTCGTTTTTGCAAAGCGTCCGCCGCAACGGCCGAGTCTTTGAGCTGGGAATGATGGTCGCCTACAAGCTCAGAAGCCGCGACTTCTTCACCGACGCGGAAAAGACCGGGCAGATGCTGGCAAAAGGGAAACTCTCCCTGCTGCCGAAGAAAAGCGGCAGTGCGAAAGAGGTAGCCGACGTTTTCAGGCGAGCCGGGGAAGAGGAGAAAAAACGATGAAGTATGCGTTTTTCCCAGGATGCAGCCTCGAATCGACGGGATGGGACTTCGAACGCTCCACGCGGGCGGTTTGCCAGGCACTCGGGATCGAACTTGTAGATATCCCCGACTGGGTCTGCTGCGGCTCGACACCGGCCCATACGACCAACGCGTCGCTCAGTGTGGCCCTGCCGGTCATGAATCTGCAAAAGGCAAAGTCGATGGGCCTGCCGGTGCTGACCGCCTGCGCCTCGTGCTATTCCCGGCTGCGCACCGCCAATCATACAGTGTTGAACGACCCGGAGGAGCGGAGCCGGGCCGAGCGGGTTACCGGCAAACCGTACGATGGCAGAGTGGAGGTTCGACACCTGCTCGATGTGCTGGTCAATGACCTGGGAGTGGACGCTGTTCGCGCGAAGGTCCGGCGTCCCCTGAAAAATGTGAAGGTCGCCTGTTATTACGGTTGTCTGTTGACACGGCCGCCCAACATTGTCGCCTTCGACGATGCCGAGCATCCCAGCAGTATGGACCAGCTCTTGACGGCCATCGGCGCGGAGGCGGTGGAATGGCCGTTCAAGACCGAATGCTGCGGTGCATCGCTCTCCATCACCCGTTCCGAGATCGTCAACCGTCTCAGCCATCGACTCCTGTCAATGGCCCGTCAGGCCGGGGCAGACTGCCTGGCGGTCGCCTGTCCCCTGTGCGAAAGCAATCTCGATCTGCGGCAGGCGGACGCAACAAAGGCCCATGGAGCAATTCCGGAAACGCCGGTGCTTTATATTACCCAGCTCGTGGGGCTCGCCTTGGGCTTGTCGAACAAGGATGTGGGGCTTGAGGCCCTGACGATCAGCCCCGAGCCTCTCCTGGCGGGGATTGGTAGAGATCTATGACTTCAGACGCTAACCAGCAAAAAGTTGCAACCACTAATAAAGACGACAAGGGTCCGTGTGGCGCCGTGCTCGTCTGCGGCGGAGGCATTGCCGGCATCCAGGCGTCCCTTGACCTCTCTGCCGCCGGGTTCCGCGTCTATCTGGTGGAGGAAAGCCCCACCATTGGCGGCGGCATGGCGCGCCTCGACAAGACATTCCCGACCGGCGACTGCGCCACCTGCATCATATCACCCAAGCTCGTGGAATGCATGCGCGACCTCAATATCGAGGTGCTGACCATGGCGGACGTGGCAGGCCTGGAGGGGGAAGCCGGACATTTCCACGCCAAGGTGCAAAAGCGCCCCCGCAGCGTCGATTCCGCAAAGTGCACCGGCTGCGGCGACTGCTGGGCGGCCTGTCCAGTGCGCAACCATCCCGAACTCCCTGCGGAGTTTCAACCGCAGATACAACTCAAAGCGGAAGACGCGACACGGCTCGACGAGATCCTGGCCCGCCACGAGGGGGACCCCGGCGCCATGGTGCCGGTCCTGCGTGAGATCAACAACGCCTACCGATACCTTCCGCGCGAAATACTGGAGCAGTTGGCCAGCCGCTGGGGCGTGCGCCTGGCCTCGGTCCTGCGGGTCGCCAGCTTTTACGATCAACTCAGGCTGGAACCTGTCGGCCATCACGTGGTGGAGGCGTGCGACGGAACATCTTGCCACTCCAAGGGAGCTCGCGCCATGCTGGAGCGCCTTGAGGAGAAGATCGGCGTAGCGGCCGGCGGAACCGACCCAAGCGGGCGCTTTACCCTGCGCACGGTTCGCTGCCTTGGTCTCTGCGCCTCCTCTCCGGCCATGCGGATCGACGGCCAAAACTTCGCCCGGTTAGACCTTGACGGGGTTTCGGATATCCTGGAGCAATTCAAGTAACTGAGGTTTTGGATGAGTCAACCCATACGCACAGCAGAAGATCTGAAGGGCGTTGAAGCCGCGGGGCTTGCGACACTCTACCCCGACAAACTGAAAATAGTAGTCGGATCGGCCAGTTGCGGGCTGGCGGTCGGCGCCGGAGCGGTTTTGGCCGCTGCCATCGCCACAGTCAAGGAACTCGGTCTTGACGCCACAATCGCCCGGACCGGTTGCATCGGCTTTTGTTCACAGGAGCCGCTCCTCGACCTGCTTTTGCCGAACGGGCCACGAATAAGCTACGCCAGAATGACTCCGGAGAAGACCCGCTCCCTCTTGGCTGCTTACGCAAAGAGCGGAGAGCTGTCGCCTGACATGGCTCTGGGCCGGTTTGCCGGCGAGGAGCATGTCCTGACCGGCGAGGGCCATGTCTATACATCCTCCCAAAAGGCAGCGGAAGCGGTTCCCGAATGGTCCAGCCTGGATTTCTTCCGTGGTCAGCAAAAGGTAATCCTGCGAAGTTGCGGCTCGATCGATCCCCTGTCGATTGACGAGGCCATTGCTCGCGGCGCCTATCGCGGCGCCATGGTTGCCATCCAGGAGATGCCGCAGGACAAGGTCATCGACGAGGTAATAAACTCCGGGCTGCGCGGCAGGGGTGGGGCAGCCTTCCCCACCGGCCAGAAATGGCGCTTTGCCCGCAAGGCCGCAGGCGACACGAAATACGTGGTCTGCAACGCCGACGAAGGGGAACCGGGAGCCTGTATGGATCGCACCGTACTCGAGGGCGATCCTCACGCCACCCTGGAAGGGATGCTGATCGGCGCCTTTGCAATCGGCGCGCAAGAGGGGTTCGTTTATGTCAGGAACGAGTATCCCCTGGCCATCGCCACTCTACAGACCGCCATTGACGAGGCTGAGAAATACGGCCTCCTCGGGGATGACATACTGGGCTCGGGCTGGTCGTTCCGGGTCCGTATCCGGGTCGGCGCAGGCGCCTATATCTGCGGGGAAGAGACGGCCCTGCTCGAATCGATCGAGGGGGCAGCGGGTGAACCTCGCAGCCGTCCCCCATTTCCGGTGGTAAGCGGCCTCTGGGGATGCCCTACGGTTGTCAACAACGTCAAGACCTGGGCCAGCGTTGCCCCTATCATCACCCGCGGCGCGGCATGGTACGCCGCCATGGGCACCCGCAGCACCAAGGGCACGACTGTTTTCTCCCTGGAGGGTGCAGTGAACAACTCCGGGCTGGTGGAGATACCATTCGGCCTCACGCTGCGCGAGATGATCTACGGCATAGGCGGCGGAATCCCCAATGACAGGCCGCTCAAGGCGGTCCAGGCCGGCGGCGCTGCCCGCGGCTGTATCCCCCCGTCATTTCTTGATCTGACCATCGACATGGAAGATCGCCCCAATGAATCGCTGATGATCGGCACTGGCGGGATCATCGTCCTGGACGACAAGGCATGCATGGTCGATATGGCACGCTATCTGGTGGAATTTTTCCTGGACGAGTCGTGCGGCAAGTGCGTCCCCTGCCGCGAGGGACTCAGGCAGATGGCAGGCATCATGGACCGGATCTGCACCGGAGAGGGGAGCGAGGCGGACCTTTTCCTCCTGGAACGGTTGGCCGGGACGATGAAGGCGGCCGCAGTCTGCGGCCTGGGCGGCATGGCGCCCAGCGCGGTAATGACAAACCTGCAACATTTCCGCGACGAGTTTGAGACGCATATCCGGGACAAGCAATGTCCCGCCGGGGTCTGCCGCGGCTTGGCTCCAACCGGTACAACCAATTAAATATCGTGAATGGTGAATCGTGAAAGGTGAATGGTTAAAGGCTAGAATTCACTATTCACCATTCACTCTCATCGAAGCAAGCTTCGGGGAATTGTACCCGGAGAGATTAACAGGGATGAACAGGATACACGGGATAAAGTCAAAATCTTGAGGCTCTTGCAAAAGTCCAAAAAGTCCCCTTCCCCCTTGTGGGGGAGGGTTAGGGTGGGGGTGGAAGCTTGACTATGGATGCAACGACTTCCGATAGGATTATGGTAACTGTGGACGGGCGTACCGCCGAAGTCCCGGTCGGCGCCACGATCCTCAACGCCGCACGCCAGATGGGTGTCTCGATCCCGACCCTGTGCAATTACCGGGGCCTTTCGTGTTACGGCGCCTGCCGGGTCTGCCTGGTAGAGATCGAAAGGGGGCAGGGGCGGCAACTGGTGGCCTCGTGCAGCTACCCGGCCGAGAACGGCCTGGTGGTCCATACGGAGACCGCGGTTGTCAAGGTCTCGCGACAGACAGTCCTCGAACTGCTCCTTGCCCAGGCCCCGGACTCGACCGAGCTTGCCGAATTCGCGGCCGGCCTGGGGGTCGAATCCACTCCCTTTACGCCAAAGGCCGAGGGGAAATGCATCCTCTGCGGACTCTGCGCCAGGGTTTGCAACGAGATGATGGGGCGCGGGGCGATCAACCTGTACGGCCGCGGCATTGCCAAACAGGTGAAAACCGCCTGGTCGGAACAGTCGGACCAGTGCCAGGCCTGCGGGGCTTGCGCCTTTGTCTGCCCCACCGGCGCCGTTGACTTGAAGACCATAACCAGCCGAAGGCTCAGGCCCCACAACACTGGCTACGACCAATTCCTCACCGCCCGGCCCTGCATAGACCTGGCCCACCCCCAGGCATCGCCGCGCGTGCCTTATATCGACCGCGAAACCTGCGTCCATTTCAAGAGCGACGAATGCGGGCTCTGTTCCAAGGTGTGCGGAGCGGGCGCCATCGACTACGGCCAGATGACCGAGGCCATCGACCTCCAGGTCGGGAGCGTCGTGCTCACCCCCGGCTTCGAGGCGTTCGACGCCACCCGGCGGGGAGAGTTCGGTTACGGCTTTGCCCCCAATGTACTGACCAACGTGCAGTTCGAGCGGATGCTCTCCGCCTCCGGCCCTACCCGCGGCCACCTCTCCCGCCCCTCCGACGGCAGGGCACCGAAACGCCTCGCCTTCATCCAGTGCGTCGGCTCGCGCGATTCAGGGTGCGACAATGACTATTGCTCCTCGGTTTGCTGCATGGCGGCGACCAAGGAAGCGATCCTCGCCATGGAACACGAGCCGGGCCTGGAGGTGACCGTCTTCTTCCTCGACCTGCGGGCATTCGGCAAGGATTTCGACCGCTATTACGAGCGGGCCCAAAAGCTCGGCGTCCGTTACGTCCGTTCCTTCATCTCCCGGACCTATGAGATGCCGGGGACGAAGAACCTGCGCCTTGTGCACATGACGCCCGAAATGAAGCCGGTCGAGGCGGAGTTCGACATGATCGTCCTTTCCCTCGGTCTTGAGCCGAGCGCCTCGCTGCATGATCAGGCGGAGCGGCTCGGTGTGGTGCTCAACCGCTGGGGCTTCGCACGGACGAACGAACTTCAGCCGCTGGACACCTCCCGGCCCGGCGTCTATGTCGGCGGCGCGTTCCAGGAGCCGAAGGACATCCCTGACACGGTAATGCAGGCAAGCGCTGCCGCGGCCCGGGCCATGTCGCTCCTTGCCCCGGCCAGGGGGACGCAGATCAGGACCAAAAGCTATCCGCCGCAGCGCGACATCACGGACGAACCCCCCCGGATCGGCGTATTTGTCTGCCATTGCGGCAGCAACATCGCTTCGGTCGTGGATGTGGAAGCGGTGGTGAAGAAGGCCGGAAAATTTCCCAATGTGATCCTGGCCGAGCATAACGTCTATACCTGCGCGTCCAACAACCAGGACCTGATGAAGGAAAAGATCATCGCCAACAAGCTGAACAGGGTCGTCGTGGCCTCGTGCACCCCGCGCACCCACGAACCGATCTTCCGCGACACCCTGCGTGACGCGGGCTTAAACCCGTACCTCTTTGAAATGGCCAATATCCGTGACCAATGCTCGTGGGTGCACAGCGCAACCCCGGAGCAGGCTACCGCCAAGGCGACCGATCTCGTGCGGATGGCCGTGGGGCGTGCGGGCCTGCTCATGCCGCTCCAGGAAGATACCGTCCCGGTAAATAACGGCGTCCTTGTGGTCGGCGGCGGCATTGCCGGCATGACAGCGGCGCTGGCGCTGGCCGATCAGGGTTTCCCGGTTCACCTGGTGGAAAAGGGCGATCAGCTCGGCGGGACCATCCGCGAGCTCCACCACACCCTCGATCACGGTGATGTCCAGGCCTTCCTTAGCCAGAGCATCGACCGTCTCAGGGCATCCAAGCACATCACGGTCCACCTCGACTCCCATGTCGCCAAGGTAGACGGCAATGTCGGCGGCTTCACCTCCAAGGTGGTTTCGGAGGAAGGAACCATCGAGATCAAGCATGGCGTGGTGGTGGTCGCCACCGGCGCCACGGAACTGAAGCCGCAGAGTTACGGTTACGGCCAAAGCGACCGGGTCCTCACGCAGTTGGAACTATCCGACCGCCTGGGCAAAGGGGAGTTCGACCTGCCGGCCAAAGCCACTGTGGTCATGATCCAGTGTGTGGAACAGCGCAGCGAGGAACGTCCCTTCTGCAGCCGGGTCTGCTGCACCACGGCGGTCCGCAACGCGCTTATCCTGAAGGAGCGGTTCCCAAAGGCGAGGATCATGGTGCTCTACCGCGACATGCGGACCTACGGCTTTCGCGAGGCGGCTTACCGGGAGGCGCGAGAAAAAGGTGTCCTGTTTGTCCGGTACGATGCCGGGCAGCCGCCGGTGCTGGAGGTAGGAGGCAAGCTGCGGCTAAAGGTTCGTGAACCGGCCCTGGGGCAGGACCTGATGGTCGAGCCGGACATGGTCGTGCTGGCTGCTCCGATGACACCGCGCGCCGACCGGAAGGAAATCTCCGATCTGCTCAAGGTGCCGCTGAACGCCGACGGGTTCTTCCTGGAAGCCCACATGAAGCTGCGTCCGGTCGATTTTGCGAGCGAGGGGCTCTTCATCTGCGGCACGGCACACTCGCCTAAGTTCATCACCGAATCGATTTCACAGGCTAACGCGGTTGCAGCCCGGGCCGCTACGATCCTGTCACACAAACAGATGCCGGTCAGCGGCCAGATAGCCTATGTTGACCCGGACAAGTGCGTATCCTGCATGACCTGCGTGCATCTTTGCGCTTACATGGCGCCGAGAATCGGGACCGACAACAAGGCCGAGGTACAGGGAGTTGTCTGCATGGGGTGCGGGAGTTGCGCGTCCGAGTGCCCGGCCAAGGCCATCCAGCTTCGGCACTATGTGGACACCCAGATCCTCGCCGCTGTAAACAGCCTTCTCTTTGCGGAACCGGTGGAGAAACCGGTGCAGGCGCCGTATCCGGAGCAGGTGGGCGTAGCGCCGCCGAAGTGGCATAAGAACATTAACTAGCGGCTGGCAGCCGGACTTGTCCACTAACATACACTAAACAGAAGGACCCTAAATGGCCACTTATGAACCTTTGATACTTGCCTTCTGCTGCCACTACTGCGCCTATGCCGCGGCGGACCTGGCCGGCTCGATGCGCCTTCAGTATCCGAACAATGTGCGCGTGCTGAAGCTCCCTTGCACCGGCAAACTCGAAGTGAACTTCATCCTGGCTGCATTTGAGCGCGGCGTGGACGGGGTGTTCGTCGCCGGATGCCTGGAAGGCGGCTGCCACTACATGGAAGGGAACCTGCGGGCGCGCCGCCGGGTTGAGCGGGCCAAGGTGTTGTTGAGCGAGATCGGACTGGAACCGGAACGCTTGGAGATGTTCAATCTCTCCTCGGCCCAGGGGCCGCGTTTTGCCGAGATTGTTACCGAGATGACGACCCGCCTGGCCGAACTCGGGCCAAGCCCGTTCCGTCCCGCGCGTGGCGCGGAAGAGGGTGTCCGGGAAATGACCAAACAAGCTGAAGCACATTTGACTGATGAAGCCCATGGTTGCGTTGCCGCGTGAAATTATCCAATTAGCTTTACCAGCAGGAGAATCCAATGATCGTTGCCAACCGTAAAAACGTTCAAGAAATACGCGATATGATCAAGGGCCACAAGCGGGTCCTGCTGGTGGGGTGTGGCACCTGTGTCACCGTCTGCCTGGCCGGCGGGGAGCGGGAGACCGGCATTCTCGGTTCAGCCCTGCGCATGTCCCTGAAGCTCATCGGACGCGGCGAGGTGGTGGTCGATGAGTGCACCATCGAACGCCAGTGCGACGATGCCTTTTTCGACGCCATAGGCTCCCACGGCGCGGAGTATGATGCCATCTGTTCATTCGGCTGCGGGGTTGGTGTCCAGGCCCTGGCCGAGCGTTTCCCGAACACGGCGGTTTATCCCGGCCTGAACACGCAATTCATGGGTCTCCTCGAATCGCAGGGCGTCTGGGCGGAAAAGTGCGCCGGTTGCGGCAACTGCCGGTTGGGCGAGTTTGCCGGAATCTGCCCCATCACCCGCTGCGCCAAGCACCTGTTCAATGGCCCCTGCGGCGGCTCGCGGGAAGGAAAATGCGAGGTCCGGGAAGATCTGGATTGCGCCTGGCAATTGATCTACGACCGGGCGAAGAATATCGGCTCCTTGGACAAGCTGGAGGAAATCGCCCTCCCTAACGACTGGTCAACCGCCCTTGACGGCGGGCCGCGCAAGGTCGTCCGCGAGGATCAGTGCATTGCCGGCCTGGGGCCGAAGGCGTAAATGTTAGACGAGAGTTGAGAGATGAGGGATGAGAGTGCAAAAGCCGCTCGATCAGCTTTGGGCTGACGGGCGGCTTTCTTGTTGGGAAAACGGCTTATTCCAAATTGCATTCGAGTTGACATTTTGAAGACCTTTGAGGTTTTGAAAACCTCAAAGGTCTGGCCTGAAATATGAGCTGTCTTGAATGCAAAAGCGAATTAGAACGTTTAGGGGACAATCATAAACGCCCAAGTCACTTTGCAGTACAGGAGAAACGCACATGAAAATATCCATCAGTGAACTTGAAGATTTGACGGCCAGGTCCGTGCGTAGCTACGGTTACGGCGAGGAGGAGGCGCGTGCCATCAGCGCGGCGCTCCTCTATGCCCANNAACCATGCCATGGTGGTGGTGCGCAGAGCCGTGGACATCGTCGCAGCCAAGGCCAAAAAGAGCGGTTTCGGCGTGGCCGGGACATTCAACACGAACACCTCCTCGGGCGCCATCGGCTATTTCGCCTCCGAACTGGCGCAACAGGGGCTGGTCGGCTTCCTGTTCGGCAGGTCCCCGGAAC
>PLYK01000038.1 GCA_003151775.1 Geobacter sp. | reverse complement strand
ATTACATCGAATTTGCCTGGTGGCTGTCCCTGTTTCCCGGTCTGGCCATCCTGGTGACGGTTCTGGCCTACAACCTGCTGGGGGAGGGGATCAGGGACGCCCTGGACCCCCGCGTCAAACGCTGATCCCTGACCAAACCGTCGTCATTCCGGTTTCAAATCAAAGANNTACAGGTAGTACGTTGAGGAGCCGAAGACGAGCCAACGAAGATGCCGCTTTGATTTGGAATTGGAATCACACCGTGCTGCATATGGCAATCAAGGCTTCCAGAAAATTAGTGGTGGTCAAAAGCCCCACCAGGTCGCCGTTTTTGTCGGTCACACACAGGCCGTATAGTTTCTTGTCGTGAACCAACTGCGCGGCCCGGCAGAGTGGCGCATCGGGCTGGATGGTGCAGGGATTGGGGTTCATGGCGTCTTTGACCGTTGCCTTGGAGAGCACGTAATGCACCTCCCAGGTATCCAGGGGGGTTGACTTGCCGGGTGTGTATTCCTTGATCATCCGGTCGGTGATCAGACCGCAGAATTTTCCCTTGCAGGTAACCGGCAGGCGGCGAATATTCCTCTCCTTCAACAGGTGGACCGCCTCGATGATGGAGGCGTTTTCCTCGATGGTGACCGGGTTGGGGGTCATCCATTGTGCGACGGTTTGCATGGCGGTTTCCTTTCATATTAGGTCACATCCCCAGAAATGCCTTTTTCACGTGCTCATTATCGAGCAGGTCCGTTCCCCCCCCGGTCAGGACGACCCGGCCGGTCTCCAGGACATAGGCACGGTGAGCGATCCTAAGGGACTTGAAGACGTTCTGCTCAACCAGCAGGATGGTGACCCCCTGCCGGTTGATCTCCTGGATGATTTCGAAGATGATCTTGACAAACAAAGGCGATAGGCCCAGCGACGGCTCATCCAGGAGCAACAGCTTCGGGTTGGCCATCAGGCCGCGGGCTATGGCCAGCATCTGCTGCTCGCCGCCCGACATGGTGCCCCCTAACTGCTTTTCACGCTCCTTCAGGCGGGGAAACATGCCGAACACCCGCTCCACGTTCGTCTCGCGTGCTTTCCTGGCGCTCTTGACATACGATCCCATGCGCAGGTTTTCCAGGACTGTCATCTCGGAAAATATCTTCCGTCCCTCGGGGACCTGGACGATGCCGCGCTCCACCACCTGGTAGGATTCGAGCTTTTCAATTTCCTCTCCCTGGAAGGTGATGCTGCCGGAGTTCGGCTTCACCAGGCGGGAAATGTTCTTGAGGGTGGTGGATTTGCCGGCGCCGTTGGCGCCGACCACAGTGACGATCTCCCCCTCATGGACCTCCAGGTTGATGTCCCAGAGGACCTTCAGGTCGCCGTAGCTGAAGTTGAGCTTGTCAATGGTAAGCATATGGGGACCTCTTTTAAAATCTTGACACTTAGGGAGGGTAGGCTTCCAGCCTGCCTATTCAAGCGGGGTTGAATCCCGCTTGAAACACAGGCATGATGCCTGCGCTCCAATTAATGCCATGTTGATTGCAATGTTGAATTACTATGTTACTCGCTGCCCAGATATGCCGCTACCACGTTGGGATTACCGACGATCTCCTGCGGTGTCCCTTCAGCCAGTTTTTCGCCTGAATTGAGCACGACGATCCGGTCGGATATGCGCATGATGGCCTTCATGTCGTGTTCGATGACCATCTGGGTGATGCCCAGATTCTTGATTGTGAGGATCAGATGAATGATCTCTTCGCTTTCAGCAGGATTGAGGCCGCCCATGACCTCGTCCAAAAGCAGCATTTTGGGCTGAGTTGCCAGGACTCGGGCCACTTCCAGCTTTTTGCGCTCACCGATGGGCAGGCCGCCGGCCAGGAAACCGGAGCGCTGCCCAAGGCCCACCACCTTGATCTGCTCCATAGCCATGTCGCGGGCTTTTTTCAGTGAACCGGTCCGGCAGAGTGCGCCAACCATGACATTGTCCACAACGCTCATCTTGGCCAGTGGCCGCACCTTTTGCCAGGTGCGGACCATGCCCAGCTTGCAGACCTTGTCTGGCAGGAGGCCGTGCATGCTGCGGCCGTCAAAGACGACGTCACCCTTGGAAGGGGGGTAGTAGCCGGTGATGCAGTTGAACAGTGTCGTTTTTCCCGCGCCGTTGGGACCGATCAGACCCATGACCATCCCCTGCTCCATCTCGAAAGAAACATCCGAGTTGGCAGCAAGGCCGCCGAAAAATTTGCTGACATGTTTGATTTCAAGAATGGCCATCAGGCTGCCTCCTTATGTTTCTTGGCAGTCAGTGCCTTGAAGAATCCCAGTACGCCATCAGGCATGAAGAGTATGACGACCACCACCAGGATGCCGTAGATAAGGGTATGGGCATGGGCAAGGTTTTCCTTGAGAAAATTGCCGATACCTGATTCTTCCGAAACGATACCGGTCTTGAATATAGCTGATGCGATCAGGTTGCTCCGCAGCGCCTCCGAGAGCGGCACCAGCACAAGGGCGCCTATGACGGGACCATAAATGGTGCCGATGCCGCCGATGATGCAAATGAGGACTATCTCCACCGATATGTCAAGGCCCAGCACTGTGGGAGGGTCGATAAAGCCGACGTACACGGCGTAAAAACTCCCTGCCAAGGAAGTGAGCATGGCCGAGATGATCAGGGCTATGTTTTTATAGAAGGTGAGGTTGATCCCAAGGGAATGGGCCGCATCCTGGTCCTCCCGGATCGCCTGGAAATAGTAACCGAGCTTGGAACGTTGCACCAGCCAGGTGATGACGATGGTCAGCAGAGCGAGTACCAAGCCGATGTAATAGAACGGCACCTTGGTGAGAAAGTCGGTGATGACGGTTTCCCCCAATTTGAACGGGGGAATTTCTGTGATCAGGATGCCCTCCGCGCCGTTGGTGATCTCCTTCAGGTTGATTGCCGACAAGCGAATGATCTCGGCCACCGCAATGGAGGCGAGCACGAAGTAAGGGCCGCGCAGCCGGAAACAGATGGAGCCGATGATCAGCGCCACTGCCACGACGACGGCCATACCTGCCCACATGCCGTACCAGGGAGGGACCTGCCGGTACTGCATAAGCATCATGGTTACGTATGCGCCAGTCCCGAAATAGGCCGCATGGCCTACCGAGTACTGGCCGGTATATCCGCCGAGGATATTCCAGCTTTGCCCCATGATGGTGCTCAGGAAGAGCAGGATCATGATGTGGAGCGTATACGGGTCGCTGACCATCCTGGGGAATAAAAAGAGGAAGACCAGTAACGTAATGGCGATCAGCACACCGGCCGGGGACGCGCCGCCGGTTGTGGTTTCAGGGTCGAGTAGTCGTTTCATTTGGTCTGTTCCCCGCTACATTCTGGATTTGCCCATCAGGCCCGACGGCTTGAAGAGGAGCACCAGCAGGAAGAGGACAAATACCACAACGTCCTTCCAACCACTGGAAATGTACACCGCGCTCATTGACTCGGCGACGCCGATGATGATACCCCCCAGGGTGGCGCCCACGACGCTCCCCATCCCACCGAGCACGGTGATGATAAAGGCCTTGAGGGTGAAGGTGCTGCCGATCTGGGGAAAGATGTAGTAGGTTGGAGAGATCAGCGCCCCCGCGGTCCCGGCCAGAGCGGAACCGAGGCCAAAGGCGATGGATTCCATCCGTTTGACGTTGATGCCCATCAGTTGCGCTGCTTCCCGATCCTGGGCAGTGGCCCGGATTGCTTGACCTGTGTCGGTCTTCAGCAGGAACCAGTACAGGAGGATGGTGAGGGCCATGGTAATGATGAAAGAAATGGCCAGCGGTGTGGAAACAGAGATCCCAGCGTCGCGTTTGTCCGGTTTCATCCTGAACTGGGGGGAATAGTTCCCGTAGGCCTGGCTAAGCGTTGTCTTTATCTCAGCTATGGATCTCCTTGAAGCAGTCGCGGTACCCCCGTCCGAGTCCGAGTCGTTATTGTCGGCTGCCTGAACTTGCCGTGCCGCAGTGTATTTTTCGTAGGCGTCGTTGTAGAGCTTGTCGGCTGCCGCGCCGGTTTTCAAACGCGCCTGGCCGCACAGGGTTGCGCTCCAGATGTTGAGGAGATCTACACTGTCGGGTCTGATCTCTTCGGCTGCCTTGAATTTCTCGTATGCTTTGGCAAACAGTGCGTCCGCTTCCGGACCGGTATTGGTGGCAGCTTGACCGGCCAGAGCGGTGCCCCAGTTGTAGGCTATTTCAAAGTCGTCGTCGCCCAGGGGCGCGGCTTGTGAAAATTTTTCGTCGGCCTGCCTGTAGAGGAGATTGGCCGTATTCCCCGACCTGAGACGCGCCAGCGTGGCGAGCGACACACCCCAGTTGTTCAGTCCGCGGAATTGGTCCGGCTTTACGGTCAGAGCCTCCGCGTACTTACTGCCGGCCTTTTCGAGAAGCGCGGCCTTTTCGCCGCTGCCTGCCGCGAGTGCCTTGTCGTAGAGTGTGTTCCCCTTGTCGTAGAAGTTCTCGTACTTGTCCGGATTGACTATGGAACGGAGCACCTTGAAACTGCTGGAAGAATAGGGGGTGGTAAGGATCTTGTAGTCCGATGTGTAGATGAGCATCATGGTGTTGCTCAGAATCAGGCCGAGGCCGATGGTCAGGAGGATCTGGTTTTGGGGGAGCGCCCCGATCACGCGGTTAATGAAGACCTTTTGCAGGACCCACCCCAACAGGAACATGAGCGGGATGGTGATGATGATCGATACGAACGGATCGATTTTCAACAGGGTGAAAAGCTCATAGGTGAGGTACATGCCGATCATCAGGAGATCGCCGTGGGCGAAGTTGATGACCCGCATGATCCCGTAGATGATGGTCAGGCCGATGCCGATCAAGGCATAGACACCACCGATCAGGATGCCGCTGATTAACGATTGCAGAAAAATTGTCATGTTAGAGACTCCGGGTTATAGAGGAGGGGCCATGGACAATGGGGTTGAGGAACGGAGTCCCCTTGCGTCCAATGTCCATGGCATCGTGACGGCTTCTATTTCCAGCGGGGGAATGGATAAATCGCTTTTCTGGCGGCATACTGTTTCGGGAAAACGGTTTCGTAGACGCCGTGCTGAATCTGTTCCACGAGCATCTGGTGATTGTTCTGGTTGGTAAAGCCGTCATAGTCGTCGAACTTTACGTTGCCCATGATGCCATCCCACGAGCCGCTCTTCAGCCCTGCGCGGGTTTTTTCACGGTCACCTCCGGCCTTGGCCGCCGTTTCCGCCAGGATCATCATGGATTCATAGCCACAAGCGGCATGGTAGGTCGGTTCCTTGCCAAACTTGGCTTTGTAGCGATTAAAGAAATCCCTCGCTCCAGGCCACTTGGCATCCTTGGTCCATTGGGTGCTGGAGAGGACATTGTTGGAGATGTCCGTCTCCTTGGCGAACTGGGCGGTGGTGAAGCCGGCGCCGCCGCCGAGGAATGCCTGGGGCTGCAGACCGATCTCCCTCGACTGGCGCATCAACAGAATGGCGTCGGCTACGTAGGAGACCATGAAAATCAGGTCGGGCTTTTGTGCTTTGATCTTGGTCAGGGTCGACCGGTAGTCGGGCGAGCCCTTGGAGTAGGGTTCATCGGCAACTACCCTGATCCCCTTAAGGGCCGCGTACGCCTTGGCCGAATTGACGGTAGAGGTGCCGAAATCGGTATTTTCATAGATAAAGGCGATTGTTTTCGGTTTGCCCATGCCGAGGGCCGCATCGATGATCACCGAGGCGTACTTGTCGGCCGGTGCGTTCAGGCGGAAGACCCACTTGTAGCCCTGCCGGGTGATCTCTTCCTTTGCGGCGGCGGGGATCACCTCGGGCACCTTGTACTTTTCAGCCAGTTTGGCGACGGCATTGGCGCATGCCGAGGTGTAGGGGCCGACCACGCCAGCGATACCCTCGCCAGCCAGTTTTTCCATGGCACTCATGGATATCTGCGGTTTGCCGGTGTCGTCCTCTTTGAGAAGGTCGACGTTGATCCCTTTTTTCTTCAGGTCTTCGATGGCCAGGGAGACACCGTTGGTGATGTTTTCTCCGATTGGGGCTTCGGGGCCGGTAATCGAGTTGATAAAACCGATTTTAACCTTGGCGGCATGGGCTGCCACCGGCAATGCCAGTATAAGGGCCAACGCCGTCGCCTGAATCTTTCTGAACATGACTTTCCTCCTTGTGTTCTTCATGATTAACGGGGTGGATTCATAACCGTCTACACATTCGTGAGATGTTGTTCTAATTTACTGCACAATGTCAGCTTAAGCAAGGCACAAGTAACAAACGAGATAGTTTCCTCCCCAAGCGGGGGAGGGTTAGGGAGGGGGAAATAGTCTGCAAATTCAACTGAGCCCCCCTCCCAGCCTCCACCCGCTGGGGGAAGGGCCCTCTGGGGCCTAAAGGAACTTTTACGAAATAGTAGCCGTTACAAGGTATTAGTAACTTTTTGATAAGGCTAATGGGCGGCATGGGCAGCAATCCTGATTGTGTTTGTCTAGTTACAATGATAATCTGATACGATTAGGCGCCCATAAATTACGAGGAACGAGGTGCAGGGATTATGAAATTTGCCGGTGTCCGGGTTATATCCCTTATGCTCCCACTGTTGGCCGCAGCACCGGCCCTGGCGGGAATACAGCTTTACCGCGGGGCAATGGAGGCCGTTACTGCGCCCAGCACGACCTGCGAAGGGATTTTGGGAAAACACCCCGCGACCCTGGTCATCATCGAGGATAGCGCCCAAACGGGCTTGAACGGCTATTTTGAAAGCGACGTGCTTGCCGTTGGCAAGCTTGCCGGTTCGGATCCGGCCCATCTGAGGGTCAGCTATCCCGGGCAGGACGGCATCGGAAACACGATATCCCTGACCCGCTCCGGCGCAACGACGCTCACGGGAGAGCTGAGCGGCGCCATCACCGTCAAACACTGCACCTTCGACATTGGCCGCCTGACGCTGGAACTCGTCGATGACGAAAAAACCGCTGCCGCCACTCTAAAGCGCCTGGCTAAACAGTTTGAAGCCCAAGCTACGCTATACCAGGCCTTTTCCCTCACCCAAAACGGCAATTGCGAGGGGGCGTTGCCGCTCTTCGAAAAATCCCTCGGTCTGGCCGATGCGGTTTTCGGGCAGGGTTCTCCGCAACTTAATCATTATATCATGGGGTTGGCGAACTGCTATAGCAAGCTTGGCCGCACCAAGGAGTTCAATGCCCTCTACGATCAACGCATCAGCGCCACCTCCGGCGAGACTCTCAAAACAGCGCTTACCAGGCTTCGCGTCAACGCCCTGGCCCAAGAGGGGCGCATGCTGCTTGCCCAGGCTGAGTATGAAGCGGCGCTGAAGGTCCTGATGCAGGCCTACCAGCTCAACCCCCAGAACATGGATAGCATCCATACCGTCATGGCCGTGTATGTCCGCAGCGCCAGTTACAACGAGGCGGTCGCTTTTCTCTCAAAGGCGGGCGCCAAGCTTGAACAGGCGGCCGACCGAAAAGAGATCAACGATATCATCGCCCTGGTATATTTCAAAAAGGGGCTGAAGGATGCCAAAAGTGGCAAAGAGGCAGAGGCCGAGGCCTCGTTGCGCAATGCGGTAGCCCTTGACCCGCAGAGCGCCCAGTACCTTGAGGCGTTGGCGCGGATGCGCCACAAGGCCGGCCACTTCGACGAGGCGGAGCGGCTGCTCAGCCAGGGGTTGGAGCAGATCACGGATGAGTCGTCGCGCCAGGAGATCACGGCGGTACAGGAAAAGCTGCGCCAGACCGAAATGATTATCAAAAAGCTAAGGCGGGTGTCTGATGGGATACCGTAATCTGCAGGAATGCGTCGTCGACCTGGAGCGCCGCGGCATGCTGCTGCGCATCAGTACGCCGCTCGATCCGCGTCTCGAAATCGGGGCTGTCCAACGGCGCGTCTACCGGGCCGGCGGGCCGGCGCTGCTCTTCACCAATCCGGTCAATTGCAGTTTCCCCCTGTTGGGCAACCTGTTCGGCACCCTGGAGCGAACCCGCTTCATCTTCCGCGACAGTCTGGCCGGCATACGTTGTCTGGTAGATGCCAAGATCAATCCCTTTTCCCTGATCAAACACCCGTTGGACGCCTTGNNTGCCGCCTCCTGCCCAAAACCGTCTCCCGGGCGGCGGTGCTGGAATGCCGCACCACCTTGTCCCGCCTGCCCCAGGTCGTATCCTGGCCTAACGATGGCGGGGCCTTCATCACCCTGCCCCAGGTCTACACCGAAAGTCCGGCCAAACCCGGTTTCGGCGCGTCCAACTTGGGGATGTACCGGGTGCAGATCTCCGGCAACAGCTATGTTCCCGACAAGCAGGCCGGACTGCACTACCAGATCCAGCGCGGTATCGGGGCACACCATGCCGAGGCCATCGAACGGGGCGACCTGTTGCGGGTGAACGTCTTTGTGGGCGGCGCCCCCTCCATGACCGTGGCGGCGGTCATGCCGCTGCCGGAAGGGATGCCGG
>PLYK01000114.1 GCA_003151775.1 Geobacter sp. | reverse complement strand
CCCAGCTCCAGTAGGTGCCCCAGGCATAGTTTGCCCAGGCCGCGCCGGTAATGATGCCGATGGTCAAGAGCGGAAAGCCGATCATGATCGCCCGGTAGTTGAGATCGTCGAGAACCCGGATCGGCGGAAACATCCCCATCAGGCCTCCGGCGGGGGTGGAACCGCCCCGCTCTTCGCCGCCGGCCTTGATCAGGTACATGATGGAGATGCCGCAGGCCACGGCAAAGGCGGCATAGCCGAGGAAACAGGTGACGACGTGATACAGGAGCCAGTTGCTCTGGAGCGCCGGCACCAGCGGCTCAATGCCGCTATTCATGCCGAGCTGGGCCCACGCCATGCCCAGGAGGGCAAAGGGGACCACGAAAGCCCCGACGATGCGGTACTTGTACTTAAGCTCGATGAACATGTAGATGAGGATGATGGTCCAGGAGAAGAAAACAACCGACTCGTACAGGTTGGAGAGCGGCGCATGGCCGTACCCCATGGCGTAGGATTCCTTCCAGCGCAGGGCGATGGCCACGGTCTGGACGGCAAAACCGGCATAGGCCAGCAGGCTGCCGGTCAGACCGATGGCCTTGTTCTTGCTGGCGAGGAATGCGAAGAAGACAACCATCGACGCCATGTAGGCGATCGTTGTCACATTAAAGAGCATTGAACTTGTCATATACCGGGTAACCTCCGCTAGATTTTCAGGTTTTTCAGCTTGTCGGACAGCTCCTCGAACTGCATCTGGAATGCTGCCTGGTTCTTGCTGGCATTGCCGTACATCCGGGCATGTCCCTTGGAGACAACGATCCAGACCCGCTTGTGGGACATGAAGAACGCGATGAACAGGCCGGCCACCATCAGGGTGCATCCCAGCCAGACCACCCAGACGCCGGGGTCCTTGGCCACCTGGAGCCCGGTGAACATCTTGCCGTTGGAACTCTCGTACTGGAACAGCAGGTCATCGCCCCGCTGGGCGTTTACCTCGGGATAGTTCTTCAACACGATAAAGGTTTGGGCGTCTTTGCCCTTTGGGGTAACCTCGACCCTGGCGGCCGGCCCGGAGAAACCGGGCATGTACTTGCTGATATCCGGGGACGTCTCCAGCAGCTTGAAGGATGTGCCGTCCTTCAGGGTGGTCGCCTGGCCCTCCCGCAGGGTAAAGTGGTCGCTAAGACTGCCCGAGCGCGATTTTGCCGAAAAGGTGTGGTCGCTGCTTTCGCTGGCCGGCCCGAAACTGGACTGGTAGAAGGTGAACCCCTTGTAGGTCAAAGGCTCGTTCACCACGACCCGGACATTGGTAAAATCCTTGACCGGCTGGCCGTTTTCCAGGACCGTCAGGATGCTCTTGAACTCCTTAGGCGCGCCGGAATCGTAATAGGCGACGCTGAACTGTTCGCAGCGGAGGCCGAACCCCAGGGGTATCTCCGCGCCGCTGTGGGACTGGATGCTCGACACGCTGGCGCCTTCAACGATGGCGGCAAAACCCTTATATCCGAACAGCGATCCGATGATGGCGCCGACGAAGATGACCAGGATGCTCAGGTGGACGACATACACCCCCAGGCGGCACCAGGCGCTCTTCTGGGCAAAGAGATGGTATTCCCCGCCATGCTCGGTAACGACCGGAGCGCAGAACTCCTTGCCGAGAAACTCGGCCAGGGCCTCGCGCCCCTTGTCGAGCGGCGCCGAAAAACCGAGCTCCTGCTTTAGGGAAAAACCTTTGCGCAGGCTCTCACCCAGCACCAGGGCCGGTTCGCTGATGAACTTGAACACGTGCGGCAGGCGCTTGACGGAGCAGCAGACCAGGTTGAGGCTGAAGACGTACAGGAGCGTAATGAACCACAAACTGTGGTACATGTCGAAAAAGCCGAGCTTGGAATAGATCTGGAGCTTCACGGGGTTGATCGAGGCCACGTATTCCGGCGCCAATCTTCCTTGGGGAATGATGGTGCCGATAATGGAGGTAAGCGCCAGGGAGATCAGGAGGGATATGGTGAGTTTGAGTGAACAGAAAAAATCCCAAAGTGATTGAACGAAGCTTCGGTCGGTGGTTGCCAATGGTCTCTCCCGGTCGTGATGTCAGCGGCCTGCCGCCCCAGGCGTCAGGCTTGGATTTTTGATTTTAGCTCAAGAGCGATAAAAAATGTACTCTTTTTTTCGGAACAGTTCCGATTTACGCCCCTGGTCAAAAAGAAGAGGGATAACAACACGTAGTGTCATCCCTCTTCAATGTACGCCAAAACTATGAATCCAGAATTGTTATTTGTGGCACTCTTTGCAGCTCGTGGGGCCTTTTTTGCCCTCGGTGTGGCAACCCTTGCAGTTCTTATGAGCCCAATCCTTGCCAAAGCCTTCGATCTTGCCGGGGGCTTTTTCATGGCATTTCTTGCAGTTGCCGACAGCGGCGACGTGAGCCTTGTGGTTGAATTTAACCCCTTTTTTCAGCTCGATGACCTCAGGAGCGGCAAAGGCCGTGCCCGCAAACGCAACCAGGGCAAACAGTGCAACAACAGCATTTTTCATTTTTATTCCTCCATAAAAAATATAAAAAGCGTGACGAAATTACTACACGGCAAAAAAGGATGTCAAGCAAAAAGCCCCTAGTGTCCCGTGCGGTTAGTCGTGGGAAGTAATTTCGAGTTATTTTGGCTGGTGCCAAGGCGCGGCGACGCCGTTGTAGCAGGTCCTACATCAAGGAGCCGCAACGAAGGCAGCGGCCAAAAGAGCCGGAATTACGAGTACGAACTGACTGCACGGGACACTAATTATTCCCCCCGGCCCATCGCCTGCAGGGCGGCGTCCTTGCGCTCCACCTCGTTCTCCATCTCGCGGCGATAATCGGTGAGCGCCCCGGCAAGCCTATCATCGCAAAGGGCCAGGATCTGGACAACAAACAGCCCGGCATTCCTGGCCCCGGCCTTGCCGATCGCCATGGTAGCCACCGGAATCCCGCCCGGCATCTGCACCGTCGAATACAGGGCGTCAACGCCATTCAGCGCCCCGACCGGCATGGGCACCCCGATTACCGGCAGGATGGTCTTGGCAGCCACCACCCCGGCCAGATGGGCGGCCATCCCGGCTCCGGCGATGATCGCCTTGATACCCCGTCCGGCCGCTTCAGCCGCCAGGGCCATGGTCCTGGCCGGAGAGCGGTGAGCCGAAGAGATCCGTATCTCAAAGGCGATGCCGAATTTCCGGAGCACCCCGGCAGCCTCCTCCATGACCTGCAGGTCGGAATCGCTCCCTATAATGATCAGAATCTGCGGTGAATCACCCATTAAATTGCCTCCACAATAGTCTCTTATTACCTGAGTCATTTCAGTTTGAAGCTACCTGCGGTTGAGCGCCTTTTTGCCGATGTCCCTGCGGTACTGAACCCCTGGCCAAGTGATCCGCTCGACCCCCCGGTAGGCCTGTTCAATGGCCTGCCGCACCGTTGCACCCAGTGCGGTGACCCCCAGGACCCGGCCGCCGCCGGTGACGCACCGGCCGTCTTTGGCAGCGGTGCCTGCGTGGAAGACATACACGTCATCCAGTTCGGCCGCCTTGTCCAGGCCGCTGATCGCATCCCCAGTGCGGTAGTCGCCCGGATATCCCTCGCTGGCCATGACAACGCAGACCGCCGCCTTGTCGTGCCATTCGATGGAGCGGCCGGCCAGATCTCCATCGGCCACTGCCATAAGGACCGGCACGATGTCGGACTTCATCCGCATCAAGAGCGGCTGGCACTCCGGGTCACCGAAACGGGCGTTGAACTCCAGGGTCCTGACCCGGCCTTCCTTTATCATCAGCCCTGCATACAGCACGCCGCGATAGGGGCGCCCCTCTGCGGCCATGCCGTCGACCGTCCGGCGGAGCACCAAGGCCATCGCCTGCTCGTGCACCGCCGGCGTCACCACCGGCGCAGGGGAATAGGCCCCCATGCCCCCGGTATTCGGGCCTTTGTCGCCATCGAAGATCGCCTTGTGATCCTGGGCGCTGGCCAGGGGAATAATGTTCGTGCCGTCGGTGATCGCCAGGAAGGAGGCCTCCTCCCCGGTGAGGAATTCCTCGATGACTACCCGGGCGCCGGCGCTGCCGAAGGCGTTGCCGCTGAGCATATCCCTGACGGCTGCCACCGCCTCCTGGCGGGTTTGGGCGATGATGACCCCCTTGCCGGCAGCCAGACCATCGGCCTTGACCACGATCGGGACGCCGGTCCGGTCGATGAATGCCTCGGCCGGTGCAACCTCGGTGAAGACGCCGTAGGCGGCGGTGGGGACGCAGTATTTCTGCATCAGGTCCTTAGAAAACGCCTTGCTGGCTTCGATGATGGCGGCGTCCTTCCGGGGGCCGAAGATCTTGAGCCCCTGTTCCTCGAAAAGGTCCACGATCCCCATGGAGAGGGGCTGTTCCGGCCCCACCACCGTGAGCCCGATCCCCTCGCTGCGCGCAAAATCGAGCAGCCTGTCCAACTCGTCCATCCGGATCGGGACGTTCTCGGCCAGTTGGCCGATCCCCGGATTGCCGGGGGCGCAGAAGACCTTCGTCACCAGCGGAGATTGGGCGATCTTCCACACCAACGCATGCTCCCGGCCTCCGCCGCCAACGACCAAAACTTTCATGGATTCACTCCTTATCATTTGTACATGCTCAATGCTAATAGATCGTCCAATTTTTCGCGAGGTCAAGGAAGATAAGCGAATGCGCGGAGACGTACCGTGAGGTACGTCGCACAATTTTGCTTGCAAAATTGGACCGCGAAGGCGCCCGAAGGGTGAGGCCAACGGCCGAAGTCACAAGTATTCGTGAAATCTGACGCCGAGATCGCGGAAAAGTGGGCGATCTAGTGCCGGAAGTGCCTCATTCCGGTGAACACCATGGCTATCCCGTGCTCGTTGGCCGCCCTGATGACCTCATCGTCGCGCACGCTCCCGCCCGGTTGGATGACTGCCGTGACGCCGGCTTCCGCCGCGGCGTCGACCCCGTCGCGGAACGGGAAGAAAGCATCGGACGCAAGCACCGTGCCCTGGGTCGGTAAGATTGCCTTCTGCACGGCAATCCTGGAAGAATCGACCCGAGACATCTGGCCGGCCCCGATCCCCACGGTCTGGTCGCGGTTGGTAAAGACGATGGCGTTGGACTTGACGTGCTTGCAGACCCGCCAGGCAAAATCGAGCGCATCGTATTCCGAGGCGGTGGGGGTGCGCTCGGTCACCACGCGGCAGCCGGCCGCCCGCACCATCCCCAGATCGCGCCCCTGTACCAGCAGTCCGCCAACCACCTTCTTGAGGTCATACCCCTTTGCAACGTACGCTTCCAACAGCGGCACCTGCATCACCCGCACGTTCTTCTTGGCAGTGAAGATCTCCAGGGCCTCATCGCTATAGCCGGGGGCAATGACCGCCTCCAGGAAGGTGGATGCGAGTTCCCGGGCCGTGGCGGCATCCACCTGGTTGTTGAAGCCGACGATGCCGCCGAAGGCCGAAACCGGGTCGCATTCCCGCGCCTTGAGGTAGGCGCTGAGCGGCGAATCGGCCAGGGCCACGCCGCAAGGGTTGGTGTGCTTGATGATGACCGCCGAGTTCTGTTCGAACTCCTTGACCGTCTCTATGGCGGCATCCAGGTCGATGATGTTGTTGAATGAAAGCTCCTTGCCCTGCAACTGCACGGCATTGGAAACACACGGTTCGGCAATGTCCTTCTCCACGTAAAAGGCGGCCGATTGCTGGGGATTCTCGCCATAGCGCAGGTCCTGGGCCTTTTTGACCTGGATGGTGAAGGTGGCCGGGTATGCCTGGGGCTTCTCGCCGAGTCGCGCCCCCAGGTAATTGGAGATGGCGCCGTCATAGGCGGCGGTGTGCTGGAACACCTTGACCGCCAGACCGAAGTTGGTGGCCGGGGAGACGGTCCCCCTGGTGGTAGCCATCTCTTCCAGCACCTTGGCGTAATCGGCGTGGTCCACGATCACGGTCACATCCGGGTAGTTTTTGGCGGCCGAGCGGAGCATGGTGGGGCCGCCGATGTCGATGTTCTCGATGGCGTCTTCCAGCAGGCACCCCTCGTTGGCCACAGTGGCCTCGAAGGGGTACAGGTTGACGGCCACCATGTCGATGTTCTCGATGCCGTGTTCCTTCATCTTGGCCACATGGGCGGGATTGCCGCGCATGCCGAGCAGGCCGCCGTGCACCTTGGGGTGCAGGGTCTTGACCCGGCCGTCCAGCATCTCGGGGAAACCGGTGAACTCGGAGACATCCTTGACGGTCAGGCCTGCCTCGCGCAGCAGCTTGGCCGTGCCGCCGGTGGAGAGGATCTCGACCCCGTAGCCGGCCAGTTGTTTGGAAAACTCGATGACGCCTGTCTTGTCGGAAACGCTTATCAGCGCCCTGGTGATCTTGGCCATTGGAACCTGCTCCTTCGATTGTGATTATGGGTGCGGGAAGTCTATGTGCTTCATGAACATGGCCTCGAACAGCGGCGTGCCGGAAAGCGGCACCACCCGGAACCGTTCGCCGAGCCGCTCCACGGATTCGAACCCGCCGTTCGTTGCCAGGGCACGTTCAACGCCGGCCAGCGCCCCTTCGGGGGTAAAGCGTGAGATTTGTACCATGCCTTCGCTGAAAATTCCAATGGTTTTAAGCCATGTGGGATGCAAAACCGCACCGAACGAGCCGGTCAAAAGCACATCCCTCAGTGCCGGGAAGGGTAGAGCGGCGCGCTCGGCCAGCACCTCCATGCCGGCCCGGATGGCTCCCTTTGCCAACTGGATCTGGCGGATGTCCCGCTGGGTGAGGAGCAACGACCGCCGGGCATCCCGATGGATGACAAAGGCGCTCTCCCCGTCCTGTTCCACCACCCGCTGGCCGAGGTTCGAGGGGATCTCGGCGCCGGGGCGGAGTCTCCCCCCCTCCTCCAGTATCTCCAGGCGCAAGAGCTCCGTGACCAGCTCGATGGCGGCCGAACCGCAGATGCCCGCAGGCTCCACGTTGCCCAGGGTTGCGATCCTCACCCGCTCTGCCTCGATGCGGATGGAGTTGATAGCCCCCGGCAGGGCGGCCATGCCGCAGGAGAGGTTGCCCCCCTCAAAGGCCGGCCCGGCCGCGGCCGAGGTGGCCCAGATGGTGTCGCCCGTGGTCAGGGCCATCTCGCCGTTGGTGCCCATATCCAGACAGAGGGTTGCCTCGCCCGGCGCTGCGCCGTAGAGGAAGGCAACCGTGTCCCCCCCCACGAATCCGCCCGGCATGGGGAACAGATAGACCTGGGCTGCGCCGTCCCACATAAGCTCCGCCGCCGTCACCCGTTTGCCGCTGGTGAACAGGGGTCGATAGGGGGGGAAGGCCAGGGATTTGACCGGCAACCCCAGCAGCAGGTGTTGCATGGCCGGATTCCCGGCGATGGCGGCCTGTGTGACCGCGCTCCACGGGATGGCGCTGCCGGCGCAGAGCTCATGGGCCAGACGCAGCAGTTCGGCACGGATCAGGGACGCCATCTCCTGCAGCGCCTCCTCCGAGTGGAGCGCCGCTGACAGGCGCGACACCACATCGGCCCCGAAACGACGCTGGGGGTTCATGCTGCCGGTCATGGCCAGCCGTTGCCCGGTCGCGCGATCGATCAGGGACGCAGCCAGGGTTGTGGTCCCCAGGTCTATGGCGAGTGCGTAGTCGGGCATCAGGTGATCTCGATGGTGCAGGCCTGCAGGGGCAGCACCTCGCCGATCTGTGCGGCAAAGATGCCCCGCTCCCCGGCTTCGGCCAGAAAATTCCGGGCATCCTCGGGCGCCAGGGCGATCAGGAGCCCGCCGGAGGTCTGGGGGTCGAAGAGCGGCACAAGGGCCTCGTCGCCGGCGTCTCTCCCTCCCACCAAGGGCGCATAGTGGTCCCGGTTGCGGTAGCAGCCGGCCGGCACCATGCCGGAGGCCTTAAGCTCCGTCACTCCAAACATGAGGGGAATCGCGGCGAGCCTCAGACGGATGCTCACCCCTGCGCCTTGGGCCATCTCGCTGCAATGGCCGATCAGGCCGAAGCCGGTCACGTCGGTGGCGGCGGAGGCCTTGCACTCCCGCATCAGGTCGGCGGCGGCGCGGTTGAGGGTGGTCAGCCAGGTCACGGCCTCGTCAACCACCCTGGCCGGAGCCATCTCTCCCTTGATGGCCGTGGCAATGATCCCGCTCCCCAAAGGCTTGGTCAGGATCAGGAACTCGCCGGGGCGGGCGGTGGAGTTGCGGATAATCGCGTCGGGCGCTATCAGGCCGGTCACGGAGAGGCCGTACTTCAACTCGTCGTCCTCCACCGTATGGCCCCCCACCAGGCAGACCCCTGCTTCGTTCAGCACGCTCTGCCCCCCGGCCAGGATCTCCCGCAGGATCTCCACCGGCAGGGAGCAGGCCGGGAAAAAGACCAGATTCATGGCGGTCAAGGGGCGCGCGCCCATGGCGTAGACGTCGGAAACGGCGTTGGCCGCGGCGATGCGGCCGAAGGTGAAGGGATCGTCCACCAGCGGGGTGATGATGTCGGCCGTCTCCACCAGGGCGCACTCCGGCCCGATCCTGTAGACCCCGGCGTCGTCGGATGTCTCGGGACCTACGAGAAGATGTGCGTCACGGTGTGCCCAAAGCCCGTCCAGGGCTTTCGCCAGGCCCGCAGGGCCCAGTTTCGCGGCTCAACCGGCGGCTTTTACCAATTGCGTCAGCTTGATCATGACCGTCCTTACTTTGTCTATTTCAGATAAATCCGCGGCACCCGTTTGCTGATGCCGCAGAAGATCTCGTAGGGGATGGTGCCGGCCAGGGCCGCCAACTCCTCGACATGGATGCAGTTCCCCGCGCCGTCAGACCCCATGAGGACCACCTCGTCCCCTGTCTCGACGCCGGGGATATTGGTCACGTCCAGCATGATCCAATCCATGCAGACCGTCCCGGCTACCCGCGCCCGCTGCCCCCGGATCAGGGCCTCACCCCGGTTGGTGAGGGCGCGGGGGTAGCCGTCGGCGTAGCCCACCGGCACGCTGGCGATCAAGGTTTTGCCGGAGGCGGTGAAGCGGCGGGCATAGCTGATGGTCGTGCCGGCCTCCACCCATTTCAGCATGGCGATGCGGCTCTTCAGGCGCATGACCGGCCTGACGTCCAGCTTCCCCTGGAAATCGGGTGAAGGAATGGCGCCGTAGAGCACTATGCCGGGACGGACCAGGTTGCAGCCGGCAGTATCACGGAGCAGGGCGGCGGCACTGTTGGCGATGTGGATGTAGCGCGGGGAAAACCCGGCCTTCTTGGCCTCGGCGACTACCCAGGCGAACCGCTCCGCCTGGATACGGGTAAAGTGCTGGCCCGACTCGTCCAATTCGTCGGCACTGGCAAAATGGGAGATGATCCCTTCCAGGGCGAGATGAGGGAGTTGCTTCAGCTCGCCCAGGAACGCGGGGGCATCGGCATAGGATATCCCCAGGCGCCCCATGCCGGTGTCGATCTTGAGATGGACCTGGGCCTTGCGAAAAAGCTTGCCGGCGGCCAGGTTGAGGGAGTGGGCCTGTTCCAGCGTGAAGAGGGCGGTGGAGATGTTATAGCCGATGCATTTGCGCTCCTGGCCGGGATACACCCCTCCCAGGAGCAGGATCGGCTTATCGATGCCGCTCTTGCGCAGTTGGATCCCCTCGGCCAGGAAGGCGACGCCGAAGGCGTTCACCCCCAGCCCTTCCAGTTCGCGGCTGATGTCCATGAAGCCGTGGCCGTAGGCGTCGGCCTTGACCACCGCCAGGATCTCCGTCCTTTTGGGGATGGCAGACCTCAAGACCTGAAAATTATGGTACAGTGCTCTGAGGTCGATTTCCGCAAACGTCGGTCTGCTGTCGTACAATGTCGTGAGACTCCTTTTTTTGAACCTTTTGTCTTACGATAACAGAAGGGAGAAAGGTTCCCCCACGGTTATTACCATGTCTGCCGGTGACTGTAAAGGGGGAGCACCGGCGAAACGAAATGGGGCAACCGCCTTGTTTTTATACCCATTGACAGGTGAGGTTAATTCCAGTACCTTAGACGGAAGCAACAAGGCCCTGGGGGAGTTCGTATGAACTGAGATGATTCCGCGGGAATCAGACCCTTTGAACCTGATCCGGTTAATCCCGGCGTAGGAAAGCGGCTTACACGACTGTTCATCCTTATGAACCGGCCGCCTGTATCAAACAGTGCGGCCTTTTTTATCCCGGGGGATATGCCATGGGCGATTCCAGCAGACGGTTTCGTCTGGTCATCAACAACACAGCGCAATCATTCCCGCCGATCTCAGGCGTTTATCTGATCACCGACCGGAGGGACAACCTGGTTGAACGGGTGCGGACCGCCCTGCGTGGCGGCGTTGCGGTGCTGCAGTATCGCGCCAAGGACAAGGATCGCGAGACGTGCCTTGAGGAAGGGCGCGGACTGAAAGAGCTCTGCAAGCGCTTCGGTGCGGTCTTCATCGTCAACGACGACATCCGCCTGGCCAGGGAACTGGATGCCGATGGCGTCCACCTGGGCCAGGACGACGGCGGTATTGCCGAAGCAAGGGAGATGCTCGGTTCCGGCAAGATCATCGGCAAATCGACCCATAATCTGAATGAGGCCCTCCAGGCAGAACAGGAGGGGGCCGATTATATCGGTTTCGGCGCCATGTATCCGACCGACAGCAAGGTCATTACCCACATGCCCGGCACCGGCGGCCTTTCCTCCATTCGCGACCGCATCAAGCTCCCGGTGGTGGCCATCGGCGGCATCACCACCAGCAACGCCTGCCGGGTGATCGACGCAGGCGCTGATGCCGTGGCGGTGATCGCATCGGTCTTGTCCAACCCCCGCCCGGACATCGCGGTTGCCGAATTGAAACTGCTCTTCAACCGCACCTGCCCCTATCCGCGCGGCTCCGTTCTGAGCGTGGCCGGCAGCGACTCGGGCGGTGGGGCCGGCATCCAAGCCGACATCAAGACCATTACCCTCCTGGGGAGTTACGCCGCCAGCGCCCTGACCGCCCTGACCGCCCAGAACACGCGGGGGGTTTCGTCCATCCACGGTCTCCCCCCCTCCTTTGTCGCGGACCAGATAAATACCGTGCTGGCCGACATCCCGGTGGACGTCATCAAGACCGGCATGCTGCACACCACCGCCATCGTCTCGGCGCTGGCCGAGCTCCTGGCAGAGCGCACGGACCTTATCCCGCTGGTCATCGATCCCGTCATGGTCTCCAAAGGGGGCACGGCGCTGCTGGATCGCGACTCGATCCGCGTCATGATCGACCAACTGCTGCCCCAGGCCTACCTGCTGACCCCCAACATCCCCGAGGCCGAGCGCTTCTTGGGGAGAGCGATCCGTTCCGAGTCGGAGATGGAGCAGGCGGCCCGCGACCTGCACGCCCTCGGCCCAGCCAACGTGCTGCTCAAGGGGGGACATCTCACCGGCCGGCAATCCATCGACATCCTCTTTGACGGGTACGAATCACGGGAATATGCGGCGGAACGGGTCTTCACCAGCAACACCCATGGCACCGGCTGCACCTACGCCTCGGCCATCGCATCTTTTCTCGCCCAGGGAGAACCCCTCAGAAGCGCCGTGGAAAAGGCCAAGGAGTTCATCTCCGCCGCCATCCGCCTGGCCCACCCCCTGGGCAAGGGGCATAGCCCGGTGAATCATTTTGCCGCGGCGCAGCACCATGACCGGTAATTAATAACAAAAGCTTTTTCTACGGAGCACAAAAATGACCCAACTGGAATATGCCCGACGGGGCCTCATCACCGAACAGATGCAGACCGCAGCCATAGCGGAAGGGGTCGCACCCGAGTTCATCCGCGATGGCGTGGCCGCAGGCACCATCGTCATCTGCCACAACATCAAACATGCCAACGGCATCCCCCTGCCGGTGGGAGCCGGGCTGCGCACCAAGATCAACGCCAATATCGGCTCATCTTCCGACGACTCCGACATGCAGAAGGAGCTGGAAAAGGCTCGCATTGCCGTGAAATACGGGGCCGACGCCATCATGGACCTGTCCACCGGCGGGCCGGTTGACGAGATCAGGCGGGCCGTGGTGGCGGAGACGAACGCCTGCATCGGCAGCGTGCCGCTCTACCAGGCCGCCCTGGATGCCGTGCGGGTCAAGAAGAAGGCCATCGTGGACATGACGGTGGACGACATCTTCGCCGGTATCGTCAGGCACGCCGAGGACGGCGTGGACTTCATCACCGTGCACTGCGGCGTGAACCGCTACACGGTGGAGCGGATGAAAAACGAGGGGCGCCTGATGGACGTGGTCTCACGCGGGGGGGCCTTCACCATCGAATGGATGGCCTACAATCATCAGGAAAACCCGCTCTTCGAGCACTTCGACCGGCTCCTGGAAATCACGAAGGGATATGACATGGTCCTCTCCCTGGGTGACGGCTTTCGCCCCGGCTGCCTGGCCGACGCCACCGACCGGGCCCAGATCCACGAACTGATCCTCTTGGGCGAACTGACCCAGCGGGCCCAGGACGCAGGCGTACAGGTCATGATCGAAGGGCCCGGCCATGTCCCCCTTCACCAGATCGAGGCGAACATCATCCTGCAGAAGCGTCTCTGCCACGGCGCCCCCTTCTATGTTCTGGGGCCCCTGGTTACCGACATCGCCCCCGGCTACGACCATATCACCTGCGCCATCGGCGGGGCAATCGCCGCAGCTGCAGGCGCCGATTTCCTCTGCTACGTCACCCCGTCGGAGCACCTCCGTCTGCCGACGGTGGAGGATGTCCGGGAAGGGGTAATCGCCTCCCGCATTGCCGCCCACGCAGGCGATATCGCCAAAGGGGTGAAGGGGGCGATGGAGAAGGATATCGCCATGGCCAGGTGCCGGAAAAAGCTCGATTGGGAAGGACAGTTCGCCATTGCCCTCGACCCGGAGAAGGCTCGAAGGATTCGGGCCGAATCGGGTGTTGCGGACAATGGCGCCTGCACCATGTGCGGGGAATTCTGCGCCTACAAGGTTATGGATGACGCCATGGGACAAAAGCAGTCTACCGGGCAGCAGGTCGTTGGCTGAGACGTTGGCAGGCCGGGCAGGAAAAGCGTCCGGATGTGACGGCGGCCGGCGTTCCCCGCGCCTGCACCCGGCATGAGGCTCCGGAATCCGGAGCCGGAATCGCCGTTGACAGCGGGGGGAAATCGTTCTAGATTAACGACGTTGCATACTCCGGTTCGTCGGGAGGGAATCATGGGATCAGGAAAGAGACCAAACGTTGCCGAATAAAGCCGCACGCGACAGCATCACAATGCTGACGGTGCGGCTTTTTTTCCCACCTGCCTTAAGATATTTGCCCAGCCAGATCGTGCCACTAAGAATAGAAGGGTATGAATTGGAGCTGCGTTCACAAGTCAAGGCAGCGGGCGGGCGGTGGAATCCGGGAAAACAGCTCTGGCTTGTAAAGTTCGGTAACATTGCCGGAACCCCGCTGGAGAATAATGAGTTAGGACGAGGTAAAATTTAAAATGAAGTGGTATTACGTAATTGCATGCGATAACTGTGCTTCAAACCCCTTTGTCGCTAATCATGATAACC
This sequence comes from Geobacter sp., assembly GCA_003151775.1. GTDB lineage: Bacteria > Desulfobacterota > Desulfuromonadia > Geobacterales > Pseudopelobacteraceae > Oryzomonas. The sequence continues at coordinate 2,447 of PLYK01000114.1, read as the reverse complement.
TTGAAAAACTTGGTTTTACCGAAGAGGACTTCCTCTCCGGAGTGAAAATCAACAATTGGACAAGCGATGTATTCCTTCAAGCAGGGGACAAAAGTCATGACGGAGTGACGGATGATGTCCTGCAAAATCATTTGGTGCTGCCAATTTTCTCGCAGAAGCTTATAAGAAAATTAGCATTTAATGACATAGTTGGTATTCAGTATCTGCCAGTAAGAATACTACGACCTGATGATGTTGAAATTGATGGTTTTTCCATTGCAAACTTTACAAATTTTTTTGCAGCCATGGATTATGAAAAGTCAGAAAATAATCGCTTCTCTCCTGACTTCCCGAATCCATATGCGGCTGGTAAGCTGGCAGGGGTTACAAAATTTGTATTATATAGAGATAAACTCGCTGAAATGAATGTTGTGAGATTGCAGGATTACCATCGAGCCGTGTTCGTCTCAGAAGCCTTCCGACAAATATTCTTGGATAACAAATTTACTGGATACTCATTTAAAGAGATTGAGTTGTCCTAACTTCGGCGCAAACACTGTCGCGGCAAAAAACGCCGCGCAGGTCACGCCGCGCACCGTTGGAAAGCAAATTGCATTCAATTGTTGCATTTAACTCAACAATTGTATTGAAGTCTAATCCTTAGGGTGTATACTATGCTTAGCGAACCGCTGAGACCAACCGAGGCAAAGAGGTTAATTCATTCAATACTGAAAGATGGGTTTGTCTCGTATTCTCAGCCGCATGCTATTGACCGCCTGAATAAACATGGGATGTCCACTACTGATTGCACTAACATTCTCCGAGGCGGAACAGTTGAAGAAGCAGAGCATGAGAATGGCGAGTGGAGATATCGGGTCCATACCGGCAAAATGACAGTGATTATCAGATTCGGGGACGAAACCGAATTGATGATCGTGACAGCATGGAGAAAATGACATGAAATGCTCGGTTTGTGAGAGAGCTGAATTAGTAGAGCAGGTCCAGAATTACCATTACCGCGAGTCCGGCCTGGACAATGTGATCCTCGCAGGGATCACGGTAAGGATTTGTCCCGAGTGTGGATCATTGGCGCCTAAAATCCCCAGAATTGAAGCACTGCATGACTGCATAGCGCATGCACTCGTAAAGAAAGAAGAACGACTCACATCTGCCGAGATCGTCTTCTTACGGAAATCGCTTGGCTGGTCCGGTACGCTTTTTGCCGAGAATGTGCATAGCGACCGCTCACAGGTCTCAAAGTGGGAGAGTGGAAAGGTCGTAATGAGCAAGTCAAACGAGTTACTGCTTCGTGAAATGGTTGCTCGCGGCAAGAAGATTGAAGACTATAAGCGAATTGATGCAGCCAGGAAAGAAGCAAACAAGGTCATATCTCTATTCGTGAGGATAGACGAAGCTAAGCGACAGTGGACTGACGAATGGAGAGAAGCGGCGTAGCTGATCGAACGAGTAATGGAAAACTACCGATGAAGACCGTACTTTTGAGCGCCTTGAACCCCGCCGACACCTTCGCGCAGGAGACTCTGATCGAACTCTCCCGACAGCTCACGGCCGACGGAGACGCGCTTCTGGCCATCGAGGTCACCGGGAAGAAGATCGCGGACTGCACCGGATGCTTCCGCTGCTGGACGAACACTCCCGGCGAATGCTCCATACCCGACGACGCCCCCGCAATCACGGCGCAGCTGGCCCTGGCCGACCGGATCGTATTCTGCTGCCCGGTGGTGTTCGGCGGTTTTTCCCCTGACCTGAAGCGGGTCATAGAGCGCTCGATTTCCCTGCTCCTCCCCTTCATGCGGATTTTCAAGGGGGAGATGCATCACCCCGTCCGCTACGGCAGGCAGTATCAGCTCTGCGGGGTGGGCATTCTTGACCGGGAAGATCCGGAGTCCGACGCCTGCTTCAGGCAGCGGGTCCGGCGGCTCTCTCGCAATTATAACGGGGAGTGGTGCTCTGCCGGAACGGTCGTGCGCGGAAACGCGGAAACTGCCGTTCGACTCCATGATATCCTCGCAAACCGGGAGGCGGTATGATCCGTTCGGCGCTCATGCTCTGCGGCAGCCCGAAAGGGGAGAGGGGCTCTTCCTGGGAACTCGGCGCTTTCCTTCTGCGCCAGCTGGAAGCCAGGGGTGTCGCCACCCGGCGGCGCGCCATTACCCCCTCCGACACGCTGCTGGACGATGTCCGTGAGGCCGAGCTGCTTATCCTCTCTTTCCCGCTCTACGCCGACGGAATTCCCGCACGCTTCAAGGCCGCCCTCATGGAGATAGCCCGGGCCGGGATCGGACCAAAGCTCTGCATGGCGCTCGTCCAGTGCGGCTTCCTGGAATCGAGCCAGAATGAGAGCGCCATCGAAATGTGCCGGCTGTTCGCACGTGACGCCGGGTTTGTCTGGCTGGGCGGCCTGGGCCGGGGCGCGGGGGGGATGATCGAAGGCAAACCGCTCGACA
>PLYK01000039.1 GCA_003151775.1 Geobacter sp. | reverse complement strand
GGACGAAGTGCCGGTCGGACATGTGACCAACGGAGTCCACATGCCGACCTGGGACTCGGCCCCGGCCGATGATCTTTGGACAGAAGCCTGTGGAAAGGATCGCTGGCTGGGGCCAACGGAAACCCTGGAACAGGATATTCGCAGTATCTCTGACGTCAGGCTCTGGCAATTTCGCATAGCAGCCAGCAAGTCTCTTGTAGAATACGCGCGCGAAAAATTATCAAGGCAGCTAGCCTCATCCGGCTCTTCGCCCGATACGGTCGACAGTGCGAAACACCTATTTGATCCCAACGCATTGACCCTGGGCTTTGCACGTCGCTTTGCGACCTACAAAAGGCCGAACCTGCTGCTGCACGACCCGGAGAGGTTGCTGCGTCTGTTAACCAATCCGGAGCACCCGGTGCAACTCATCATTGCCGGCAAGGCTCATCCGGCAGACCAGGCCGGGCAGGCGCTGATTCAGGAATGGTCATATTTCATTCGACGGCCCGAAGCCCGCCCCCATGTAATCTTCCTCAGCGATTACGACATGCTCTTGACCGAGCACCTGGTGCAGGGTGTGGACGTCTGGATCAACACGCCACGGCGACCATGGGAGGCGTGTGGAACGAGCGGCATGAAAGTACTCGTCAACGGCGGAATCAATCTGTCGGAATTGGATGGCTGGTGGGCCGAAGCATACACCCCTGAGGTGGGGTGGGCGTTGGGCGATGGCCTTGAGCATGGCGATGACCCTGCTCGGGACGCTATCGAAGCGGAGGAACTCTATACGATTCTCGAGCAGAAGGTGATCCCTGAGTTTTATACCCGGGACAAACAGGGTATTCCCACTGCCTGGGTGGCGCGGATGCGGGAAAGTATGGCACAACTGACACCGCAGTTTTCCGCTAATCGCACAGTACGTGAGTATGCCGAGCGCTATTATCTCCCTGCAGCGGCAGCTTATCACGAACGCGCCGTCGAGAAAGGGAAGGCAGGTTTGCAAATGGTTGATTGGCAACATACGTTACGCAACAAATGGTCAAACGTGCGTTTTGGTGACGTTAAGGTAGTCACAAACGGTGAATGGCACCTATTCGAAGCCCAGGTTTATCTCAACGGCATCGGCCCTGACGCGGTGCATGTCGAGCTGTATGCTGATAAATTAAGCGGTGGGAGTCCGGTCAGGATCGAGATGAGCCGCGATCAGCAGTTGGTGGGTGCGGAAAATGGCTATATTTACAAAGGCCAGGCGCCGACGACACGTCCGCACGGGGATTTTACCGCACGTATAGTTCCATACTTTACGGGAGCTGCGATTCCTCTTGAAGAAGCTCATATACTATGGCAGCGATAGAACCGCTACAACTGAAATTGATCTGCCTGGTTCACCACGCCCGCTGGCACGATAACGTTGCCCATCGGATGAGGATGTGGTTACATCACCACTGTAAGCTGCTAACGGCTGCGGAACCAATAAGTCTCAATCCCTTCAAAATCAGGTCAATCCTTCAATCCCCTACATCAATCCATCCTTCGCCCCAGCCGCCATCCCCACGGCCATCCTGATGGCCGCCAGCAGGCTCTTTTCCGAGGCCCGCCCCGTCCCTGCCAGGTCATAGGCCGTGCCATGGTCCACCGACGTGCGGATGATCGGCAAGCCCAGCGTGACGTTGACCCCATCGTCAAAATGGAGCATCTTGAGCGGTATCAGCCCCTGGTCGTGGTACATGGCCACCACCCCATCGTACTCACCCTGTTGAGCAAAATAAAAGAGGGTGTCCGCCGAAAGCGGCCCCATGGCGTCGATTCCCTCTTGCTTCGCCGCTTCGATGGCCGGCGCGATGGACTCTTGTTCCTCGTTGCCGAACATCCCCCCCTCGCCGCAATGGGGGTTGAGGGCCAGCACCGCCAGGCGGGGACTGGCCTTGCCGGTGAGGCGCCGCACCCCGGCCGCCGTAATCCGGATCGTAGTCAACACCCGCTCCCGGCTGATCAGGGCCGGGACATCACGAAGCGCCTCGTGAATCGTCACCAGGCTGACCCGGAGCAGATCGCCCGCCAGCATCATCACATAATCGTCAACCCCGCACAGTTCTGCCAAGAGCTCGGTGTGCCCATGAAAATCATGGCCGGCGCGGTTCATGGCCTCTTTGTTTATGGGCGCAGTGACCATGGCCGCCACCCGGCCCGCAAGGCAAAGGCGTGCAGCCGTGCAGATGTAGCGATAGACGGCTTCGCCGGCTGCCAACGTCGGCCTGCCGTAGCGCAGATCCTCTTCAGGCAGACGGGAAAGCGGTAATAGCGCGATGGCGCCGTCCGGGACCCGGCACGCCTCCTCGGGCTCCGCTAACTCCACTATCCCCAGCCGTGAGCCGCAGACCTGCAGTGCCCGCTCAAGCGCCAGCCTGTCACCCACGACGAGCGGGGTGCAAAGCGCTGCAACCTCGGGGCGCCCCCACGCCTTGACGATAATCTCCGGCCCAACGGCGCAGGGATCTCCCATGGTGATGGCTATCAGGGGCTTTTCAGGCATGGTGTTCCTCTTCCGTTATCACTGCCACCGCCAGGGTGACATTCTCCGATTTGACCTTTTTCAAAAGCAGACGGCCGCCGCCGGCCCCCAGTATGGCGGACGGTTCCGCCACGCCCGAGACGCCGGCTGCCGCCAGGGCATGCTGCGACGGCGGGGACGGGACCGCTACGGCATTCAATTCGTCGGCCCCGAAGCATGCCAGCGGAACGCCAAGCCGCTGCGCAAAGGCAATCAGCCCAACTTCGTCGCGCTTGACCGTTGCCGTGGCGATCAACCGCACGCTCTTGCGGGAGAGGAATATGCGTTTGAGCTGTGCAGTGATAAACGCATCGATTTCATCCACCGGTGTGCCGCGGTTGCATCCTATGCCCAGCACCAGGTTGCAGGGGCGCAGGATCAACAGGTTGTCGGGTTGGGTCTGGGGCGGCAGATGGCGGTTGGTGACGAACAGGAAGCCGCGCGCCGGGCTGTCCATCGCCTCGGCGAAGGTATCGTGAAAAGAGGTCTTGCCCCGGCCGCACAGCCAGAAACGCGTCTTCCCCGTGGGATCGACGACTGCGATCTCCTCATCGTCCAGGAGCAGCCTATTGAGCAATTTGACCCGGCTGATGTCGTCGATAACCCATCCCTGCTCCTTGGCCAGGAGGTCGAACGAAGGAAGCCCATTGGCATCCGTGGCAGTGGTGATGACCGGCCGGGCTCCGCTTATGAATGCGCAGCGTTCAGCCAGTTCGTTGGCGCCGCCCAGATGGCCCGCGATGAGCGAAATGGCAAATTTGCCCGCATCGTCCATCACCACAACGGCCGGGTCGGTTTCCTTGGACTTAAGAAGCGGTGCGATCATGCGCACCACGATACCGGCGGCCATGATGAAGACGAAACCGTCGTACCCCCTCCAGAGCGATGCTGCCAGCGTCTTCAGGTCGGCAGGATCGAAAAGGCGCCTGATCGCTCCGGCTTGCCCGGCATAGCGGTTGGAAACATGCATATCCGCCTCGGGCAACCCGCCCCGCAATCTTTGCCCCAGTTGAGCCCCGTTGCGGGTTATGGCGATCACGGCAACGCGCATGTCACGCTACGGCTCTGCCGCGAAAACCGTGTGAGAAGCCGTCATCGTAGAGCTGCGACCGCGCCTTGAGCCCTTCGCGCCGAGCCGCCAGCACGTCTCCGACGATAATCAGGGCCTGGCGCTCGATGCCGGCCTCGCGAACCTTGGCGGCGATATCGGCCAGGGCGCCCTCGATGATCAGTTCGTCCTCCCAGGAGGCGCGGCAGACCACGGCGGCGGCTGTCGCCGGGGTGTAGGCCCCGGTCAGAAGTTCTTCGACCACCTGGTCGATCATGCCCACTGAGAGGTAGATCACCAAGGTGGCGCCAATGCCGGCGATGCGGCCGAGGCTTTCCCGCTCCGGCACCTGTGTGCGCCCCTCCATACGGGTGAAGATCACTGTCTGGGAAACCTCCGGCAGGGTCAGTTCCTGCTTGAGGGCGGCGGCAGCGGCAAAGGCGCTGGTCACTCCTGGCACCACCCGGTACTCCACGCCCAGACGATCAAGGGCATCCATCTGTTCCTGGATGGCGCCGTAGATCGAGGGGTCCCCGGTGTGAAGGCGCACCACGCTCCTGCCGGCCGCGACGGCATCCATGATGACGTTCATGACCTCGTCGAGCGTCATGCCGGCCGAATCGTACACAGAAGCATTGGCGGCATAGCGGCGCACCAGTTCCCGGTCCACCAGGCTGCCGGCATAGATGACCACATCGGCATGGCGTAAAAGCCGCGCCCCGCGGATGGTGATGAGGTCGGATGCCCCCGGTCCCGCGCCGACGAATGATACCTGCTGTGACATGATATTCCCGCTCCTTATTTTCTTTTTGCAAAACGGGATGATGGCGTTCTCTCTTGAATTTGTAGTCCGAAACCCGCCCCATGTCAAGTTGGAGTGCCGAAATGACCCCACACGGCCGGTGTTTTTTCAATTGACAATTTGCAGGAAAGTATTAGGATTAAGTTTATCCTGTTAGATACGTTATCAGTATACCACGAAAGGAGAACCCGATTATGTGGACCGCAAGATTCAGGATTCGTCCGGTATCCCACTGCAAAGAGGGTTGCCCTAGCCGGCCCGCCGCATGACCTGCGGCGGGCGTTCCGAAAGAAGCCCCCTGCCCCATGGACAGGGGGCTTTTTTATTGGAGGTAATCTGCTATGATGCCGGTTAGAGAAGATGTGAATGGTGAAACGTGAATGGTGAATAATTAGAGGATTCGCCTTTCACTATTCCCTTTCACTATTCACTATTCACGCTTTTCACGAAAGCACCGGAGCCAATCATGCCCCTGTCACCTTGCCCCATGTGTTGCCGCTGGGAGAGCGACGCCGAACTGCGCATCGCCGAACTCGACCACTCCTACGTCATCCTCAACCGCGATCAGTTCTTCCCCGGTTATACGCTGCTGTTCAGCAAGACCCACGTGACCGAGCTGTTCCACCTCGACCGCCGGGTACGGGGCGAACTGATGGAAGAGGTCAGCCGGACGGCCAAGGCGCTGTTCGACGTCTTCCGGCCCGACAAGATCAACTACGAGCTCCTGGGCAACATGGTCCCGCACATGCACTGGCATCTCGTGCCGCGTTTTGCGTCGGAAAAGGTCTGGCCGCGCCCGATCTGGGCCGAGCCCCATGACGAGTTGTTTCTGACACCGGAAGAATACCGCCTTTCCATCGCACAAATACAGGAGGCGCTGACATGATCAGGCCGTTTCTTCACACCCAGACCAACGGCCTGCGGGTCGTTTGCGTCGAGATGCCCCATCTGCACTCGGCCGAACTCGCGATCTACGTCAAGGCCGGAGGACGCAACGACCCACCCGGCAGGGAGGGACTTTCCCACTTTCTCGAGCACATCCTCTTTCGCGGCACAACCGATTATGCCTCGTCGCTTGAGATCGAAACCGCCTTCGAGGCCGTCGGCGGGAACCCTAATGCCGCCACCGACGCCGAATCCACCTGTTACTACTCGCGCGTCCACCCAGCCTTTGTGCAGCAGGGCATGGAGATCTTCGCTTCCATGCTGCTTCGACCGCTTCTGGAGGGGATCGTGATCGAGCAGCGCATCGTCACGGAAGAGGCGCGGGAAGACCTGAACGAACTAGGCGACGAGATCAACCCCGACACCATTGCCAGCCGCCTGCTCTGGCCGCGGCACCCCCTGGGCATGCCCACCATCGGCACCCTGGAGAGTATTGCCGCCATAGGCCGGACAGACCTTGAGGCTCACCTGCGACGGTACTATGTCCCGAGCGCAACGGTGGTCGTGGTTGCCGGCCCGGTGCGCAGCCACGAGATATTTGCCGCTGCGGGCAAGGTATTTGACGGTTGGCAGGGTGGTGCACCCCCGGCGGCTCCCATGGTCACCAAGCGTAACAATACCCCTCAGATTCGATTCGTGCGCGACTCGGACAGCCAGATGAACCTGCAACTGGCCTTCCTGGGATTTCCCCGCAGGGACCGGCGCTTCATGGCCGTTCGTCTTTTGCGCCGGATGCTGGCGGGTGGCGGCAGTTCCCGCCTGCACCTGCGGCTGCGGGAGGAGTTGGGAATCGTTTATTCCGTGGAGGGGGCCATTGGGGCCTATGACGAGACCGGCTGCCTGACCTTTGATCTCTCCACCGCCCCGAACAACCTGCCCCAAGCGGTCGAGGTCACCCTTGAGGAGGTCCGGCGCATTGCCGAGGAACCGATCACAAAGGCTGAACTGGACCGGATCCGGCAGTCCTACATCTTTGATCTGGAATACAGTCGCGATTCGGCGTATGAGATGGGGGTGCGCTACGGCTGGGGAGAACTGGTCGGGGTGAAACGCAGCATCGAGGAGGATCAGGAAGAGGTGCGGCACATCACGGCAGATGCGGTGCAGGAGGCCGCCCGCGGCCTCTTTGCGCCGCAAAATCTAAACCTGGTGGCTGTCGGGCCGTACAAAGAGGGGATGAAAAAGAAGACACGGGGATTGATCGAGCGCTACGCGGAACGTTTTTAAGACCGGCGCAGCGACCTCCGGTTAATCCCATAAAAAGCATTTGCCACAGAGCCACAGAGACACGGAGATAAACATTTCAAAGGGTTAGACAATATTTTTTCTAATTTCTCTTCACCATTCCGGATACGAGAATATTTGAACAAACTCTGTGATTTCCTCTGTGGCTCTGTGGCTCTGTGGCTCTGTGGCTAAACTGCCGAATTCGAGGCTGGCTGGAAAACGCTCACTCCAACAGACGCTGTTTTTGCTGTTCGTATTCCACAGGGGTCAGCGCGCCCCGTTCCAGCTTTCTCTTCAAGGTCCGCAAGCGCTCCTCCACGGTTCCACCTGACGCGGTATCCAACTCAGACGCTCCGCCCTTCTTCCGTTCCCGCAAGCGGCTGGCCTCGGACCTGATATCGATGAGATCCAGCTTGATCTCTGCATTGCCATACCAATGGGTGTAGGCGGGGTTCTGGTGATAGGCGCCTTTTATGGCCCTGGCAAAATCGTACTTTTTCATTTTGAACAGTAAACGCTCAATGTGAGAGGTGTCTTCATAGAGCATCTGATTGTCGAGAACAAGCTGGGAACCCTTTAGCGGGTGCGGCGGCCGATGATCGGGCATCGGGTCGAGCATGTTGTGATCCGCCAGGTCGCCGATTATCTCCTCTGCTTCCTTGACCAGCCCCTGGCTCTGCTCACGAACCGTGTCACCTCGCGCCAGTTCTTTGCGGGCAAAGGATTCGGCGTGACATGTCCGACATACCAGAATCATTTCCACCCGTCGCTCCTCTCTTTTGGCGGCATCGTAGGGCTGGCCGCCCGAAGACATGGTAATGCCGCGAGAGACATCATGGCTCCCCCCCGCCATATGGCAGGTTTGACAGTCAGGACCGGTCTCCCTGCCTAAGGAGGTGTAAAGAGTCCCATGCAGAGAGGTCTGCCACATCTCCCACTGAGGGTGGTCCGGCCCCATGTGGCATTTGGCGCAGATGTTTGGATTGCGAACAATCTTGAGGTCCGTGCCGTGGCTGGTGTGGCAGGAAGCGCATGAACCCTCCACGGAATGGCAGTAATTACAGCCGATTTCTCTCATTTCGCTGCTCTGCTTCAGAAAGCGGGCGCATTGCACCTCCGACGTGGGTAACTCACTCCCTTCCTTGTGACAGAAACGGCATTCATTAGGATTTCGTTTGGGCAGTTTTCTTGTACACCCCCAGCCGGCATGGAGCCCCATCCCGTGTCGGCTGGCCTGATGATCTGACAGGGCCTTCTTGTGGCAACGTCCGCAGACCTTTATGTCCACCCGAGCCTCACCCTTTTCGATCCGGCTGTGATCGTTGCCATGGCACGCCTCACAACCGACCTTTGCCTTTGCATGTGCACTCCTCTCCCATTGGAACACAGCAGCTGGCGTCTTCTCGCGGTGGCACGTAAGGCAATCCTCGGTAAAAGCGGTGGAGAGCGTCAAACACATAAGGACAAACATCATTGCCAAAATGGATAGAAACCGGTTCATTGTGCTGTTCTTTTCCCGGAACGGCGGTAGTCTTGAAAGGTAATCAAACCCTCACTCAACCATTTTTTCAACTCTTTCAACCGCGCGTTCTCCCCGGATTCAAGCTGAGCCGGGAGGTCTTCCTCCAATCCTGAAATTATGTATAAACGGCTGTCGCACTCCATCGCTAAGCGCCCGCCGGTGTTTGAAAACAACCCCTTACATATCTCCGGAAATGAGACGGTCCGAGCCCCTTCGCGGTAGAGAGTTCCATCCAGCATCAGGTATCGTCCGCCGGATGAAACAGCTATTTCCCTCCCCGGGGTGGGAATGGTGCGTAAAACCCTGTCTCCCCAGGGATCCAGCACCTGGCTTCCGCTTTCACCATCTCCTAACAGAACAGCATCGCCCGTACCCCAAAATACTCCTCCGCCCGAGTCGAGGGAGACCTTTGCGATCTCTCTACCTTTGCCGCTCTCGAGGTTATGCAGAACTATCCTTAAATAGGGGGTAAAAGCAGGAGGATCTTTAACGCTGGCATAGAGAATTTCATCGCGCTGAGGCGACAACTTGAGGGTAAGGCTGCGCACTAAAACGTCTTTCCAATGTTTCATGGTCGAAGGTCTTAAGGTGCTGTCAATAGAGGCCAGTACCTTCGGTTCGCCCGTACCATCCCACTGTAATATAATTTCAGCTAGATTTGCGCCAAAGCTGAACTGCGTTATACGAACGTCAAAGGCTAAAATTTCGGTCATGGACCGCCAGGCCAGGCCCGAGATCCGGCCGGGAGTTCGAACCTCGGCCAGCAGATCCCCTTCAACTCCGTATATTCTGAGCGATCCAGCACTGTCGCGACAGAAAGCCGCCGCAATGCGTCTACCGTCCGGAGACCACGCCAATGCACATGGCAAATCCGGGCTGATCAATCGTGATCGGCCAGTTCCTACCATATTGACTTTCAGCCCGCCATCAGCAAAGGCGATCTTCTCCCCCTTTGCATCGAGATCAAAAGGGGCGTGAACATCGCATCTGCCAATATCTGCTACGGTTGCGCCGGGAGGGAGCACCCCGTTCATCTTCAGATGAGCACACCCCCCGGTAACAGTACCTAACAGGAACAGGGCAAAACACAGATTAAGAACAAGCATACGAGGCATACACGAATATTCCCTTGCCATGGATATGGGCTTCGGATTCTTTCGTAAAGAATCTCGATTGCTCCAATCCCCGGCTTGTTCCACACTCCCGGATTTAGAGCCGGCTTGGTCCAACAAGCAATCACTGCATGGTATCAGGGTGTTACTAGGTATCAACGATTGATCGTTTGGAACCGGCATAAATGTCAAATTAATCGACATTGCGTTTGATACTTCATTGTATCCGGTTCAGTCTTTTTCACGTGATTTGACGTAACACAAAAACGCGAATTCACTGATTCCCATCTTCGCGCATTCCGTGATCGGATGCGCAGTATGAGTTAATACGCCATGTGGAATAGATTCGATCAAAAAATGGCATGGGACAAAAAAACCTACCCTGCTGGCGTACAGAGTAGGTTTTATTATGTGCGCTGCAATCAAACTTTAATGCCTGATCACGCTCCCATGGATTTATGATCCAGCTTGATGACCATTTCACAGGGCGACAGGTAGCCGAAGCGGATGCCGCCCCAGTGCCTGCCGTTGATCAAGAGCGGCTGCGACATGTCGTTGAGGATCTCGCCGGTATCGCGGCGGTAGGTCTGAAGCAGGAACCCGTCGGTGTTGCGGGCGCAGCGGATGCCGGTGCGGTCGTTGAAGATCCGTTTGGTGCGGTTATTGTTCTTGTCCACCTCCGGGTCTCCGGTCAAAGGCTTTGTGTAGCGCAGGTTGTGGCAGGGGCAATAGCCGTTGTTGTCCACGCAGATGGCGTAAAAGAGCTTGTTGTCCTTGCCGACGATCTTCTCCTGAAAGGGCGATACCACGCGGTCGAAGAATGCATCGAATTTGGTCGTATACTTTTGGGGGTTGGTATTGGGAATGGGGACATAGTTCCTGTCGAACAAGAACTCCTGCGTAATCGTCCGGTCGCGCAACGCCGATTCGATTGTTTCCAGAACCTGGCCCTCCATCTCACGAATGTACGATTTGATGTTATCGTGATAATTGCCCACCGAGAACTTTCCCACCGTGCCGTAGATCTGCTCAACCAGATCAGAGAATGTTGCAAATGCCTCGTTGGTCATCTGTGTCATTTTGAACGTTTCGATCGCTGTTGCGGAAACACTATGGATCTTTTCCGAGATCTCATGGGTGGTGGCGCTCTGCTGTTCGGAAGCGATCGCAATCTGCTCGATCATGGCGCGTGATTCAACGGCGTGGCTTTTGATATTCTCAAGCCGCTGGCGGGCATCCTCAGCCCTGGCCAGACCGGTCTGGACGAGGCCGGTTTCGGTCACGATCATTGCGGCCGCCTTTCGGCTGGCCTTTTGAATATTAGCAACAACCCGCTCAATCTCCCGGGTGGACCTGGTTGTCTTCTCAGCCAACCCCTTGACCTCGCTTGCCACCACGGCAAAGCCCTTCCCGGCATCTCCGGCGCGGGCCGCCTCGATGGAAGCGTTCAACGCCAGCAGGTTGGTCTGGTCGGCGATATCCTCGATCAGCACCACCATCTCGCCGATACTTACGGAAGAAGCCTCCAACTGGCGGATGGTATCCAACGTGCTGTTCACGCTCTCGCTGATCTGCCGCATGCAGTTCCAGGTCTCTTCCACGACCGTCATGCCGTCGCTCGCGGCGGCATCCACAGCGGACGAAAGCGTTGCCGCGCGGTGGGTGTTGCCGGCCACGTCGTTGATGGTCATGGACATCTCTTCCGATGCCACGGCCACCGCCGAGGCCTGTTCCTTCTGATCCTCGCTCATTTTCAGGGTGTGGTCCGTACCGAACGAAAGTTCGCAGACGCCGCTGCCGATCACGCAGGCCTGCTGGTATAGCAGCGAGATGGTTTCCCGGATCTTTGTCGTCAGCCGGTTGACCTCCGTTCCGAGGTTGCCCAGCTCATCGTCGGAGCGGACACGCAGGACCTTGGTCAGGTCTCCATCCCCGCTGGCCATCTCGGCTAACTGTTCATGCAACTCCCTGACCTGCAGCACCAGGGTCCGGCTGAAAATGAGGTACAACGTTCCCAGGATCGCGAAGAAGAAGCAAAACCCGACCACCGTCAGCACGAAAGTAAGTTTATATGCGCTCGTATAGCCATCTTCCAGGGAGGTTGTCACGATCAACCCCCCTCTATAGCGGGCTGTCGCATCATGGCAGCCATGGCAGCGCTGTTCATTCTCCATCGGCAGCGCCAGGCTGAGAATATGTTTGCCGTCCTTCTTGTCCAGAACCTCCATACTGCCGCCTGACTTTAGGGCACTGCGCACCTCGTCGCTCGTCGCGCCGCTCCCCCCCCACTCCCGGCCATCGGCGTTGAATATCCTGATATCCAGAATACCGCCTTTGGCCTTGATGTCCTTGACACTGGAGCCGAAGTTCTTCATGTCGCCGATGGCCATCAGGTCGAGGATATCGTGGCTCACGGTTGCTGCGATCTGGCGAGCATTGCGCTTTTCCAGATCCATCGTGGCACTCCATTCGAGATAGATGGAGAGGACCCCCAATCCGGCAAAACCGATACAGAGGATACCGCCGATAATGGTGAGGATCTTGCGGGTCAGTTTTGATTTAAACATGAGGGGCCTCTGGAGTCTGGAGGGTTGTTATATCTGTTGGCTGGGAACCAAATCAACATAAGATTTAACAGTTTTGCAATATACTGTAAACAGGAAACAAGAGCAAACAATATATTTAAACACAGTTCTGCAAATTGCAACAGGTCATAAAAAAAGGAACTATAACCAAAATAAAGGTGTTGTTTGTCCTCCCCCTATAAAAAAAGCCCGGAAGAGAATTCTTCCGGGCTTTGGGGACTGTTCGACAAGCCGCCTAGTTGGGATATACGGAGACCTTTTTGCGGTCTTTCCCCATGCGTTCAAAGGTTACGATCCCGTCAATCAGGGCGAACAGGGTATAATCCTTGCCGCAACCCACATTGTTACCGGGATGAATCTGGGTGCCGTGCTGGCGGTAGAGGATATTGCCTGCCCTGACCGGTTCGCCGCCGAATTTTTTACAACCCAGCCTTTGGCCGCTCGAATCCCTGCCGTTCCGTGAACTGCCTACGCCTTTCTTATGTGCCATTTCCGTTTCTCCTGGGAAAATATCGTATTGAATTATGCGCTGATCTTTTCTATCTTGAGTACTGTACGCTCCTGGCGATGGCCGCGAAGCTTGCGGGAATCCTTCCGGCGCTTGGACTTGAATACGAGCACCTTCTTGTCCTTGCCCTGGGCCGCAATCCTGGCGGTCACCGTGGCGCCGCTAACCAGCGGGGCGCCAATGGCTACCCTCTCGCCGCCAACCATGAGGACCTCGGCGAACTCGATACTGTCACCAATGTTTCCTTCAAGCTTCTCGACCTTGAGGAACTCCCCCTCACTTACCTTGTACTGCTTGCCGCCTGTCTTGATAACCGCATACATATGGCATCTCCATCCAATTCATTTTTAAAGAGTTTTGAACTATAGGCAAACAGGCGGCACAAGTCAAGAAAAAATTTATTCCTCCCGCCCGCCCGCTGTTCTCTGCGACGACGAGCCATCATCAAGAGTGCTCATACGGCCCTTCCATCCCACTCGAAAACTTACGACTTCCAAAACTGCTCAAAATAGTGTACAAAAAGGCTGGTATACATAAAATGTAGTCCGGGCCGGTTTTCAGCAGGGTCCCAAATAAATATCTCATGAGTCAGGAGCAAGAAATGAATGCATGCAGCAAAGCAGTTGCCGTAGGATGTTCTCTTGTACTCGCAGCAGCCCTCCAGGCCGGCTGTGCAGCCACACAAAAAACGACAGACTCATCGCCAAAGACAACCGCCCCCGTTACCCAGGCCACACAACCGTCCGAGCCGCAACTGCTTACCGGCAAGGTCGTGGAAACCATGAACAGCGGTGGATACACCTACGTCAATCTTGAAAAGGATGGAAAGCGCACGTGGGTAGCCATGCCCACATTAAAGGTCGAGGTCGGGCAGGAGCTTAAACTCCTGCCTGGCATGGAAATGGGCAAATTCACCAGCAGCACCCTGAAACGCACCTTCGACAGTATCATCTTCTCATCCGGAGTAGCAACAGACGACGCACTCCAAAAATCCGAAGCGCCCGCCGGCGCCGGCCAACAGCCGTTAATGCCCCCAGGGCACCCCTCAATAGGTCAGCAGCAAGGAAATCTTCCTGCTCCGCCCAAGGCTGCGGCAAGCGGTTCGACGATCTCCGGCAAGGTTGTGGAGACCATGAACAGCGGCGGCTACACGTACGTCAACCTCGAAAAAGACGGCAAAAAGAGGTGGGTGGCTGCACCCACCATGCAGGTATCCGTGGGACAGGAACTGGAACTCAGAAATGGGGCGGTAATGACAAAATTTTCGAGCACATCCCTCCATAGGACATTTGACAGCATTATCTTTTCTGCCGGCCCGGCCATCGGCAAATAGACAAATTACAACCTCGAAAGATTATATGCAAGGAGATCAAAGTGAACTACGGACAACTGAAAGTATTTTTTTTACTGATAATTCTGTCAGTTACTTTTATAAGCTGCAAATCTGCTAAGAGTAATCCCGACGCAGGTATAGCTGACGCCAGATCTGCGGCAATTCACGTCCTTTCACAGTTTGAAGCCGGTGAATTTTCACAGATTTACAAAGAGGCCGCGCCCGTATTCAAACAAACCGGCCCTGAGGCTAAATTTGTGGCGCAATTTCAGCAAACGCTCAAGCAAACAGGGACATTTAAAAATCAAAAGGAATCCAGCCACGAGGCCCGCCCTGATGACACTTATGTTCTCATTTACCGTTTGGTGAATGAGCGTTTCATTACCGATATGCATCTGACCTTTATACGGTCTAAAAGCGGAAAAATGGAGCTTGCCGGTATACATGAGCATGATGAACCTAAAAATTAGGCATCATTCCCAAAAGCTATGGGGAAATTCCCCTCTGAACATGACAAGAAAAATATTTTAACTGTGTCATCTCTATAAAATAACTGCATCCAGGATATCGGAACAATGTTGAACGGAAAAAAGATCGTGGTGGTTCTCCCCGCCTACAATGCAGCCAAAACCCTTGAAAAGACCTATCAGGAAATACCGCTCGACATTGCGGACGAGGTGATTCTCGTGGATGACGCCAGTCGTGATAATACCGCGGAAGTGGCACGCGGACTCGGTATACGCACCATCATACACCATGTCAACAAAGGATATGGCGGCAACCAGAAGACCTGTTACCGTGCCGCGCTGGATCTTGGGGCGGATATCGTGATTATGTTGCACCCCGATTATCAGTACACCCCCACACTGCTTCCGGCCATGGCGGCAATGATCGCCTGGGGCGAATTCGATGCCGTACTCGCCTCAAGAATACTTGGCAAAGGTGCGCTCAAAGGTGGGATGCCGATTTACAAATATATTGCCAACCGCTTTCTAACCTTTACCGAAAACGCCCTGCTTGGTCAGAAACTGTCGGAATACCATACCGGCTACCGGGCTTTTTCGCGGACTGTACTCGAAACCTTGCCGCTGGATAACAACTCGGATGATTTCGTCTTCGACAACGAGATGCTGGCCCAGATAGCCTGGCACAATTTTCGAATCGGCGAACTCTCCTGCCCGACCAAATATTTTGACGATGCATCGTCAATCAATTTCCGGCGCAGCATGACGTATGGGTTGGGAGTACTCAAGACCGCTCTGCAATTCAGATTATGCAGAATGAGGATACTCGATGCCGAGAGGGTCTTCGGGAAAGCGCTGAAGAATTGATCACTAATACCAATTCCAAATCAAGGATGAAATCAAGGCGGCGAGNNCCAACAAAGATAGCGCCTTGATTTGAAATCGGTATAATGCCTCCGCGTTACCTGCTCGAAGCATCTTGTGTTTGAGGTAAACTTGAAAATTCTCTTTGAACCCTGGAACCTGGGTGATGCAATCATTGCGGCCTCAGTTGCCAAAAGTGACCCCGACCGGTTCACACTTGCTTGTAACAGTAAATGGCACGAAGTGTTGACCCTGGCCAGCAACGGTTCATTGAAGCTGATAAGGTTGGATCTCCCCTATGTCTGGCGGACTGACAAGAATTTTTTCTCTCTCGGCGAAGCCGCTTCCATCAGAACAAGATACACTACCGAACAGAGGCGCCAAATTGAGGTCATCAGCATTCGGGGTGATGTCCGGGACTTGGTCGCAGCACACAGAATCTTCAAGGGAGCCGCTTTCCACTTTAGCGGATGGCTGCCTTTTTGTGCACGAAAGTCTCCTTTGGTTGACCTGCCGTTCAGATTCGGCCTCTTAAAGGTCCGTAATCGCTACCACGCATGGGCACAAGCCGCTCACATCCCTTTTAACATAGTGGAACACCCCTATGATGCTCACCCTGAGAAACGGGCCGACGCTCCAGTTGTGATTCACATCGGCGCCCAGTGGCGTTCGAAACAATACCCACAGGTTGCCGGCCTTGCAGTGTTGTTGAGGGATGCGGGGAATCGGGTAATCATACTGGCGGGGCCTGATGATACGCTACCACCGGGAGTCGATCCCAAAGACGTCCGGAGGCCGAAATGGCCTGAACTCGTATCACATCTGCGTAACGCAAGAATTATTATTACAAATGACTCCGGCCCAATGCATCTTGCCGCATATCTGGGCAGCAAGACTCTTGTCTTGTCCCGATGCGCCAACATCCTGGAATGGCTGCCACCGGGGGCAAAGGCCATTTCATCACCTTCAGCCCCCAAAGGCTACCGGCCGATTCCGGACTACTGGACCGACCACATTTTGGATGAATGGCCTTCTCCTGAAGAAGTAAAGGCTCGATATGATGACTGGGTCTAATCTATGAACGCCTGGTGGACTAAATACCTGCCTGACATCATCCAGGAATGGCTCGGAGGGCGGCAGCAGCTCCAGAAGGCCATCGGCAATACCGGTTGGTTGCTGTTCGACCGGATCCTCCGAATGCTGATCGGAGTGACCGTCGGCGCCTGGGTCGCCCGCTATCTCGGCCCTGCCCAGTTCGGGGAACTTGCCTACATCATCGCCTTCATCGCCTTCTTTCAGGTCATAGCCGGTCTCGAAGCAGATGGCTTTATCGTGAGGGATCTTGCCCGGAAACAGGTAGATGCCGCCGTCATCCTCGGCACGTCACTCAGGCTCCGGGTCGTTAGCGGTGTTATTACCTGGCTGGCCGCCGTAATTCTGATGTATCTGCTTCATCCGGAAGACGTGAAGCTCTGCCTGCTGGTCATCATTGTCGGCGCTATGCTGGTGTTCCAGGCGTCCGATACCATCGACCTCTGGTTTGAGAGCCAAAGCCAGAGCAAACGGACGGTCATAGCGAAACTCGTTTCATACCTCTTCTCCAATGGCATAAAGGTCATCCTTTTACTCAACAAGGCCCCGCTGCTTGCCTTTGCCGGGGTTATCAGCCTTGAATCGGCAGCCCTGGCGTTGGCACTGTTCGTTGCCTATCGGCGCTTTCCGGCCGATGACCGTTGGCGGGCCGACATAGCTCAGGCGAAAAAACTCCTGCACCTCTGCTGGCCGTTTATGGCCAGCGGAGTGATGATTACCGCATACATGAGGATCGACCAGATCATGCTCAAGGAAATGCTTGGTGATAGGGAACTCGGCATCTATGCCGTGGCGCTCACCCTGTCCCAGGTATGGACCGTCATCCCTGCTACCCTTGTCGCCAGCCTGGCGCCGTTCATTGCCCGAAAAAAAAGCCGGGATGAAGCGGAGTATCGGGATGCACTGGTGATAATATTCCGTTACTTTGCTATTTTGGCGCTCATAGGCGCCGGACTGACCGCGCTGGCGTCCCCCTGGATCGTGGGACTTCTGTACGGGGCTGAATACCGGTCATCGGCGGCTGTGTTGAGCGTCCTCGTCTTTGTGATCGTCTTCGTTTTCCAGGGGGTGGCCCAGACATTATGGGTGGTCAACGATAACGTGCGGATCGCGAATCTGATCGGCGCCTTCCTGGCGGCGCTGGTCAGCATAGGCGCAAACCTGGTGCTTATCAGGAAATTCGGAATCATGGGTGCTGTCTTCTCATACCTGCTTGCCCAGGGGGCGTCGGTCGTGTTCTTCCCCTGCCTGCTCAGGAAAGACCTGTTTGAGCTATACAAAAGGGCCTTTTTGGGCCTGGCCAAGCCGGGGGTGCGGTGATCTTGGTATGACAACGACAACTCGGACATGGGGATGTATGGACGAAGGAAACCATGAACTCTCTCAATGACTGCATAAAGCGAGAACTGCTTCGCTTTAATCGCCTTCTCGACACATTGCATAATCTTCACATCGTCACCATCACCAAGGAGGATCTGATCAAGTGGCGCGGATCGGGATACCGCCGAAAGATTCTATTCGGGCAGGAAGGCCATGACCTCGTCGCAAATTTCATCTCCCGGAATGAGCCCTTGCTGGTTGCCCGTCTCGGCTCGACGGAGTTGTCGTGCCTGCGCTTTTACCTGGAGAAAAGGGGCATAAGAAATAAGGGATACAGCAGAAAGATCAAATCCGCCATGGCCAATCTCTCCGGATTCTTTCCGGCCAACGACACATCTCTCGACGCCTTTGCTGAATTGTTCTTAGACAAGCTGGCACAGGTCGATGTCATGGGGGTTTGGTTCAACAAATACGAGGATGTCATATGTAACACCTATAGCCGGGATGCCGAACTGGTCGACCTGGACTGCTTTGAGCCGTTCCGGTTTACCAATCCGTGGAGTTCAGCCCTTAAAGGGCGGAAGGTGCTGGTCGTCCACCCTTTTGTCGATTCGATACAAAAACAGTACGCGGAAAAACGGGGACTTCTTTTTCCATCATCTGATGTACTGCCCGATTTCGAATTGAAGACGCTCAAATCCGTACAGTCAATAGCAGGTTCGTACGTGGAATTCGCCACCTGGTTTGATGCCTATCGTCATATGTGTGATGAAATTGCACGGATTGATTTCGATATCTGTCTCATCGGGGCGGGCGCCTACGGCCTCCCCCTGGCGTCGTTTGTCAAGCAACTGGGCAAACAAGCGATTCACCTTGGCGGCGTAACCCAGATACTCTTCGGCATAATAGGAAAGAGATGGGAACGGGAGTATGCTGATACAACGGCAAAGTTGTTCAATGAACACTGGGTACGTCCCCTGCCGTCTGAAACCCCCGCACGTAAGGACAGGGTGGAGAAGGGATGTTACTGGTAAGTGCAAACCCTTCCGCCGAACCAAATAAAGCCAATAACGAGCCTGAAAGTGGACATCACACCTCTTCAAACAACTCATGTCAGTTGCGTATCCCAACTGAGCGCCTATCAAAATGAGTGGCGTTCTTTGGCAATTGGCGCTCCGATGCGGTCTCCGGAATGGTTGCTCGTGTGGTGGCATTGCTATGCAGCGCCGGACGATGAACTATGCGTGCTGCTTTTCCATGAACCGGCAGGGTCGCTGGTTGGGTTGGCCCCACTTTATATCGAAACCAAGGGGAAAAAGAGGATCGTTCGACTACTCGGTTCGGGTGACGCCTCCACTAACCATACAACCTGGCTGGCTAAAGCCGGGTGGGAAAATCGGGTAAGCAATGCGGTGGCTCAATTCCTGCTAGGTTTCAAACCGATCTTGCACTGTGTGCAGTTCGATTCGGTCGATGCTGATAACGAGGCTATCAACACAACAGTGACGTATCTGGTGGAAAACGGTTGGCTTTTGCGCAGGGCGCCGCACCACAATTGTTGGAGAATAGCGCTGCCGTCGACCTGGGAAGAGTACCTGAAGATGCTCTCAAGAACGCATCGTCAACGCTGCCTCAAACTGCAGCGCCAGCTCCTTGAATCGGGACGGGTAAAAGTGCACCGGGTAACAAGTGAAGCGGATTTCTCCAGGGGCTTCGAGATACTTCTGCAATTGCATGCCGCCCGCTGGAGCGAACCGGCCAAACCGCTGGGTTGTTTCAACGACCAAAGGTTCCGCAAGTTTCACGAAACAGTCGCTCTGGAGTTACTGAAGCAAAATCAATTACTGCTCATTTGGCTGGAATACGATGGCAGACCCATCGCGGTGGAGTACCAATTCATTGACGAAAAAACGGTTTATTCATACCAGGCGGGAATGGATCCTTCGGTTACTGAATTCCCTCCGGGCAAGCTTTCCATATTGGCTTCAATACGGTTAGCTATCGCGGAAGGTCGTGTATTTTTTGACCTCTCGCGCGGCGACCAGGCATACAAGGGTAATTGGCGGGCCACCCCCACGGCTTGTTATGATATCCGCATCTGGCCGGACAACATTTCAGGCCGGCTGGAGCACGCCATGTGGGGCATGCGCAACCTTGCTGAGTCTGGAAGAATGCGGGCTGTTAAGTGGGTCAAGGCCAGGGTTTCTCCGGAATTCATCGATGCGTTGCGGCGAATGCATTCTTCCATAACCGGAAAACGCCGTGGGCCCCGTAAAATAGGCAGTTCAAAGTGACTGAACTCATCATAGCAGAAGAGCATAGCCGACTCTATTATACACTATTTATTTACCGTGGTAATACTGAGACGGGGGAACTGTTCACCTAAGTATATACAGGTGAGGTACAAAATGCCTAACATTATCGAAAAATTATTGCGGTTGCTTTTACAAGGCTTGAAAAGACTTCTAAAGTCAAGTAGAGCTTTCAGAGCCTTAAGTAATGCTGATGAATTTAGTGATCTTTACGAACACGAAAAAATGCTTGCAGATGCAATAAGGATAAACTGCTATCGCGATGCTATCAAACGCTACATTAAACCAGGCGAGGTTATTGTTGACCTGGGCACAGGGACAGGAATACTTTCTTTCTTTGCCGCGCAACAAAAACCAAAAAAAATTTATGCAATTGATCATTCTGACTTCATTAACGTAGCTCGAAGAATTGCAGAACACAACAATATAAATAACATTCAGTTTGTGAAGACTAATAGTCGAAACTTTACACCGAGTGAGAAGATTGATGTCATCCTTCATGAGCAAATTGACGACAATCTTTTTGACGAAAACATGATAGAAAATATTTTAGACTTGAAAAATCGCACGCTAAAAAAAACAGGACGAATTTTGCCAAGCAAATTTGAACTCTTTCTCGAACCGATTAGCCTAAAGAAAAACTTTAAGATTCCTTTTATATGGGAAAACAATATTGACGGCATAGATTTTGGGTTTCTGAAAAATTCTGATGTAATCGATAAATACAAGCTTGCTGACTATAAGCTGAAATGGCCGGAGGCTTCCGCGATAGAATACTTTCTTTGCGAGCCTAAAGCTATTTTATCATTTAATATAAACGAATTAAAGGATAAAAATGACATACCAAAATTAATAGAAACATCAAAAAAGGTAGTTTGCCCTGGGACGATGGATGGATTATGTGTTTATTTTAAAGTCATCTTTGATGATGAAATCTATTTTGATACTTCACCATTGCATACAAAAACGCATTGGGGAAATCCTTTTTTCAGGATAGAAAGCAGGACTTATGAAACTGGCGAATATGTTTCGTACAGGTTGGTTATGGAAGACGTTTTTTTAAAAAATTGGTCAGTATCTATCAATCCTGATTAGCATCGCACCCCGCCCTGGGCGGAACTTTGTCTGAGAGTAACTTCGCATGATGCGCTTCGACTCCGCTCAGCGCCCGCCCGTTCCCTGAGCGGCGTCGAAGGGAACTTACTCAAAAGATTGAAACTGTTTCAATGGAATTGTTGTACCCCATCCCTGTTTTGTCATTAGTAGGGAGTATCCCATGGCGCTTGTCACAGATGCAAAGAATGCCTTATTGCTTCTTTTACGCGGAAAATGGCGGGAATTCTTTTTTCGCGTGCGAGTGCATATTCAAAAAATAGATTTGAAAAACGTTCACCTCGACGAGCTAAATCTGCCGGAAGAGCGGAGCCATTATTACGCCAATTCAGGCGGGCTTCATCTTGAGAAGGTCCTCAGGGACCTGAAGATTACCCCACGGGATGCCATCGTGGATTTCGGATCCGGCAAGGGCGGAGCGCTGATCACCTTCTCCCGGTTTCCTTTTGCAAAAATCACCGGCGTCGAGCTGTCACCGGAGCTGGTTGCCATAGCAGAGGATAACCTCAAGAAGTTGAACATCGGCAATATCACCATGACCGTCTGTGACGCCGCTGATTTCAGCGACCTTGATGAATACAATTATTTCTACTTTTTCAGTCCGTTTCCCTGTAGCGTCATGAGCGCTGTAATACAAAATATCAGCTCTTCTTTGATTGCGAGCCCCAGGAAAGCCGTGATTATCTATTTCAACCCCGAATGCCACGATGCCGTAGTAACCAATTCACCTTTTGTCAAAGTGATGGAATTCCACCACCACGAACTCGGTTATTACGTGTATGCCAATCGGCAATGATTCTTACAGTAACCGCAATGTATTCCGGCGAATGCCCGTGGACAACAGGTTGCGGATAACGGTTGCGCAACAATGACGACAATCGGCCCCAAAATCCGGAGATCGCTGCGTTCGGCGGTATGTACCCCCCTCCACATCCTGCTCAACCGCATTGATCCTCCGGTGATCGTCCTCCTCTACCACCGGGTCGCCACACTCGCATCCGACCCGGAGATGCTGGCCGTGACCCCGGAAAACTTCCGCGCCCAGTTGCTTCACCTGAAAGAAAACCACCAACTGGTCCGGTTCGAGGAGGATTGGACCAAAAAAACGAAGCCGGCTGTCGCCATAACCTTCGATGATGGTTACGCGGACAACGTCCTGCAGGCGCTCCCAATCATCGAGGAGGTGGGCGTACCGGCAACTTTTTTCGTGAGCACCGGCGCTATCGGAAGCACGCGGGAGTACTGGTGGCATGAACTGGAGCGCCTGATCCTGGGAGTGCGGATCCTCCCGCCGCGTTTCACCATGGAAGACGGCAGTGGCGGAAGAAGCTGGCCGTCCGCCACGCTCAGGGAGCGGCGGGAGTTTTACCACGGGATGGTGCGGCTCATGAACGACACCGATGCCGAGCACCGCAACAACCGGCTTGCCCAACTTCGCATCTGGGCAGGGGCTGAGCCTGCGCCTGCCGGCACCCATCGCGCCATGACTGTCGAAGAATTGCGTCTGCTTGACGGAAGCAGCCGTGTCACCATCGGCGCCCATACGGTGACGCATACCCGGCTTTCTTCTCTTACTGCAGATGCACAAAGGGAAGAAATAATGGCATCCAAACGACAGTTGGAGACATGGCTCGGCCATGAAATTCCGGTTTTTTCCTATCCGTTTGGCCGCCGATGCGAATATACGAAGGAAAGCATTGCCTTGTGCCGAGAAGCGGGTTTCAGCAAGGCCGCTGCCAATTTTCCCGGACAGGCCCACCGCTGGACCGATCAGTACCAGATCCCCCGCCACCTGGTCCGTGATTGGCCGGTAAAGTTGTTTGCCGAAAAACTTCGAGGGTTCTGGTCACGATGAAGATCCTCTACTTAAATGGTGCCGATGTCGAGGGGGGGGCAGCCAAAGCGGCTACCCGCCTGTTACAGGGTGTCAATGAGCATGGAGCCGACGCACGGCTCTATGTGCAAAGGAAATACAGTGACCTTCCTCTGGTTGATGGCCCACGCTCACTGCTCGGGAAAACGCTGGGTTTTGCCAGGCCGACCATTGAACAACTCCTCTTCGGCATCTCCCCGAAAAAAGTGAACGGCCCGTTTTCTGCCGCCTTTCTGCCGGACGGGCTGAGTGTGCAAGTGTGCAGCATGAATCCGGATATTGTCCATCTCCACTGGGTGGCCCGGATGATGCGTTTGGAGACGCTGCGGCGCTTAACCGTGCCAATCGTCTGGACTTTGCATGACTCCTGGGCATTTACCGGCGGATGTTATCTGCCCGGCGACTGCACCCGCTACCGGGAATCATGCGGGGCATGCCCGGTCCTCGGTTCTGCCAGGGAGAATGACTTGTCGCATTGGGTCTGGGGCAGGAAAGAGAAGGCCTGGCACGGTTTGAATCTGACGATTATAGCCCCGAGCCGCTGGATGGCTGCGTGTGCACGGGCAAGCTCGCTTCTTCACAACGTATCTATTGAAGTCATTCCAAACGGCGTAGATGTGCAGCGCTACAAGCCGGTTGAAAAATATGCGGCACGCGAACGATTCTCTTTGCCCCATGACAAGAAACTGATCCTGTTCGGTGCAAAATCGGCCACGCTGGACCGAAACAAGGGGTTTCACCTGTATACAGAGGCATTACGGGAACTTACCGCCATTATTAAAAATGATCTGGTTGAACTGGTCTTTTTCGGTTCGGTGGAACCTGACAAGCTTTCAAACCTCGGCTTCAAGTCCCATTATCTCGGCTGGCAAAATGACGATAGCACCCTTTCCCAACTCTACTCGGCAGCTGACGTTTTCGTACTGCCATCCATTCAGGAAAGCCTCGGCTATACCGTTATGGAAGCAATGGCATGCGGTACGCCATCTGTCGCCTTCTGCCAAGGTGGAGTGCCCGACCTGATTGATCATCAACAAAACGGCTACTTGGCGAAACCGTATGAACCATCCGATCTGGCACAGGGAATCGCCTGGGTGCTGGAAAGCGATGACCGCCGAAAAAAACTGTCGTTTCAAGCGCGATGCAAGGTGAAGCAGGAATTTGCCTTGGAAAGGATTGCTGACAGACATCTGGCGCTTTACCGGGATATTATGCAATAATGGCCGGCATCAGCCAGGGCAACATCAATGGATTAATAGGTGCGTGGAGATATGAAAAAAATCATCGTTACAGGATCATCCGGCCTGATAGGTTCGGAAGTTGTACGCTTTTTCCACAACGAGGAGTTTCTTGTCCACGGGGTTGACAACAACCAGCGAGCGGTTTTCTTTGGTCCCCCTGGGGATACTCGCTGGAGCCAGCAACGCCTTGTTGAGACACTGCCCAATTTCCGCCATCATGAGCTGGACATACGCGACAGGCAGGGGGTGGTGGACCTTGTAAAGGAATTGAAGCCTGACGGTATCGTCCACACCGCAGCCCAACCGTCCCACGACCGGGCGGCCGCCATACCGTTCGATGATTTCGACACCAACGCCGTCGGAACTCTAAACATGCTGGAAGCGGCCCGGCAAGCCTGTCCCGAATCTCCCTTTATTCACATGTCCACCAACAAGGTCTATGGCGACTTGCCAAATACCATGACCCTCGTAGAATTGGACACCCGTTGGGAGTACGCTGATCCGGCCTATCTAAACGGTATCCCCGAGACCTTCTCCATCGACCAGTCCCAGCATTCCCTGTTCGGCGCCTCCAAGGTTGCGGGCGATGTCATGGTGCAAGAATATGGACGCTATTTCAATATGCCGACCTGCTGCTTGCGTGGGGGATGCCTTACCGGTCCCAACCATTCCGGTGTCGAGCTGCACGGTTTTCTCAGCTACCTGGCAAAATGCAATCTTGAAGGGCGGGAGTACCGGGTGTTCGGTTACAAAGGTAAGCAGGTCCGTGACAACATACACTCGGAGGACGTTGCTCGCTTTATCCATGCCTTCTATAAGAATCCACGCTGCGGCGAGGTCTACAATCTGGGGGGCGGCAAGGGTAATTCCTGCTCCATCCTCGAAGCCTTTGACCTGGTTGAGCAGTTCAGCGGCAAAAAGCAGTTCTATAGCTATCTGAACGAGAACCGTATCGGCGATCACATCTGTTATTACAGCGACCTCTCGAAGATGAAGGCCCACTATCCAGGATGGGACATCACGAAAACTCTGGCACAGACTGTCAGGGAGATTGTGGAATCATGGCAGGAACGGCTTAAGTAAGGCGGAGTCTGATCAGGGCAGACCCCTCTGAATATTAGGTGCTTTAACTTAAAAACGAAAGACCCAATAGAGGTTCTTGCAAAAGTCCAAAAAGTTCCCTCCCCCCTTGCGGGGGAGGGTTAGGGTGGGGGGGGAAGTTTGGACTTTTGCTCCCCCGCNNATTTCTCAGTTCTATCGCATATTGCCTTAAGGCAATGACGTGGTTTCATGGCGCCTTCCCCCACCCCCTAGCCCCCTCCCGCAAGGGGCGGGGGGACTTTTTAGAACCTTTGAAAATGTCCAAACTCCAGGCCCCCTCCCGTCAAGGGAGGGGGAGTCAGTTTACAAGAGTTTTGCAAGAGCCTCAATATTAATCAAAAAGGGTTATGCCATGAAAATTCTGATTACCGGCATCTGCGGGTTCGTGGGCAGCACCTTGGCTGCCGCCCTGCTGGAATCTGTGCCGGGAGCCGTATTGTATGGCCTGGACAATTTCATCCGGCCGGGGAGCGAGGACAACCGTCGCCGGTTGCTGAAAATGGGTGTGAAACTGCTCCACGGCGATATCCGCAACGCTTCCGATTTTGAGGCGTTGCCCGCTGTTGATTGGGTTATTGATGCAGCCGCCAACCCGAGCGTGCTGGCAGGCATTGACGGACAAACCAGCAGCCGCCAACTGATCGAGCACAATCTTGTTGGAACGATCAATATCCTGGAGTATTGCAAACGTCATCGGGCAGGCTTCATACTGATTAGTACCAGCCGCGTCTACTCGATAGAACCGTTGGCAGACGTAGGGGTAGAGGTAAGCGGTGAGGCCTTCCGGTTGAAACCGGGTCAGGTGCTTCCATCTGGTCTTAGCGATGCCGGTGTCGCCGAATCGTTCAGCACTGCTCCGCCCATATCCCTCTATGGCAGCTCCAAGCTGGCCTCCGAGGTGCTGGCGCTTGAGTATGGCGAAACCTTTGGGTTTCCGGTCTGGATCAACCGTTGCGGCGTTCTGGCCGGTGCTGGACAGTTCGGGCGCCCCGACCAGGGAATATTCGCTTTTTGGATCAATACTTGGCTGCGCCGTAGGCCGCTGACCTATATCGGTTTCGGCGGCAATGGTTATCAAGTCAGGGATTGCCTGCACCCTCGGGACCTTGTGCCGCTTTTCCGCAAGCAGATGGAAGCAGCCGGCAGCCAGCCGCGGGTGATGAACTTCGGCGGCGGCGCCGGCCAAGCCATGTCCTTGGCGCAGTTGAGCGCCTGGTGCCGTGGTCGCTATGGTGACCACCACGTATCCGGCAACCCTGAAATACGGCGCTTCGACATCCCCTGGATGGTTATGGATGCCGCCCTTGCGCATGAAACCTGGGGATGGGCGCCGCAGACCTCCCTGGAGGAGATACTCGCTGAGATTGCACATCATGCCGAGCAAAACCCCGCTTGGCTGGAATTGTCTGGGATATCATGAGTGCACAGGAATTGGAGAGAAGGCCGCTACACCTTCTGTCGATTGTCCTACCTGCGCGGGACGAGGAAGGATGCGTCTGTTCCACGGTGGAGCACCTGCACCTGGAGTTGCGCCTCAACAACATCCCCCATGAGATAGTGGTGGTGGATGACGGCAGCAGCGACAACACCTGGTCACTGCTTCAGAGATTGCAACAAAGCGTGCCGGAACTCAAACCGCTACAGAACATCGGGCAACACGGATTCGGGCGGGCTATCATCTGCGGGTTGGACAACATGGCCGGCGATGCGGTTGTGATCATGATGGCCGACGAGTCCGACGACTGCCGGGATGTTGTGCGCTACTGGGAAGAGCTCAACAAGGGGTACGACTGTGTCTTCGGCAGCCGTTTCATCAAGGGGGGCGGAACCATCGATTATCCCAGGTTCAAGCTGTTAGTCAACCGGCTTGCCAACAAGTTCCTCCAGATGTTCTTCAGGATCAAGCTCAACGACACCACCAACGCCTTCAAGGCCTATCGCAGGGAAGTGATCGACGGCTGCCGGCCGCTCATAGCTCCCCACTTCAATCTTACTATTGAAATCCCGCTGAAGGCTATCGTCCGAGGCTACAGTTGGACAATCATTCCCATTACCTGGCGCAACCGCAGGACGGGGGCGGCAAAGCTCAAGATCAAGGAGATGGGGAGCCGATATCTGTTCATATGTATGTACATCTGGCTGGAAAAGTATCTTTCTCGCGGCGATTATAAAAAACAATAAGATACTAATATATGTTTTTATTAATGCTGTATTCTATATTTCCTCTGTTGTGCATAACTTCGATAACACCATCTTATCAGAAAGTTAAAGGGTCGTTTGCAACAAGGATTGTATATGGTATTGCTATTTATGAATTATTATTGATTGTGATAGGTTTCTCACTTGGTTTTAGCAATCAATTAAATAACAGCAGTTACTTTGTAGTAACCTTGATAATAACTCAGTATCTTCCGGTTAGGTTTTTG
>PLYK01000107.1:11087-12347 GCA_003151775.1 Geobacter sp. | reverse complement strand
GTATCTGCTTGTCGAAGATCGTGGGGGGATCGCTGTCGAAGCCGACGATAAACCCTCCGTGCACCTGCAGGCCGGCCCGCTGGATGCACTT
The DNA here is from genome assembly GCA_003151775.1 of Geobacter sp. GTDB lineage: Bacteria > Desulfobacterota > Desulfuromonadia > Geobacterales > Pseudopelobacteraceae > Oryzomonas. Next base: position 12,256 of record PLYK01000107.1, on the reverse strand, counting down.
GACCGATCCCAGCAGGTCCCGGTTCCTGTTCTGCACCTTGCCGCTTTCGGCGTTGCTCTCATCGCAAGGGGTTTCGATGCCGATAAAGACCTCCTCGAACCCGCCCCTGACCATCATCTCCATGAGTCGGGGGTCGTCGGCCAGGTCGATGGACGCCTCGGTATAAAAGTAGAAGGGATACTCTTTCCGGTCCATCCAGTCGATCATGGCGGGAAGTATCTCCCTTTTCAGCTTGCCCTTGTCGCCGATGAAGTTGTCGTCGACAAAAAAGACCGCCCCACGCCACCCCCGAAGATGCAGGCTGTCCAGTTCAGCGATCAACTGTTCCCGCGTCTTGCTCCTCGGCCTTCTCCCGAACAGCGCAGTGATGTCGCAGAACTCGCAGTCAAAAGGGCATCCCCGGCAATACTGGATATTCATGGCGGCATAATTCCTGACCTCTATCAGGTCCCAGAGCGGGATGGGGGTGTTCGTCAGGTCCGCCCATTGGTCATCGGCATATAGATGCCGTGCCACGCCTCTACACAGGTCCGCCAGGAACGGCGGAAGTGTGAGTTCAGCTTCCCCCAGCACCAAGTGGTCCACCTCGGGGAAATCCTCGTGACAGGCGGTAAAGAGAGGGCCGCCGGCAACGGTCTTCACCCCCATGTGCCGGCAGCGGTCAATCACTTCTTGCGCCGATTTCCGCTGGATGGTCATGGCGCTGATGAAGACGTAATCCGCCCACTCCAGGTCTGCTGCGGAGAGAGGGCGGACATTCATATCGACGAGCCTTTTTTCCCACTCGACGGGGAGCATGGCAGCCACCGTCAGAAGCCCCAGCGGCGGGAAACTCGCCTTCCTCCCGATAAATTTCAAGGCGTGCCGAAAGCTCCAGAAGGTGTCGGGATAGTGGGGGTAAACAAGGAGAATCTTCATATGAATGCTCCGGGAACATATTTATGCAGGAAAGAGTCTTATGCAACGGCATAGCTATTTCTGCGGTTAGGGACTGTCATGAAATAAGTGNNATTGAGACAAACCGCCTTTGAAGGTAACCGTAGCTTCATTCCGTAGCAAAACGGCGGAAAAACCACCTCTTCATACCTTCCACTGCCAGCAGGTATACCACCACCATGGCGGCCAGGATCAGGAAAAAGAACGCCGGCGGCGCCACAAAACCGAGATGC
>PLYK01000107.1:10886-11014 GCA_003151775.1 Geobacter sp. | reverse complement strand
CGATGAACCAGCCGGTATGAAACAGTGTCTCCCCGGCATGGAATACCGCCAACATGACGTAGAAGGTGAGGAAATCGAAAACCGAACTGACCGGGCCGATAACCAGCATGAAGTTGCGGATGAATTTC
>PLYK01000107.1:0-10852 GCA_003151775.1 Geobacter sp. | reverse complement strand
CTGGTGCCCATCATGATGTACTTCATGATGTTGCCGAAGGTGCGCCGCCCTTCCAGTACGCCGGCATGGAGAACCCCCAGGTCCTGCTCCATCATGATCATGTCCGCCGCCGCTTTCGCCACGTCTACGGCGCTGTCCACCGAAATGCCCACATCTGCCGAATGGAGCGATGGCGCATCATTGATGCCGTCGCCAAGATACCCCACCACATGGCCACGCCGTTTTAGGGCGAGGATGACGCGGTTTTTCTGGGCAGGCGCCACGCGGCAGAAGAGGTTCACCTGCTCTGCCCGCGCGGCGAGCGCCGAATCATCCAGTTGCTGGATCTCGGCGCCGGTCAGCACCCCGGTAACGGGAAGGCCGAGCTGCGCGAAGATATGCTGGGTCACCAGTTCGTTGTCGCCGGTGATGATCTTGACCACGACACGGTCGGCGGCAAGTCCGGCCAGGGCGGCCTTGGCGCTCTCCTTGGGGGGATCAAGGAAGGCGGCGAAGCCCGTAAAGACCAGTTCCGATTCATCGCCTACCACGGCATGGGGATGGTCCGTCCCCACCTGTCGAGAAGCTATTCCCAGCACCCGGAAACCTTCGCGACTCAGGGACTCGAATTGGCCGTTGATGCTCACGCGCGCTGTTTCATCCAGGGGACGAGAGTTTGCCTCCCCATCCGCCTCGTAGCTGACCGACAGCCGCAGGATGTCTTCGGGAGCCCCTTTGACAACCAGCAACCTGCTCGCGCCGCTGTCAAGGAGCACCGAAATCCGGCGACGCTCGAAGTCGAACGGCACTTCATCGATCTTCTTCCAGCCACTTGCATCGATCTCCGTGTGCTCCAGGATGGCGTCATCCAGGGTGCTCTTCAAACCTGTTTCAAAAAAACTGTTGTAATAGGCCAGTTCCAGGACCCGCTGGCTTTCCTTCCCCAAGGGATCCAGGTGGCGTTCCAGATGGATGCGGGCTTCGGTCAGGGTGCCGGTCTTGTCGGTGCAGAAGACATCCATGCTCCCCAGGTTGTGGATCGAAGCGAGCCTTTTTACGATCACCTTGTTGGCCGCCATCCGTAGTGCGCCCCGCGACAGGGTCACTGAGACCACCATGGGGAGGAGCTCAGGGGTCAGCCCGACGGCCAGGGCCACGGCAAACAGGAACGATTCGAGCCATGGGCGGTGGAAGAAGGCATTGACCAGCAGAACGAACAGGACGAGGAGGACCGTCATGCGCATGATGAGAAGCCCGAAATGCTGGGTCCCCTCTTCAAATGCGGTTGGCGGGGCCTTGGTAAGAAGGGTGTCGGCAATCTCGCCGAGTTCCGTATTCTGCCCGGTGCGACACATCAACACCTTGGCCGTGCCGCTGATAACCGATGTCCCAAGGAGAACGGTGTTGCCGGCAGCGAGAATCTCGGGCTCTTCGGGCAATTCAACCGGCGATTTTTCCACCGGAAAGGCTTCTCCGGTCAGGAGGGCCTGGTTGACGAAAAAGTCCTTTGCCTCCAGCACCCGGCCGTCACAGGGGATCAGATCGCCGGCGGCAAGAAGTGCCACATCTCCCGGCACCATCTCTGCAAGTGGTATCTCCAAGGGCTTGCCGTCCCGCAACACCTTTCCACGCACCGCCACCGACTGGCGCAGGCGATCCGCTGCCTGTCCGGCCCGATATTCCTGGACGAAATCGAGGGTAACGCTGATTAGGACGATGGTGCCGATGATGAAGAAGCTGGTGGCGTCGCCGGTGAAAGCGGAGAGTCCGCTGGCGGCAAGGAGGATGATGACCAGGGGGTTACGGAACTTGGCGAGAAATTGCAGGATCAGCGCTTTTTTGCGCTCGCTATGGATAAGGTTGGGGCCGAATCGGGCCAGCCGGAGAGCCGCCTCCGCGCTGCTCAGCCCGTCAGGGCTTGCGGTTAACTGTTCCAGGAGCGCTGTGGCGGGGAGTTGCCAGAATGGGGAATCCGTTTTAATGTCGGGTGCAGGCATCATGGATTCTCTCCAAAACATGATTGGGCATGTCTGTAACGGCCAACATCAAAACCGGTAACCAATGCCGCCGAGGAATATATCCGTGTCGCGGTCGTACCTGGTAATGATCCGGTCCCAGGTTGCCCGTATGAGCCAGTCTTGGCTGATTCGGTAGCTCCCCGTCGTTGAGAAGATAATGGGAATTCGCACATGCTCTGAGTCGACGCGGCGATCAATGGCAAAATAGGGACCGCCGCCGATGCCCAGGGCGAGACGGTCATGAAAAAAAGCTTTTGCCAGCCAGAGCTCGGTGGTCGCGCCGTATCGGTCGATCAAGGAGCTTCGTCCTTCGTAAAGAGCACCCGCGGTCCATTCCAGGTAACGCCAGAGCCCGCGCCGGTATTCGAGAGCGTAGGCGCCCGATTTACCGTTGCCCGGAATGTTCACGACCGTTTCGCCGCCAAACACCGTCAGTTCGTTGTCGGTGGTTCTTTCGGCCTGATGGGTTCCTTTTACGTCAGGCCCCTCTGAAGGTGGGGCATCGAGCTGGTATCCGATGCCTGCGAGCGCCGACAGGGAGTCGAAGCTTTTGTCGCCCTTGATCCAGTAGCCTTGCACCTGGAAAAACACGCGGCTCTTTGTATACCAGGTTGCCGCCACCTGGGTCATGGTCCCCCAGCCGTGCAAGTCCCTGGGTGGGGCGTTGGCAGAGATTTTGGTGTCGTAATAGAAAACACCGCCGACACCCGCGCCCAGGGAAAGCTGCCGGTCGAGCAGATTGGTTCGCAACCAGAGATTGGCGGCATTGCCGTCACGATGGTGCTCGATAAAGTGCCCCTGATTCAGATACGACAGGGAGTAGGCCAAATGATTGCCAAGCCCCTCCATGTACTGCATTTGCCAGGCAAAGGTTTTCTCGACAGGGTTATCCGTCGCCCCATAACCGCCGAGTAAGCTGAGTTCCCCTGCAAAAGCCGGGCACGACAGAAGAACAGCCATAACCACAAAAACAATTAATCGCATAAATGGTCCCTCCTAACTCAATTTTTACAGAAAGCATGATCGTACTCATGTTCTGTCAAGAAGGTGCAACGCAACAAACGCGCCAAAGAGGATCTGCGAATGCTGCGTATGTAATGGTTTGATTGTACTGGACAAAGCGTGACGGGAGGGTGCGGATGAAGGGAAACTCGTCTACTAAATCCGTCATATTTAACATAAGCACCATATATGACGGACCGAATCGACATCGGCGTAACATCTTTGGGTGTTACATGATTGGGGCGCCGTGTCCGGGCATTCACTGAGTACCTGCCCCGATCCGCCGCTGGAGCGTCACCTGGTTCGCATGCTCTTTTGCCTTGAATGTGAGATAGTCCTTCTTGTCCAGATCGAAGAGCTGTTTTCTGTAACGTGTCGTGAGATCGTACCACTCGTTGATTCTCATGCTGAAACGCCTTTCTTCGGGGTAGCGCAACGTATTCATAAAGGACTGGATCGCGAAATAGTACCGGACCGCACTGCGCTCGACCGCGCCGCGCGGTCCGCCGATATATGCGGGGTTGCCGTTTTCGTCCGTTCCGGTCACGGTGAACCCGACCTTGCTCCGGCCGAGTGTCGCAAAATAGATCTTTGCCACGAGGCGAAGCGCAACACTGTCGCTGTATGCATAACTGACGTGGACAAAAGTCCGTCCCCCAACAAGGGGCAGAGCCTCGAACCTCATCCTGTGGTCCTTTGTGCCGAAAGGTCCTGCATCGGCATTGAGAATGATATCCAGATACCCCTGCCGAACAACGCTCCGGTAATGGGAAATGACGTGGCGCGTGTCTTCAAGGGGTTGATAGGCTTTGCTGCCGAGGTAAAAGGTCAGTAGCCAGTCGTCCGGCTGTTCCCTATAGGTGCACGCCTTGATATTGGGATGGAGCGATACGATATCGCACCAGTTTGCCGGAACCTTGAGCACCTTGACAACGCTGCTGAAGGGAAAATCGAAGATCCCGTAGACATCCACGTGCACCCTGTCGTCCAGTTCAAAAGACTCCAGAAAGAGAGGAAGACCAAAGCTTTTTGCCTCAAGTTTACCCATGTTCTTGTGATAGATGTCGAGCAGGAGGGCTTCGCCCTGCAGAGTCTTTTCAACCCCTGAAGCAGAACCGGCAGAGAAAAAAATCGCAGCCGCAACCAAGAACAAGAGGACTTTCGGAAGGTTTCTCATCATATGCATCTGATTTCCATGATCCTTTTACGTTAATACAACAATCTTCGGCGGGGTTTTACATCCAATGGGAAAACACGTGCGCAAAAGACTCCTCTATTTTTTGCCATAAAGGCCTTTTTCCCCACGTATCCCATTGAATCTGGCCGGATTCCGCGAGGTCCCCGGCAAACATCTTCTCCATTTCGATGGCAAACCCGTGACTCAGGACCACCGAGTTCACCTCGTCATCACTTAATAGACTCCAGAAGTCCAGGTTGGTGGAGCCGACCGTAGACAAGACGCCGTCGATCACCGCAGTTTTCGCATGCAGCCAGGCTTTGCGGCGTTCATAGATCTTTACCCCCGCTTTCAGAAGCTCGGTATAATTATACCGCATTGCATGCATGGCTATTGAAGAATCGCTGGTTGAGGGGACAATAATCTTTACGTCAACGCCGCGCTTGGCGGCATCGGTGAAGGCATCCAGTATCTGATCGTCGGGGATTAAATATGCATTCGTCAGATGGATGGAATGCTCTGCAAAGGTGATGGCGGACACATAGACGACAAAGGTGAGCCTGTTGCTCTGCCCCGGCGTGCTGCCGACTACCCGCACCAGGGCATTACCCTCTTCCTTCGGAGCAGGGAAATAGTCCTGTTCAGAGAGTTTCGCGCCATTCTGCTTTTGCCAGGTGTCAAGAAAGAGTTTCTGGAATTCAGCCACGGCCGGGCCTTCAATCTGAACGTCGGTGTCACGCACGGGCAGCGGCGCCCCCTTGGCGTGTCTCCTTCCGGAAAGCCCGCTTGAATAAACCGCACTGATATTGATACCACCTGCGATGGCGACCTTGCCGTCGACGACCAGGATCTTGCGGTGGTCAGGATGTTGCAAAAGCCAGTGCCCATGGGCCTTAATCGGGTTTATCGGATTGAATTCAGCCACATGAACTCCCTTATCCCGCAAGCGCTGAAAAAAGGGAGCTGGAGTACCGTAGCTGCCCAGGCTGTCAAAGATGAGATTTACCTGAACACCTTTCGCCTGTTTTTGCAGCAACAGATCGGTAAATTTGCGGCCCACTTCATCATCCTCAATGATAAAGGTTTCAAGATTGATGTGGTATTTTGCGTTCTGAATCGCTTTGAACATTGCGGCATAGGCAGCCTGACCATCGGCAAGCAGAGTGACTTTGTTCCCCTTGGTCAGCGGGCTATCGGTAACCGATTCCACCACGGCAGTGAAACGATCCAGAATGTCGGACGGTTTGCCCGAGCTCTTCAGCCGTTCCATGATAGCTTTGCTCTTTTGGGGAGATAACAGTCCCTTGGACGAAACTATTTGACGAGGTTCCTGGCCGGCCGGTGCCTCATCAATCATTCCAGAGACGTTCGGCAGGGTTGCACACCCATTGCTGAGGCTCAGGATGGCTATGAACAGAATAATCAAAAAGTATGGATTAATTGTTTTCATATGGTTATTATACCAAGAAACAGACTACTTAAAAGAGGTACAATTACTCAGTGAGGTGTATGATAAATGTAGCGACCGGTCATTGTGCTACAGAACAGAGGTTACCATCATGGACAAACGAACAGAATACGTCGAAAAACTTTCCGCACAGATGGTCGAATGGGATAATCAAATCGAACTGCTCAAAGACAAGGCAGAGAGAACCGCACCCGAGTCGAAGTCTGACTATTCCAAAGCAATCGTAGCGTTGCAACTCAAGCGGGATGAGGCTGCACTAAGGCTGCAAGGGATATCGGCCGCCAGCGATGATGAATGGGAAGACCTCAAAACAGGAACGGAAAATGCCTGGGGCGAGGTCAGGACCATCCTGCACGACGCAATCATGAAGATTAAATAAGCAGGCCGGTGGTGGTCTTCGGAACAGGATGCTGAATTCAAGCATGGTCCCGTAACGATCCGGCACCCGTTACATCCCGCCAAACGGTGATGAGGATCGCGAAGAGGACAGGTCCTAGAATAAGGCCGAGAATCCCCAGCACAAACACTCCGCAGATCGCTCCGAGCACAATCGCTGGGATAGGGATATTGCTCTTTGCTCCAATAGCAAGCGGACGTATCGCATTATCGGCAAGGCCCACGAAAAATATACACCAGAGCGCCAGGAGTCCCGCCTTGAGATAGTCGCCGTTGATGGCGACAAGTGCAACAAGGGGCGCCCAGATAATGCCGGTGCCGACAACCGGCACGAGCGCCGCCAGGGCCGTCAGCGCGCCGCATAGGACCGGGGCCGGGATTCCGGCGACAAAATATCCAAGTCCTGCTGTTCCACCCTGCACCAGGCAGGTGAAGATTGTTCCGACTGTCACGGCGGTAACGGTGGCGCGAATCTCGGATAAATAGCGGCGCGCTTTGTCATGGTCCGTGACGAACCGGGCGATAGCAACCGACACAATCCTTTCGCCGTCACGGTAGACAAAAAAGAGTATGAACAGCGCCACCGCTAGGGTGAAGAGGAGATCTCCAAGGTTTTTTGCGGTGTTGGTCGCCGTATCAAGTAGATATCCCGAAGTGTCGGCAGCCAGCTTTGCTGCGAAACCGGAGAGATCGATGCCGAACCGCTCACCCAGGACCATAATCCTGCTTGCGAACGGAAAATGGCTGAGAGCGCCCGCCCCGGTCGTCGAAAATGCCCGAACGAGCCGCTCACTTTCCATGTACCAGTAGGCGGCGTTTTGAACGACCATGGCGATCAGTCCTGCAACCGGCAGGATGAAGCAAACGGTTATTGCAAAAACCATCAATCCGGCAGAGCGGCCAGGGTGGCCAGGAAACCTCCTGGCCAGCCGGTCGTGATGGGGAAGGGTCGCGATACCGATGATGAGCGCCAACGCCAGCGGCTTGGCGATTGGGGCCGCCAGCAGGGCAAACAACCAGATAGCCACTACCGTGGCAAGGGCGGCCATAATGCTGAGGTATGTCTTTTTGTCCATTGTCGTCACCTTTCCGGGTGCGGGAATGGTTCAGAGAACATCCCGTACAAAACCGGGTAATGCAATGGAGGCTCGCCTTTTTTAACGGGTGAGGACGAAGTCGCGGCCGACGAGTGAAATCCCGATATAGCCGCGCAGTTCCAGTCGGTTCGGCGATTTAAGGAACATTTTGCACTTGTAGCTCTTGCCGATTTCAGGGTCGTAGCAGATCCCGTTTCCCCACCGGTTGGCGCCCTTGGCGGTAAGACCTTTCAATACCGGCAGGCCGAGAATCGGCCGGTTCCTCAGCGCAGGATTGGGATTTTTCCTATCGACCTTTGTTTTGCCGACAGGTCCATACTTTTTGTTGATGTAGTTCGGCGCCTTCAGCCAGATGATCTTTCCGCAGATCTTATCTCCACACTTGAAAAATTCCAGTTGCGAATCGCCCCCTGCGGTCTTCCACGGACCGAGGATGTCGCTCGGACCGGCGCCAAAGGCGGTTGCTGCCGTCAGCAGAATTGTCGTTAAAAATATTCGGATCTTCATAGATTTTCTCCGCTGATCATTGCGAAAAGATCAGTACGCGGGACCCTGCTCCACCAGCGTGAGATCGCCCCTATCCCTGATCTTAGTTCCATTGCTCATAGGGAAATCCCCCTAAAATCCTGCTTGTTCATCTACGGCCGATCCGCCGTGCTTACGCTCCAGTTCCGCAATAACCTGGGCTCCCAATAGCAGGATTACTGCCACAACCTGTGTACTGAGAAGGGCCACCACCGTTATGGCGATGGTGCCGTAAATGACGTTTACCATGGATACGAACGCGTAATACCAGATCAGCACCCGGCGGGTGATCTCCCATAAAACCGCTGCGGTCACTCCGCCGATGAACGCATGGCGGAACCTGACCCGCACCACGGGCATCACCAGATAGATGGAGGTAAACATCAGCACCTCGCCAACTATCCCCAGGATATACAGCACCGCCCCGGTAGTGCCGCCAAGGTCCAAACTCCAGCCGAAAATTGTCAAATGCCTGCTTTCCAGCGTCTCGATTGCCCCTACGACAAACGACACCAGCACGACACCCAGACCGATCAAAAAGATGTACACATAGGGAATAATTGCGGAGACGAGAAAGTTGCGGCGATGAGTCCTGGCCCGCTGAATAAAGATCACCGACATGGCGTTTTCAAGCATGGAGAAGGCGGTGGAACTGAAAAACAGCATGCCGATAAAACCGATGATGCCGACCACCTTTTTGTGCTCAAGGAATGCCCGCACCTGTTCGGTCAACGTCGCCGCATAGCCGGGGATCACCATATCCAGGTACGTTGACAAGGTCTGAATCAACTGCTGCTCATCTATAAAATGCGTCAGCACAATGAGGGCAAGGATTGACAGCGGCACAATCGACAACAGGGTATAATAGGCGACCGCGCCGGACATCAAGAGCCCCTGATTGCGTATGAATCCACGCGCTACCCGCAGCAGGAAACCGAACAGACGACCCGCCATCCGATATATATCTCGTGGTCTGCTCATGATTGGATAATCCGTCACTGCAACCGTTGCGGGACTACAGCCAGGTCAGGTCTCGATCCTGAACTCCGCTCCACTCCCGGTATTGCGCACCGTCAGTCGTCCCCCCATGTTCTTCTCGATGATGATTTTCGACATAAAGAGGCCGATCCCGGTCCCATTGTCAGGCCCCTTGGTGGTAAAGTAGGGATCAAACAGCCTGTCAATGATCTCTTCGACAATGCCGCCGGCGTTATCAGTGACAGTCACCACCGATGTGCCTCCTTCCGCAAAGGAGTGGATCACAATCCGGGCGTCGCCGACATGGTGCTCGTCAAGTGCGTCCCTGGCGTTTGTCAGGATATTCAGGAGCACCTGGGCGTATTCGTTGGGATAGCCGTTGACCACTGGGTCGCCGTCCGTCCGGAGATCAATGTTTATCCGCTGGTCCAGGAAACTCTTTCCCACTAGGGAGAGCGTGCGCGCAATCACCTCGTTAACGCCGAAAACAGTCTTTTCCTTGTCAGAGCTGAAAAAATTCCTGAAGTCGTCGATGGTCTGGGACATGTGCTGGATCACCTCCATGCACTTTACGGCATGCTCCTCCAGAAGCTCCCTGCTGAATCCGGCCGCATCATGGGAGAGCGTCAACTCCTGTACGTAGAGGCCAAGTATGTTCAGCGGCTGCCGCCATTGGTGGGCGATGTTGTCGATCATCTCGCCCAGAACGGCCCGGCGGTCCTGCAGGATCAGCATCTGGTCCTTCTGGCGCGCATCGTTCACGGCCTGGGCAATGCGCGCCTCCAGGGAATGGTTAAGCCCTTCGAGCTCCCGTCGTTTTTCGGCGAGCGCCTCCTCGGCGCGCCTGCGCCCGGTGATGTCGATGACCGCAACGCGGCACTCCCGACCCGACACGAAGGCAACGGCATCGATCTGCACAAAGAGCGGATTCCCCCCTGTCGCGAGCTTTGCCTCACAGGACTTTTTGCCGCGGCCAGCAAACACCTGATCGAGAAATGCGGCGAAGTGCGGGCGGGCTCCGTCGGCGACGAATTGCCCGAAGCGCCTGCCGATGAGGAGGGAACGCTCGATCCCGAGCAGAGTGGCGCCGCTCAGGTTCACGGCGCCGATGGTCCCGTTGTGATCGAGGGTGAAATAACCAACCGGGGCGAAATCGTAGAGGTCTGCGTACCTTTCCAGGGCCTTCTCCATCTCATCCCTGGCCTGGCGCAACTCTCCATTCTGCATCTCCAGTTCGATTTGGTGGACCTCCAGTTCATGGACGAGCCGCTCCATCTCTTCCCCGGTCCGGGGCTGCTGCAATCCAGCCGATTTCGCACGCAACCGCTCTTCCGCATGGCGGCGCAACTCGGCGGCCGCTGACAGGCTCTTGTCGTTGTCGATTCCCATTGCAAACGCTTTCCCGCGGCCTACAGGACCTTCCGCCCTTGAATGACACGTACCAGCAGCACTATTATTGCAATTACGAGCAGAATATGGATCAGGCCGCCCATGGTGTATGAAGTAACCACACCCAGCAGCCACAGCACTATCAGGATTACGCAGATTGTCCACAGCATGGCATCCTCCCCATTTATTGGCGGTTGTCCACCGTCTCCTGTTAAACGTCCGGCAGTGTCGAAAAGACCCGCCGGAGCGGGTCTTAAATTTACCTGAGATTATACCTCTATTTTACAAGCAGGTCGTTTTCCACCGATACGACCCCATTAACGCTGCCGGCGACCTCACCAGCCTTTCGTACGCTGTGTGCCGAATCGACTAAGCCGCTCAACTGAACCACCCCTTTATTCGTCTTGACATTGATCTGCAGGGTTTTCAGCGTTGCTTCGTCAAAGATTGCGGCTTTTACCTTGGTTGTAATGGCGGAGTCATCGATATACTGGCCGGTGCTTTCGTGTTTTTGCGTGGCTGCGCACCCCATGAATGCGGTTATCACCCCAACGCAGGCCAGGGATTTTATAATGCGATGCAATTTTAACATGATACGTCTCCTTTCGGTGTGCCGGAAACCTTGCAACGTTGATCCGAACAAGCTGCCAAGATTTTTCGATTCGTGACAAAGAGCGTAAGAGGGCGTACCGGGCACGCCCTCTTACGTGCGATTGTTCCCATTACCTTCTTTCCTGTTTTTCTTCCCCTCCCCTTACGGGATTTCCCTGTCTGGGTGCGGATTGTTGTGGCTGTGCGTGTTGTGGCCGGGCCTGCTGCTGTT
>PLYK01000089.1 GCA_003151775.1 Geobacter sp. | reverse complement strand
ATCCTTGATTTGAAATCGGTATAACTCAAGCCTTTCCTGATCTGATACAGCCCCTCCATATTCAACCCGTTCTTCTCGTAGTATTCCCTCCCCAATCGCGATTACATAACATCAAACACCATGCCGTCATAGGCAAATTCGAAACCGGGCGGCAACTTTGCCTGCTCGCTGTGGGACACCTCGTGGGTCAGGTGGGAGAGGACGACGCGGGCCGGCCTGATCGGTTCCACCGCGATGATGGCCGCTTCGATGTTGAAGTGGAACGGATGGGGGGTCCAGCGCAGCCCGTCGATGACCAGCACATCGAGCCCTTCCAGAAGCTGCAAGGAGCTGTCGGGAAGGGCGCTGCAATCCGTCAGATAGGCAAATTTTCCGATGCGGAAGCCGAGGGCGGCGCCCTTGCCGTGCTCCAGGGGAACCGGGGTGACCGTCAGACCGAACAGCTCGAATGGGCCGGAAATCTCATGCGGCGACAGAAGCGGCGTATAGCCTGAACCGGTGAATTCGAAAAAGATGTATCGGAACCCTGTAAACAACGTCTCGAAGGTTGCCTTGGAGGCGTAGCAGGGAATGACCTCTTTATACAGAAAATGAAAGCCGCGCAGATCATCGATACCATTGACGTGATCGGCATGGGGGTGGGTGAAGAGGACGGCGTCAACCCTGTCCAGGCCTTCGCGCAGGGCTTGCTGCCGCAGATCGGTGGAGGTATCCACCAGGATGTTCCGCCCCTTGTGCCGGATCAGCAGGGAAGCCCGCGTTCTCCGGTCCTTAGGGTTGTCCGAACTGCATACCCGGCACCTGCATCCCACCATGGGAACCCCGGTTGATGTCCCGCTCCCCAGGATGGTCACCTTCATTCAACGTCCTTTCCGTTTTGCGAGAGGGATCAACAGCAGCGGAATTCTGGTCAGGGTGCATATCCTGTGGGTCACGCTTCCCGCCCAGAATGCCTCCATGCCGGTTTTCCCATGGGTGGCGAGAACGATGAGATCGATCCCGGCGTGGCCGGCGGCCTTTGCGATGGTCTTTGCCGGGTCTCCCCGCAATACGTGTGCGCTTGCCGCAAAACCCTCTCCCCGCAGGGCTTCGAGCTGTTTCCGGAAGGTCTCACGGGCATCCTGGGAGGCCATTTCGAGTATTCTGGACGCAGTGGCGGGAAGCATTCTGCTGGAAACCTTTGCCGCTCCTGACAGGGATGCAAAGCGGGGAACAACCATCACAAGGTGGAGGGCCGCAACGCAGGCCCGGGCGATTCCCTTTGAAACCGGCAGGGCCTGTGCATGGTCGGGATCGCCGTCCAGGGGGACCAGGATGTTGTTGCAGGAGAAAGGCGGCGCGCCCCCCTGTTCGTCGGGCCGGGTGATGAGGACCGCTCGTGTGCCCAGGGCAATCACCTTTTGGGCGATGCTTCCCAGAAACAGATGCAGAGCCTGTCCGCGGCCGTGGGAGCACATGATGACCAGATCATGCTTCAATTCGTCCGCGTGCGCGACGATGCTGTCGGCAACATTGTCCGCTTCCGCAGCGTGCACGTGGCGGTCGACCGCGATGTCGGGCAGAAAGGCCTTTTGTGAGAGGCGTTCCAGATAGGCTGCCGCATCTTCCGCGTTTCCCAGGTGGGACTGGCCATGGACCTCGCTGGGGGCGTTTCGTTCCACCACATGGAAGAGCGTCACCCGCGCCCCGAGCCTGCGTGCAAGAAAAGCGGCGGCCGGAAGGGCCGCCTCGGCCAGGAGTGAGCCATCTAAAGGGACGAGGATGTGCTTGAACATGTAATCACCCCGTTACCAGTGTCTTATACGTAAGATAGGCGTTGAGCGCCAGGATGATTCCTGCGATCATGCCGGTGATGGCCGTTGTGAGGCGCCTGTTGGCCAACTCGCCCATGATGTCCGGACGGCGGGTGAACATGACCAGCGGAACAATCGCGAACGGTAGCCCGAAGCTGAGCGCCACCTGGCTGACAACCAGGGTGCGGGTCGGGTCCAGGCCTGCGCCGATAACGACCAGCGAAGGCGCCATGGTCACCAGGCGTCGTACCCATATCGGAATATGCCGCTGCATGAAACCCTGCATGATCACCTGCCCTGCGCTTGTTCCCACGGCCGATGACGATAGCCCCGAAAGCAGCAGGGAAAGGCCGAAGATCCATTTGGCCGATGACCCGAGGAGCGGCTCCAGGGTCCGGTAGGCCTCCTCAATGGTGCCGACCGCAGCGTGCCCTGTGGTGTGGAAGGTGGCTGCCGCCATGATCAGCATGGCGGCATTGACAAAACTTGCTATCCCCATGGCAATGACCACATCCGCGATCTCGAAACGATACAGGCTTTGCAGTCGTTTTTTGTCCCGGACGACGATGCGCCCCTGGGTCAGGGCGGAATGAAGAAAAATGGCGTGGGGCATGACGGTGGCCCCCAGGATCCCCGAGGCCAGCAAAACGCTTTCGGTTCCGGCAAAGCGCGGTACAAAGGCGTGATAGGCGACGAGCCCCCAATCGGGCTTGCCGATGATGGTTTCAAGCAGGTAGCAGAGGGCGATCATCCCGACCATGGATGAGATGACCGCCTCCAAAGGCCGGAATCCGTAACGTTCCAGGCCGAGGATCAGCATGGTTGCCAGGGCGGTTAAAAGGGCGCCGGCAAACAGCGGAATGCCCATGAGAAGTTGGAAACCCAGGGCCGCGCCGATGAATTCGGCCAGGTCCGTTGCCATGGCCACGATCTCCATCAAGAGCCACATGGCGATGACCACCGGGCGGGGGAAGCGTGCACGGCAATGTTCCGCCAGGTTCATGCCCGTGGCAATGCCGAGCTTGGCCGATAGGGTCTGGATGAGCATTGCCATGAGGTTGCTGGCCACGATCACCCAGAGCAGCAGGTAGCCGAATTGGGCGCCCCCCTGGATATTGGTCGCAAAGTTGCCCGGGTCCACGTAGGCAACGCTGGCGATAAAGGCCGGTCCCAGAAACGGCATCAGGCGTGTCAGCCGGTTTGGACGCTCCTGGCCGTCCAGGATGTCCAGGGCGGTTTGGACCGTCCTGGAATCGGGGGAATTGCGGACAGCGGGTGAGATTTCTTTTTCCATAATGGGCGCCGTCTCCATTAGGGGTCGAGGAGCGGCCCAGGCATCAGTCGCTTTTATACTGCAAGGCGTAGTTCACGTAGTTGCCGGCCGATTTTCGCAGCCTGGCCACCTCGTCCGGCGTCAGGTCGCGCTTGTACGCGGCCGGTGCGCCGAGCCACAGGGTGTGGGGCGGGATAACGGTCCCCTCGGTGACCAGGGCGCGCGCCCCCACCAGAGCCCCTTCGCCGACCACGGCCCTGTCCATCACCACGGCCTGCATGCCGATGAAGCAGCCGTTGTGCAGGGTGCAGCCGTGCAGGGTAACGCTGTGGCCGATGGTGACATCGTCGCCGATGATCAGCGGCGCGCCGGGATCGCCGGCATGTTTCTTGTGGGTGACGTGCAGCATGGTCAGGTCCTGCACGTTGCTGCGGGCGCCGATACGGATGTGGTTCACGTCGCCGCGGGCCACGCAATTATACCAGATGCTGCTCTGGGGGCCCATCTCCACGTCGCCGATGACCACGGCGGTCTCGGCCACGAAGGCGGAGGGGTCGATCTTCGGCTGGATGCCCTGGAAGGGTCGGATCATTTCGTCCTCCATTAACTGGTGTTAAAAAATGAAGTATACGCACTCCAAGGGATTTTGGCAAGCCTTGCAAATGCGGCTTTTGCGGCACTCGCGCTGATTTATTTACTTGTTGCCTTGCCCCTTATTTGGTATGTTTTACAATCCACTGCGTTAGCTTAGGAAAAGGGATGGAGCGCGATGAAATTCACCAAGATGCAGGGCGCCGGCAATGATTACGTCTATGTGAATTGTTTCGAGGAAACGGTTGCAAACCCTCAACAGGTAGCCATACAGGTTTCCAACCGCAACTTCGGCATCGGGTCGGACGGACTGATCCTGATCATGCCCTCGGACAAGGCGGATGTGCGCATGCGGATGTTCAATTCGGACGGCTCCGAGTCCGAGATGTGCGGCAACGGTATCCGTTGCGTGGCAAAATACGCCCACGATCACGGCATTGTCTCGAAAACTGAGATCACCGCCGAGACCGGGGCCGGCATCCTGACCCTGCAACTTGTGCCGGGGAGCGACGGCACGGTGGAAAAGGTTCGTGTCAACATGGGGCCGCCGCGGCTGACCAGGGGCGAGATCCCCATGACCGGCGACGCCGCTGCCCGGGTGATTGCGGAACCGTTAACCGTCCTCGACCGTATTTTTCAGATCACCTGCGCCTCCATGGGGAACCCCCATTGCGTGATCTTCGTGGAAGATGTGGAGAATTTTCCGGTTTCCACCTATGGGCCGCTGATCGAGAACAATGAGCTGTTCCCGCGCCGCACCAACGTGGAATTCGTGCAGATATTCTCACATACCGAGGTGCGCCAGCGTACCTGGGAGCGGGGCGCCGGCGAAACCCTGGCCTGCGGCACCGGCTCCAGCGCCGTGACTGCGGCATGCGTGCTGAACGGCCTGACCGGGAAGAAGATCAAAAACCACCTCTTGGGGGGGGATCTGGAGATGGAGTGGGCCGGGGACGGCAACATCTACATGACCGGCCCGGCGGTAGAGGTCTTCAACGGGGAGATCAGGATGTAGGGACTTGGAATTTGCCGATGTACCGAGTTTTACGCTCAGATTTAGGTCAGATTTACCGCCCCTGATTGAGCAAAACCGCAGGCGTAGCGGGCTACGCTGAGGATTTTGCGATTGAAGGGGTGGTAAAGATGGCCTGAAGATGAGATGTAAAACGGTATATTGGCAAGTTCCGAGTCCCTTAGGGCGGCCCTCGAAAATTCCCTCTTCCCCCTTGCCCAAAGTGGAAGGTGATATACATTTATGCCACGCGCTCTTACCATCATAAACATCCTTTTTGGGGTTGCCATCATCGCCCTTTTGGCGGCCATCACGGCCGGCGGTCTGGGCCGACGGCTCAATGCTGCGCTTGTATCCAGGGGTGCGGGCGCGGGCAAGCCGGCTCCCGCCGCCGCCCCCCCTGCCCGGGTCGAGGATCTGGCGTTCTATGCCCCGATCCTGGTCAACGGTCTGTTCGGCAAGGGAGCCCAGGGGCAGCTCACCCCGCTCGTGAACGCCCCTGCTGCCCAGGGGGCCGCTCCGGCGACAGCGCCGGCCGAATTGATGCTGCTCGGCACGGCCGTGGGCTCGTTCCGCGAGACCTTTGCCCTGGTGCGTAACACCACCAAACAGGAGGAGCACGTCTTCCGCCTGGGGGACATGGTCTTTGACGCCGGGCGATTGGTCGAAGTGACCAGGGAACGGGCCTTTATCGTGGTAGGCGGCAAGAAGGTGGAGCTTTTGACCCCCATGACGCCCCCCGCGGCAACTCCGGCTCAACCGGCCAATCCCCAGGGAGGCGTGCAGGTCGCCAATATGGGTGGCGGAAATTTCGTGATCGACCAGCGGGCGCTCAACGCAGCCCTGGACAACCCGGCCCAGGCCATGAGCGATGCCCGCCTGCTCCCCAGCCAGAAGGACGGTAAGGTGGAAGGCTTTCGGATCTCGGAGGTAAAGGCAAGCGGTGTCTTTGCCATGATGGGGATGAAAAATGGCGACATCCTGCTGCGGCTGAACGAATTCCCGGTGGATTCTCCGGATAAGGCCTTGCAGTCGTTCATCGCCCTCAAGGGGCAGAGCAAGCTCAAGCTCGACCTGATCAGGGACGGGCAGCCGGCAACGTTAAATTACGATATACGATGAAACAACGTGGAGGCGCGCTTGAAACAGTACCTGATACGCACATTCTGCACCCTGCTCCTGGCAGGGCTCTTTTTCGCCTCACCGGTGTTTGCCGCCGGCAGGGGGGTGGTGTTGAACTTCAACGAGGTGGACATATCCACCATGGTGAAGTTCATCAGCGACCTGACCGGCAGGAACTTTGTGCTGGACGACCGGGTCAAGGGGAAGATTTCGGTCTACTCCCCTTCGAAGCTTTCCATCGAAGAGGCGTACAACGTCTTTGTGTCGGTGCTGGAGTTGAAAGGTTTCACGGTGGTGCAGAGTGGCAAGGTGGCAAAGATCATTCCGATTTCATCGGCAAAGCAATCCGGCCTTACCCTGCTGAAATCGGGCGAGATGCCGCCGATCAACGAAAACTACGTGGCCCAGGTCAACAAACTTGAAAACATCTCGGCCCAGGAGGCGGTGACCTTCCTGCAGCCGATGGTTTCCAAGGACGGCTACATCTCGGCCTTTGGGCCCGGCAACCTGCTATTGATAGTGGATTCGTCGCTCAACATCCGCAAGCTGCAGGGTCTTCTGCGCCTGATCGACACCGAAAAGACCCGCGAAGGGATCGAGATCATCTACCTGAAAAACGCCTCCGCCGAGAGCGCCGCCACGACCATCCGCCAGTGGCTTACCGGCAATGAGTCCAAGGCTGCCGCACCACCGGGGGCTGCGGCCCCTTCCAGTAACCTGGCAACCGTCCTGGCCGACCAGCGGCTGAACGCTCTTTTGGTATTCGGCAGCGACAGCGTCAAGCAGGAGGTGCGCGAATTGGCGGCCAAACTGGACGTGCAGCAGCCCGAGGCCAACAGCAAGGTCAACGTCTACTACCTGGAGAACACCGACGCAACCGATATGGCCAAGGTGCTGGACGGCGTGATCAAAGGGATGAGCGCGGCCGCGGCGGCAACCTCCGGCCAGCCCGGCGCCGCGGCAGCGCCCCAGACGTCCCCCTTCGACAGCGGCAAGATCACCATCACCCCGGACAAGGCCTCCAATTCCCTGGTGATCATGGCATCGCCCAACGATTACAATAACCTCGTCCAGGTGATAAAGAAACTGGACCGCCGCAGCAAGCAGGTCTTCGTGCAGGTGCTGATCGCCGAGGTGACGCTCAACAAGTCGCGGGACATTGGCATGCAGCTCGGCGCAGTGGGCGTTGCCCAGATCAACCGCTATTTCGGCATCGGGGCCTTCTACGATCCCTTCGGCGTGATCAGCTCCCTTGCGACGAGCGGCCTTGCCTCCGCCGCCGGTTCCACCACCAGCACCTCCACCACCTCCATCAATTTCCCGGTCGCCGGCGTTCCGGGCAACATCGGCGCCGTGCTCAAGGCGCTGGACTCCAACGATCTGTTGAACGTTCTGTCCACCCCCAACATCCTGACCTCGGACAACAAGGAGGCCGAGATCATCGTGGGGTCGAACGTCCCCTTCCAGGGGTCGTCCACCATCTCTTCCGGCCTCTCCACAACCTCCATCGAACGCAAGGACGTCGGCATAACCCTCAAGATCAAGCCCCAGATCAGCGAGGGGGACTATATCCGTCTCGACTTGAGCCAGGAGATCTCCGCCATCGGCGCGACGATTACGGTGGGCAACGGCTCCACGGACCGCATCACCACCAAGCGCTCGGCCAAGACCAGTATCGTCGTCAAGGACAATGAAACGGTCGTGATCGGCGGCCTGATCCAGGACCAGGATGAGGATGTGGTCACCAAGGTACCCTTCCTGGGTGATATCCCCGGCCTGGGGTGGCTGTTCAAGACCAAGTCCAAGACCAAGACCAAGACCAACCTGATGATCCTGTTGACCCCGCGCATCGTCAAGGATAACGCTGATCTGGCCGCTATCTCCGACAGCCAGCGGGCAAAATTCGGCGACGCCGCCAAAAAGGTCGACCCGGTGGATGTTCAGAAGGAGATTGGCGCTAAATGAGCAAAACCCAGCTCCCGGAAGAACTGGAATCCACCGCCCGGCGGCTGGGGATCGCCTGCCAGCCCGAGATCGGGGGGGACGAGGTCGATCCGGCCCTCCTGGCCAGGGTGCCGCTGACCTTTGCCCGTGCCCACACGATCCTTCCCCTGGGGGAACGGGACGGCAGGATCAGGATCGCCCTTTCCAGCCCCGCGGCCCTCTTTGCGATGGACGAGCTGCGGCTTTTGTTCGGCAGGGAGGTTACGGCCGTCCTGGTGCCGGCCGGCATCCTGGGCGACGCCATCAACCATATCTACGGCAGCCTCTCCGGCAGCGCCCGTGAAGTGCTCCAGGAGTTGGAGGGGGAGGACCTCTCCACGGTGGCCACCGAGTTCAACGACCCCAAGGACCTGCTGGATCTGGCCGATGAGGCCCCGGTCATCAGGCTCTTGAACTCGATCCTTTCCGAAGCGGTCAAGGAGAGGGTCAGCGACATCCACATCGAACCCTACGAGCGCGATCTGGTGGTGCGCTTCCGCATCGACGGCATCCTCTACGAAAAGCTGACGCCCCCCAAGATCATCCAGGATGCCCTGGTCTCCCGCGTCAAGATCATGGCCGGCCTCAACATCGCCGAGAAACGCCTGCCCCAGGACGGCCGCATTCGCGTGATCGTCGCCGGCCGCGACGTGGACATCCGCGTCTCCATCATCCCCACCTTCTACGGCGAACGGGCCGTGCTGCGCCTTCTGGACAAGAAGAAGGGGGTGCTCTCCCTGGAGGATATTGGCCTGGGCGACGAAGGGGTGCGCACCATGGAGCGGATGCTCGCCCGCACCAACGGCATCATCCTGGTGACCGGCCCCACCGGCAGCGGCAAGTCCACCACCCTCTATGCGGCCCTCAACCGCCTCAATACGAGCGAGAAGAACATCATCACCATCGAGGACCCGATCGAGTACCAGATCAAAGGCATCGGTCAGATCCAGGTCAACCCCAAGATCGAGCTGACCTTTGCCGCCGGCCTGCGCTCCATCCTGCGCCAGGACCCGGACATCATCATGGTGGGAGAGATCCGCGACGCCGAAACGGCCGAGATCGCCATCCAGGCCAGCCTGACCGGTCACCTGGTGCTCTCCACCCTGCACACCAACGATGCGGCCACGGCCGTGACGCGCCTGGTGGACATGGGCATCGAGCCGTTCATGATCGCTTCGTCCCTGGCGGCGGTGATGGCCCAGCGGCTCGTGCGGGTGATCTGCCCCCATTGCCGCGAGGAGTACCGGCCGGTGGAGCGGCATGCCGGCGTCAGCCTGCCGGAGCGGCTCTACCGGGGGCGGGGCTGCGACCGGTGTTTCGGGCTGGGCACCATGGGGCGCACCGCCATCTACGAGATCATGCCGGTGGACCAGGAGATATGCTCCATGATCATCAAGCGCGCCCATGCCGGGGAGATCAAGGAATATGCCGTTGCGCGCGGGATGAAGACCCTGCGGGACGACGGCCTGGCCAGGGCCGCGGCAGGCGATACCACCATCGAAGAGGTGCTGCGCGTAACCCAGGAAGACTATGCCGACGTTCCGGTATAAGGCATACACCGGCGCCGGGGCCACGGTATCCGGCGCCGTCGAGGCAGACTCCGAGCGCCAGGCCATGGCCCAGCTCAAGGGCAAAGGGCTTTTGCCCCGCGAGGTCAGAGAGGAAACGGCAGAGAACAGTACGTCGTGGTCCTTTTCCTTCAAGCCGGGGATCACCACCGCCGATCTGTCCCTCTTCACCCGCCGCCTGGCCACGCTGGCGGCCTCGTCGGTGCCGCTGTTCGAGGCCATGGGCTCGTTGTACGAGCAGGAGGAGAGCGGGCAGCTCAAGCAGGTGCTGGCGCGGGTGCGCGACCGTATCGCCGAGGGAGCGGCCCTGTCGCGGGCCCTGGCGGCCGAACCGAGGATCTTCAGCGAGAGCTATGTCAACATGGTGGCGGCCGGTGAGGCCAGCGGCGCCCTGGATCCCGTGCTGGAGAGGCTGGCCGACTTTCTGGAAGAGCAGGAACAGGTCAGAAGCCGGGTCGTTTCCGCCTTGGCCTATCCGATCCTGATGATGGTGGTGGGGAGCGGCGTGATGCTGTTTCTGCTGACCATGGTCATCCCCAAGATCGTGGTGATCTTCGAGGAGAGCAAGGCCGCCCTGCCGCTGATCACGGTGATCCTGATCAAGCTGTCCCATTTCCTGCGGGGGTGGTGGTGGATTCCGGCCGGGCTGGCCATCGGGTCGGTGCCGCTCTACCGCTCCGCCATGCGGCGCGATGACCTGCGTATGAAGCGCGACCGCTTGCTGCTCAGGCTGCCGGTGGCCGGCGGCATGCTGCAACACCTGCTACTGTCGCGCTTTGCCCGGGTGCTGGGGCTCTTGCTTTCCAGCGGGGTGCCGATCATCCGCGCCCTGGAGATCACCTCCGAGGTGCTGGCCAACCGGGTCTACCGCACCTTTCTCCNNAGCCGCCTGTTCCCGCCCATGCTGGTGCATCTGGCCGGGGTGGGCGAAAAGGGGGGCAACCTGGAGGAGATGCTGCTCAAGGCCGGCATCGCCTATGAACGGGAGTTCAGCGCACGCCTGACCCGCCTGATGGGACTGATGGAGCCGCTTTTGGTCCTCGCCATGGGGGTGGCCGTCGGAGTCGTGGTCATGGCGGTCCTGTTGCCCATATTCGAGATGAACCAGTTGATCAAGTAAGGGGTGCCGATATGGACTTTACCAAAATGCTGCACAAATTCACGGTCGTTCCGTCGCTGACCGACGAGTTGGTTGCACTCCAGCGGGTGGCCTACAACCTCTGGTGGTGCTGGGAACCGGACGCCATCAACCTCTTCCGCCGCCTGGACGCCGAATTGTGGCAAGCCACCCGCCACAACCCTGTCGAGATGCTGGGGATACTCCAGCAGACCACCCTGGAGAGCCTGAAGAGCGATGAAGGTTTCATGGCCCATCTCAGTATGGTGGATGAGAAGCTTTCCGACTACCTGGCGGAGAAGACCTGGTTCCAGAAGACCAGCAACGGCAGTTCCCAGATGAAGGTGGCCTATTTTTCCATGGAATTCGGCCTGCACGAGTCGCTGCCGGTCTATTCCGGCGGCCTGGGCATCCTGGCCGGAGACCACCTCAAATCCGCCTCCGACCTGGGGTTGCCCCTGGCGGGGGTGGGCCTGCTCTACCGTCAGGGTTACTTCCGCCAGTATCTCAACAATGAGGGGTGGCAGCAGGAGTACTACCCGGAGAACGACTTCTACAACCTGCCGCTGACCCTGGAGCGGGACGAAAAGGGGGCTCCGCTCAGCGTGGAGCTTGAGTTCGGCCCGCGCAGGTTCAGGGTGCACATCTGGCGGGTTCAGGTCGGCCGGGTGCCGCTCTACCTGCTGGACACCAACCTGGAGGAAAACAGCCCCGATGATCGCTTGATCACGGCCCAGCTCTACGGCGGCGATCAGGAGATGCGGATTCTGCAGGAGATCCTGCTGGGGATCGGAGGCGTTCGCGCCCTGCGCGCCCTGGGGATCATCCCCAATGTGTGCCACATGAACGAGGGGCATGCAGCCTTCCTGGCCCTGGAACGTATCCGGCTTTTGATGGAGAAACGCGACGTCAGGTTCAACGAGGCCTGGGAGATCGTCAGAGCCGGCAACGTCTTCACCACCCATACCCCGGTTGAGGCGGGCATCGACCATTTCCCCGCAGAACTCCTGGAGCGCTATTTCGGCAGATACTACCGCTTACTCGGCCTGAGCCGCGACGAATTCTTAGGCCTTGGCCGCCAGAACCCGAAGAACCCCCAGGAGACCTTCTGCATGGCGGTGTTGGCCCTCAAGCTGGCCGGCCACGCCAACGGCGTCAGCGAGCTGCACGGCGAGGTCTCGCGCAAGATGTGGAAGAACACCTGGCCGGAGCTGCCCGAGGAACAACTGCCGCTCTCCTACATCACCAACGGCGTCCATACCCGCACCTGGATGTCCAACCACATGGCCAGCCTGCTGGTGCGCTACCTGGGCACCCGCTGGCTCGACGACCCGACCGACCACAGCGTCTGGCGCCGTGTCTCCAGGATCCCGGACGCCGAACTGTGGCGCACCCGCCAGAGCTGCCGCGAAAGGCTGGTGGATTTTGCCCGCAAGCGTCTCAAGGAGCAGATGGTCAAGGTGGGGGCCACGGTCAAGGAGATCGCCACGGCCGAGGAGGTCCTGGACCCGGAGGTGCTGACCATCGGTTTTGCCCGCCGCTTTGCCACCTACAAGCGCGGCACGCTGCTGATGCGCGATCTGGACCGTTTGGCGCGCATCCTCAACAACCCGGAGATGCCGGTTCAGATCATCTTCGCCGGCAAGGCCCATCCCCAGGACCAGGAGGGGAAAGAACTGATACGCCAGATCAATCAGATTTCCGGCCTGGAGCGTTTCCGCCACCGGATCGTCTTCATCGAGGACTACGACATGGAGGTGGCCCGCCACCTGGTGCAGGGTGCGGACGTGTGGCTCAACACGCCGCGCCGGCCCCTGGAGGCCAGCGGCACCAGCGGCATGAAGGTGGCCTTCAACGGCGGCCTCAACATGAGTATCCTGGACGGCTGGTGGTGTGAAGGATACCAGGGAAACAACGGCTGGGCCATCGGCAAGGGCGAGGTCTACGAGGATACCGAGTACCAGAACCAGGTTGAGAGCCGGGCCACCTACGACCTGCTGGAAAAAGAGATCGTGCCGCATTTCTACGACCGGGGAAGCGACGGCATCCCCCGGTCCTGGATCGCCACCGTGAAGGCCTCCATACAGAGCCTCTGTCCGGTCTTCTCCACCGACCGCATGGTGCAGGAATACGCGAGCCGCTCCTACATCCCATCCTATGACCAGTGGAAACAACTGGTGGATGATGACCTGGTCCTGGCCCTGGATCTGGCCCGCTGGAAGGAACGCACCTTCAAGGCCTGGCCGCAGGTGCGCATCGAGGATGCCTCGGCCCAGGTCTCCGACGCCGTTGCAGTGGGCAGTCTCGTGCCGGTATCCGCCAAGGTCTTCCTGGGCGACATCCCCGTGGAGGACGTGGCGGTGGAAGGGTATTTCGGCGTGCTGGACTCGACCGGAAACATCCAGGGAGGCGAAACGGTCCCCCTTAAGAACGAAGTGCCGGCCGATGGCGGCCTCTACCTGTTCAGCGGTGAGATCGAATGCCGTTTTTGCGGCAGACACGGCTTCATGCTGCGGGTCATGCCGCGGCACAAGGTGTTGGGGAATGTGTACGAGCCGGGCTATCTGCTCTGGGGATGAAAAGCTGCGCCTGAACCCGTTTTTTTGGTTATCGACGTCATTTAGGAACCATATGGACTATCTGGTCATACAGGTCGAATCACAGCATGTGCTGGCCGCCCGTTTCGGGGTTGCCGGCACGTCGCTCTCCTTTTCGGGGGCGGCCGAATTTGCGTTGAACGAGGAACAGCCGCTATCAGCCGTTGCCGGCCGGATCGCAGCCGGTATCGACGGCTCGCCGCGCATCGTGCTCTGCCTCTCTGCTGCGCTGTTCGCCCAGCGGACGGTGGAACTGCCGCTCGATAACCTGCGCAAGGTGCGCGAGGTGCTGCCGGGGCAGATGCAGGGAGAGATCGCCCTGCCGGTGGAAGAGGCTGTCTTCGACGCGCTTCCCGTCGGAAGCAAGCGCTTCCTGGCCTTGTGGGCGCGCAAGGCCGATCTGCGCCAGGCCATCGAAACCTTCAGGGAGGCCGGATGCGAACCGCAGGTAGTCACTTCCGCGCCGTTCGCCTGGAGCTTTCTTCCTGAATGCCCCGCCGACGCCGTGGTCTGCGACGGGGCCGCCCTGGCGGTCATCAGCGGCGACCGCGTCACCTTTGTCCGGGCATTTAACGCCGACGAGCCGCAAAAACGGGTTGCCGCGACCCTGGCGGCCCTGGAATTATCCGGCGTCACGCTGCCTCCACGGCTGGTCCTCTTTGGCGGACAATCGGCCCTGTTGGCTTCCGGCTCCGGCCTTTCGTTGCCGACGGAGCGGCTGAAGATGCCGGACGCCCTGGCGCCGCTGTTCAAGACGGACGAGGCCTTCCAGCAACTGGCCGGGCTTTTGGCCGTGGCCCGGGCCTGCCAGGCCGGCGCTCTGCCGGACTTCCGCCGCTCCGACCTGGCCTTTACGGCCGGTGACGCCGCATTGCTCAGGAAGATGACCGTGACCGCCGCTCTGGCGGCGGTAGCCGTCATACTGCTGTTTGTCTCCGAGGGGCTCCAGTACCGGGCGGTGAAGACCGACCTGGTCTCGCTGGACAAGTCCATTGCCTCCATGTACCGCGAGGTGTTCCCCGGCCGGGCCAAGGCGGTGGATGAGGTGGCCGAGATCAAGGGGGAGATCAGGAAGCTGTCCGGCGCAGAGGAGGGCAACCCCTTCCTGGATGTGCTCAAAAAATTGGCCGAAGCCAAGGGGAACACCATCAACGGCCTCTACGAGACCGAGCTTGAAGGGGTCAACCTGCGGGTGAAGGGGGATGCCCGCTCAGCCCAGGCGGTCAACGAGTTCAAGGTTGCCCTGGCGCCGCTGATGGCCACCGTGGAGCTGGGCGAGGTCAAGAGCCGCCCGGACGGCTCGGTGACCTTCACCCTGGCGGGTACGCTCAAGGAGGTCAAGAAATGAGCCTTCTTGCAGAGCTTCAAGACTTCTGGCGCGACCTTGACCGCCGCACCCGATTAACGGCCGGGTACGTGCTGATCGCCCTCTTGGCGGTATTCCTTTTGTGGTCGGCGCTGGCCGGCCGAACTGCGGCGCTGGAGCAGAAACGGAAGGCGCGCGAGGCGGTGCTCAAAGAACTGCTGCCGCTCAAGGCGCTCTATCGTACGGCCAAGCAGTCTGCCGACACGCTGGCGGGTCGCATGGCATCGGCACGTCCCGATGATTCCCCGGCCAAGATCATCGACGAGATCGGCATCAAGGGGAAAGGGGTCAAGATCTCCCCACTCAAGGGGGAAGAGCGTGGCGGCATGGTGGAAGATGCCGCCGATGTGAGGATCGATGGCTTGACGGCCAATGAGGCCATCAACCTGATCTATCGCCTGGAGAAGGGGAACCGCCCGGTGCTGCTGAAGAAGGCCAACCTGCGGGTGCGTTTCGACGACCCTTCCCGCCTTGACCTGGCGCTGACCATCGCCCTGCTGAAACCCGCACCCGGACAGAACAAATGACGCCGCGGCAACGGCTGTTGCGGGGAGCCGGCCTGCTGGCTGCGGGCGGCTGTCTCTTCCTGGCATTCGCCTATCTGTTCCTGCCCACGCGGCAGGTGAATGAGCTGATCAGCCACTTGCTGGCCGATCAGGGGCTTTCCCTGTCGCCTGAAGCGCACAAAACCCTGCTCCCCGGCCTGGCGTGGCGCCAGCCGGTCCTTTCCTCCGGCCAGGGACCGCTCCTGCGCTTCGACCTCCTGGCGGTCCGTCTCCAACTGCTGCCGCTTCTGACGGGGCGGGCTGTGATCGGCCTGAAGTCGGCCCTGGGCGCGGGGCGCCTGGAGCTTATGTACGGCATAAACGGCGCGAACGCCTTGGAGCTTGCGGCTGAAGGCATACAGATGTCCGACATACCCTTTTTCAAGACCGTGCTGGGCGCCACGGCCGGGGGGAGCCTGTGGAGCAAAGGGAGGCTTTCCCGCAAGGCCGGCATGCTGTCAGGCGACCTGAAGCTGGAGGTTAAGCAGGTGGCATTCTCCGGCGTCAAGCTGGGGGCCTTCCCGCTCCCCGATGCCGCCAACCTGCGCTGCCAGGGGGTGGTGCGGGTCACGGGCGGCCGGGCCCGGCTGGAGAGCTTCACGCTGCAGGGGGACGGCATCTACATGCGCCTGTCGGGGGATCTCCCCGGTGGCGCCGATGCCGGCACGGCGCCCCTCAACCTGACGCTTGAGATCATGCCCAAGCCCGAGTTCATGGACAAGCAGAAACTGGTGTTCCTGCTTTTGGCCAAGTTCGCGGCGTCGCCCGGCGTGTATAGGGTGCCGATAAGTGGTACGCTGCTCAAACCGGTGATCATGTAAGCACGACGCCATATTTGAGCGCTACCTGCGTTGGCTCGTCGAAAGCTCCTCGACATAGTTTACACTATGCCTCCGTCGCTTTCTCCTCGCCGCCTTGGTATCATCTCAAATCTGACTTCGTGAGAGAATGAAACAGGTGATAACGACATGCGAATTGGACTGATGGGGGGCACCTTCAACCCGGTGCACCTAGCCCATCTTCATATAGCGGAGGAGGCGCGGCAGGCCTGCGCCCTCGACCGGGTGGTCTTTATCCCGGCCGGCGATCCGCCCCACAAGCCGCTTGCGGGGGAGGTGTCCTTTGCCTTGCGCAGCCGGATGGTCATGCTGGCGATCAGCGGCAATCCCTTTTTCGAGCTGTCGGAGATCGAGGGGAATCGGACCGGGAAATCCTATTCCATCGACACGATCCAGGCATTCCGGGAGCGTTACCCGCAGGACGAGCTCTACTTCATCATCGGCAGCGATTCGTTCCTGGAGATCGGGCTGTGGCACTGTTTTCGAGAGATCTTCGCGTCCTGCAACCTGATCGTGGTGGAACGGCCGGGCAAGCGCATCAGCGATCCGGCCGAGGCCCTTCCTGTTGCCATACGGGCAGAGTTCAGCTATACTCCCGTCGCCCGCAGGCTGGACCATACCGCCGGCACCAGCGTCCGGTTTCTTTCCGGTTGCCCGCTGGACATCTCGTCCAGCGAAATCCGCGCCCTGGCGGCATCGGGGCGCTCCATCGCCCACATGGTGCCGCCGCAGGTGGCGGCCTACATCACAGAACAGGGGATCTACAACACATGCCGGTAAAGAAGACAGCAGCAGAAGAGAAACCGGTGCTCTCCTCCCAGGAGCGGGCGTTGAAATGCGCCGAGCTGGCCTTTGACAAGAAGGCCTTCGACATCCGGGCGCTGTACATCGCAAAGGTCTCCTCCATCGCCGACTACCTGGTGATTATCTCAGGCAACTCGGACAAGCAGAACCAAGCCATTGCCGAAGGTATCCGCACCGGTTTGAAGAAGTACGGCAAGGTGCAGGGTATCGAGGGGGAGAGCGAGGGAAAGTGGATCGTCATTGATTACGGCGACGTGATCGTGCATGTCTTCAGCGACCAGCTCAGGCATTACTACAAGCTGGACGAACTCTGGCGCATGGCGCCGGAACTGGAGCTGCCGGAGCAGATCAAAAGCGCGCGCCGGGAAGACGATTTTTGAGGCCGATCCGAATTCTGACGGCTGCATCGGCAGTTAAGCCCATCCCCGTCCCGAAACCTCCCGGGGACCGGCGGGAGCGTTCCGGCGGCGCAGCAGGCTGATGGGACGGCGCCAACCATGAAACTCCGCGTCCTCTGGGTCGGGAAAAGCAAGGATGAATGGGTCAGGGAGGCGCTGGCGGACTATGCCGGCCGCATCCGGCGTTACTGCCCGCTTAAGATGTGCGAGGTACGCGACGAAAAGGGCGCCGAGGCCGAAGTGATGCGGCGGCGCGAGTGCGAGCGGCTGGAGAAGCAGATCCCGGCCGGCGCAACCCTGGTCCTTTTGGACGAACGGGGCCGCCAGATGGATTCCCCGGAACTGGCCGCATTTATCGGGGCGCAGCGCGATGCCGGCGCCGGTGAACTGGTCTTTGCCGTGGGCGGGGCCTACGGTTTTTCCGAAGGGTTCCGCAGCCGGGGCAGGCTGCTCTCGTTGTCGAGGATGACCTTTACGCACCAGATGGTGCGGGTCTTTCTGCTGGAGCAGATCTACCGGGCGTTCAGCATCCTGAATAACGAACCATACCATCATTGACGAGCGCCGGGCCGCATTCTAAACGCCGAGTGTGCTGCTTCGCGGCATGATAAACGAGACAACCGTGGACGCTTCCCGAATCCGGGCATACCTGTATCTGGCGCTGTTTATCCCCCTGACCTTCCTGTTTGCGGTCAGCGCGCTCGTCGGCACCCTGCTGGACGCCGGCGGCAGGATCTATGCCTTTCACGCCCGGCTATGGGCGCGGCTTGCCCTGATCCTGGCAGGCGTCCGGGTGACGGTGAAGGGGAGCGAGCATCTTCCGGCGGGGCCGGTCATCTTCATGAGCAACCACCAGAGCAGCTTCGACATCCTGGCGCTCCTGGCGGCCATGCCGCGCCGGATCTACTGGATCGCCAAGAAAGAGCTCTTCCATATCCCGGTCTTCGGCCCTTCCATGCGGCGCGGCGGCTACATCCCCCTTGACCGGAGCGACGGCCGCAAGGCGCTGAAGAGCATGGATAATGCCGCTTTTATCATCAGGGAAGGCAAGAGCGTGGTCATGTTCCCCGAGGGAACCCGTTCCCTATCCGGGGAACTTTTGCCGTTCAAGCGCGGCGGCTTCATCCTGGCGCGCAAAGCCGGTGTGCCGGTGGTCCCGGTCACGATCAACGGCAGCGGCAGGATCAACCCCGCCGGCAGGATAAGGCTTTCGCGCGGCGCAATCAGCATCCTGCTGCACCCGCCGCTGGCACTGCCGCCGGATATTTCAAAGAATGAAGCCGAAACATGGCTGATGGAGCAGACGCGCTCCGCCATCGTTTCGGCCCTGGAGCGTTGAATGCACATCGGTTATCAGTACCTGGTCCTTGTCATTGCCGGGCTCGCCGCCGTTGCTTGGGGGCTGCCCGCGGCCCATCGCCTGCAAAAGCCTTTTGACATCGCCGCTGCGCTGGCAGTCCTTTTCGGCGTCATTGCAACGGTGATCGGCATCCTGTTGACCACAATCCCTTCTTTTTTCAGGTGAACAATGGACGAACGAATCAAGAAAACAGTCGCCAACG
This sequence comes from Geobacter sp., assembly GCA_003151775.1. Classification (GTDB taxonomy): domain Bacteria; phylum Desulfobacterota; class Desulfuromonadia; order Geobacterales; family Pseudopelobacteraceae; genus Oryzomonas. Next base: position 2,734 of record PLYK01000089.1, on the reverse strand, counting down.
CCGCAATCATCATCGTGCTCAGCCTGCTGTTGTTCCTCGCCGGGACATGGTGGCGGATGCAGTCCCAGTTCCAACTTGGCGAAGAGGCCTTAACCAAGGGCGATTTCACCGGGGCGCTGGCGGGCTACGAGTCGGCCATCCATATGTACATACCCTTCCATCCGACCATTGAAAAAGCGGCCCAAAAGCTCTGGCAACTGGGAGAGACAGCGGAAAGGCAGGGGGATGTCGACCGCGCCCTGATCGCCTACCGCGCCCTGCGGAGCGCCTTCTACGCCGACCGCTGGCTGGCGCAACCCGGCAAGGATTGGATCGGGCGTTGCGACCGGAAGATCGCCGGCCTGGCGCCGCTGCAAAGAGAGAGATAATCCATGACAGACCCCGAATCAAACAATGCACTCCAAGTCATCCCCCTCGGGGGGTTGGGCGAGATCGGCCTGAACATGATGGCCTACCGGCACGGCGACGACATCATCATCGCCGACTGCGGCCTGATGTTCCCCGAACCGGATATGCTCGGCATCGACTACGTCATCCCCGACATCACCTGGCTGCGCGAACGCAGCGACTGTGTCCGCGCCATCTGCCTGACCCACGGCCACGAGGATCACATCGGCGCCCTCCCCTTCGTACTGCAGGAGCTTAACGTGCCGGTCTACGGCACGGCACTGACGCTTGGTTTCGTCAACGAAAAGCTCAAGGAGTACAAGCTGGACGGCGTGGTGAAACTGATCACGGTCAAGCCGCGCGATACGGTCGAACTGGGCTGCTTCCGGGTGGAATTCCTGCGGGTGGCCCACTCCGTCGTGGACGGCTGCGCCCTGGCCATCACCACCCCCGAGGGGGTGGTGATCCATACCGGCGACTTCAAGATCGACCAGACCCCGGTGGACGGGGAGCTGACCGACCTGGCCCGGCTCTCCAGTTACGGCGACCAGGGGGTGCTGGCCCTCTTTTCCGACTCCACCAACGTGGAGCGCGAGGGGTACACAATCTCCGAGAAGTACGTGGGCGAGGCCTTTGCCGACATCTTCCCCAAGTGCCGCGGCCGCATCATCGTGGCGTGCTTTTCCAGCAACATCCACCGGGTGCAGCAGGTGGCCGACGCGGCCATCGCCTGCGGCCGCAAGATCCTCTTAAACGGCCGTTCCATGATCGCCAACGTGCGCATCGCCCGCCAACTCGGCTACCTGCACATCCCCGACGACATGCTGCTCGACCTGCGGGAGCTGGCCTATCTGCCGCCCGGGCAGGTCTGCATGGTCACCACCGGCAGCCAGGGGGAGCCGATGTCGTCTTTGACCCGCATCGCCCTGGACGACCACAAGCAGATCAAGCTGGAACGGGGCGACACGGTCATCCTCTCCTCGCGCTTCATCCCCGGCAACGAACGGACCATCTCGGAGTTGATCAACCACCTCTACCGCCGCGGCGCCGAGGTCTACCACGAGAAGGTCTCCGAGGTGCACGTCTCGGGTCACGCCAGCCAGGAGGAACTCAAGCTGATGATGAACATCGTCCGGCCGCGCTTCTTCATCCCGATGCACGGCGAATACCGGCACCTGGTGAAGCACATTCAGCTTGCCCAGAAGGTCGGCATCCCCGAGGAGCGCTGCATCCTGGCCGTCAACGGCGACGTGGTGGCCTTTTACGCCGACACGGCGGCGATCATCGAAAAGGTCGAATCGGGACGGGTCTTCGTGGACGGCAAAGGGGTCGGCGACGTGGGCAACGTGGTGCTCAAGGACCGCAAGCACCTCTCCGAGGACGGCATGGTGGTGGTGATCATCGGCATCAACCAGTCCAGCGGCGTACTGATCTACGGGCCGGACATCGTTTCCAGGGGGTTCGTGTTCGAGGACGAGAGCCAGGAGTACCTGGAGACCGCCCGCTGCATCGTGGTCGATGCGCTCGACGAGTTGAACGACGAGATGCGCCGCGATTCGGAAGAGGTCAAGACCATTGTGCGCCAGGCCCTGCGGCGCTTCTTCAAGAAGACCATCGAGCGCAGGCCGGTGATCCTGCCGGTTGTCATGGAGATGTAGCGGGGCAACCCCACGGCTTCACGGGTCCGAATCAGCAAAGGGACGGGCTGGTGCCTTGGAACACAAAAAATTTCGGAAAGATCTTCATGTATCCGCAGATGAATAGGATGAACGCAGATAACGTCAAAACCAAAATTTAATCGGGGTTGGAATCTATCGGCGTGTATCCCATTCATCTCTGTTCTAAACGCCTTTCCGATTTTTCCCTTTCAGTATAGGAAGCCATCTTCAGCCCCTTCAGGCCCTCTGGGTCCCTAGGGTTGGGCCGGCACTGACCCGCCTCATGGGATCAATCCGGATCTGACACCAGTGGCCTTCATTTTGGGGATGATATGAATCCAGTCAAAGAAGCAACCAATGTAGTTAACGAAATTCTAAAGCTGGTAAAAGAAGAACCAATCCAGCAACCCAAAGAAGGGACAATCATTCAGAGATTGGAGTCTCTTTTAGATATTTACACGGACAGGCTGATAGCNNGATCAGGAGCGTAAATGACTGTAGACATCAACAGAGCAAGTTTAACGAGTATCAGGCCGTATGCGGGATATGCCTGAGCTTGCCGATCATGTGATGTCCATGAAAGCAGCTTTTGAGGTAACAACTTAGCAACTTGGAAGCCCGACCCCAGAGGCCTTCCACATTTGGCGTAGTTATTCGCTTTTGTATTCAAGATGGCATATATTTCAGGC
>PLYK01000088.1 GCA_003151775.1 Geobacter sp. | reverse complement strand
CGTCGTCAGCTCGATTATCGAATAAAACGTTACGAGGATATCAATGCAGAGCCAGAAGATCAGAATCCGCCTTAAGGCATATGACCACAAGCTGCTGGACGTTTCGGTAAGCGAAATCGTAGAAACGGCAAAAAGGACCGGCGCCCGTGTGGCCGGACCGATTCCGCTGCCAACGGTCATCAATAAGTACTGTGTCCTCCGTGGACCGCACGTTGACAAAAAGTCCCGGGATCAGTTTGAGATTCGGACCCACAAACGTCTGATCGATATTCTCGACCCCACCCAGCAGACAGTCGATGCCCTCATGAAACTGGACCTGTCTGCCGGCGTGGACGTTGAAATCAAACTGTAACGGAAACTACGACTGAATAGGAATGGCCATGAAGAAAGGTATCATCGCAAAAAAACTGGGTATGACCCAGATATTCCTGCAAGACGGCACCAAGGTTCCGGTTTCGGTTGTTCAGGCCGGCCCCTGCGTCGTTGTCCAGAAGAAAAACACCGGCACTGACGGCTACACCGCTGTTCAGGTCGGGTTCGAGCCGGTAAATGCCGCCAGCGCCACCAAGCCTCGATTGGGGCATTGCACGAAGGCCGGGCAGGGCGTTTTCAGGTATCTGCGGGAATTCAAGCTCGCTAACAGCGCCGAACTGAATGTCGGTGACATCCTCACCCTCGACCAGTTCCAGATCGGCGACTATGTTGATGTTACCGGGACCAGCATGGGCAAAGGGTTCCAGGGGGTCATCAAGCGCTGGAACTTCAAGGGCGGACGTGCGTCCCACGGCTCGCGCTTCCACCGGGCGCCCGGCTCCATCGGCGCATCAGCCACCCCGTCCCATGTCTTCAAGAACAAGAAGATGCCGGGGCAGATGGGTAATGAGCGTGTTACCGTGCAGAGACTTCAGATCGTACGTGTGGATTCGGCTGAGAACCTGCTTTTGATCAAAGGGGCGATTCCGGGACATAAAAACAATATCGTCCTCATCAAACAGAGTGTCAAAGCTTAGTAATTAATCGGGAGTAACGTGTATGCCTTCGATAGCAGTCTATAACATGAACAAACAGCAGGTTGGCGAGGTACAGTTGCCGGACGCCGTATTCGGCGCCGAGGTGAAGGAATATCTCATTCACCAGGCGCTTCGTATCCAGCTTGCCAACCGGAGAGCCGGGACCGTAGCCGTGAAAAACCGTGCAGCCGTTTCCGGCGGCGGCAAGAAGCCTTTCAAGCAGAAAGGCACGGGCAATGCCCGTCAGGGATGCAGCCGCGCCCCCCAGTATCCCGGCGGTGGCGTTGCCTTCGGTCCGCAGCCCAAAACCTACAACCTGAGCATGAACAAGAAGGCCCGTGCCGCCGCACTCTGTTCGCTCTTGTCCTTTCAGTACAAGAATGAAAGCATAACAGTGCTGGACAAGCTCGATTTCGACAAGATATCCTCCAAGGATTTTGCCGGCTTCATGAAGCGTTTCGAGCTCGAAAAGTCGCTGATTATTACGGATAGCCCCAGCAATAATCTCTATCTCTCTGCGCGGAACGTACCGCATGTCAAGGTGCTCAAGGTCGGCGCTCTGAATGTTCACGACATGCTGAAGTACAAGAACATCATCTTCACGCAGGAGGCGGTTTCGACCGTTGAAGGAGCGTTGCAGAAATGAACATTTACTCCATTATCAAAAAGCCTCATGTCACGGAGAAGACCTCGCTCGGCAGCGATACCTCCAATACGGTTGCAATCGTTGTTGACCGGGATGCCAACAAGATCGAGATCAAGCAGGCCGTTGAATCGCTCTTCAAGGTCAAGGTAGGCGACGTCCGCACCGTCAACGTGGCCGGCAAGGTCAAGCGTGTCGGCAAGAATTCCGGCAAGCGTTCCAACTGGAAAAAGGCCTATGTGACCCTCCAGAAGGGTCAATCCATAGATTTCTTTGAGGTTTAATTACTAGTATTCGGGGTTCACAATGGGAATCAAGAGTTATAAACCAACATCGGCAGGACGCAGACACCAGACCTGCTCGACTTTTGAAGAGATTACCACCACAACTGCCGAGAAGTCCCTTCTTGTTTCGCTCACCAAGTCGGGCGGCAGAAATGCGTTGGGTCGTGTCACCGCACGCCACATCGGTGGCGGTCACAAGCAGAAATACCGTATCATCGACTTCCGTCGTGATAAACGCAACATACCCGCAACGGTCGCCAGCATCGAGTATGACCCCAACCGCAGCGCCCGCATCGCCCTGTTGACTTACGTCGATGGTGAAAAGCGCTACATCCTGGCACCACTCAATCTCAAGGTCGGCGATACGGTTGTAAGCGGCCCCGAGGCCGACATAAAACCGGGTAATGCGCTGCCGCTACGGTCGATTCCGCTCGGTACGATCATTCACAATATCGAGCTCAAGATCGGCAAGGGCGCCCAATTGGCCAGGAGCGCCGGCACGTTTGCCCAGCTCATGTCCAAGGAAGGCAAGTATTCCCAGATCAAGCTTCCGTCGGGCGAAGTGCGCATGATCCTGCAGGATTGCTATGCCACCATCGGTCAGGTCGGCAACATCGACCACGAGAACATCAACGTGGGCAAGGCCGGCCGTTCACGCTGGCTCGGCAAGCGTCCCAAGGTCCGCGGTGTCGCCATGAACCCGGTTGACCATCCCCATGGCGGCGGCGAGGGACGCACATCGGGAGGTCGTCATCCGGTCACCCCCTGGGGTATCCCCACCAAGGGATACAAGACCAGGACCAACAAGTCTTCTGATCGCTTCATTGTGAAGAAGCGTACCAAATAATACGTTGAGAGGCTGATACATCATGGCACGTTCAATTAAAAAAGGACCTTTCGTCGATGGGCATCTGAACAAAAAGGTGCTAACTGAAGGGCCAAGCTCGAAAAAGATCATCAAGACGTGGTCGCGTCGCTCGACCATAACGCCGGATTTTATCGGCCTGAGTCTTGCCGTCCACAATGGCCGCAAGTTCATACCGGTCTATGTGACGGAGAATATGGTCGGTCACAAATTGGGTGAATTTTCACCGACGAGAACGTTTCACGGCCATGCCGCCGACAAGAAGAGTAAAGTCAAGAAGTAATCAGGGGAGTTTGAAATGGAATCCAGCGCAAAATTGACACTTGCACGACTTTCGCCTCGCAAGACCCGCCTGGTGGTGGATCTTGTCAGGGGCAAGGCAATACAGGACGCACTCAATGCCTTGCGGTTTCTTCCGCAGCCTTCGGCGAAGATTATTTCCAAGCTTTTGACGTCTGCGGTCGCCAATGCGGAGCAAAAGGGTGTTTCCGATGTCGATAGGTTGTTTGTGAAGACAATATACGTTGATGGCGGCGCTGTGCTGAAGCGCTTTGTGCCGCGTGCCATGGGGCGCGCCAGCAAGATCCGTAAACCGACCAGTCATATAGCGGTTACCCTTTCCGATACGAAATAGTTTTTACCTGGAGGTGGAGTTTGGGACAAAAAGTTAATCCGATAGGCTTTAGGCTTGGTATCGTTAAAACATGGGACTCCAAGTGGTATGCGGAGGCAGACTATGCCAAGCTTCTGCACGAAGACCTTGCAATTCGGAAATTTCTGAAAAAGCGGCTTTACAATTCAGGCGTTTCCAAGATTGAGATCGAGCGTGCGGCCAATAAGACCAAGATCAACATTCATACCGCTCGTCCGGGCCTGATCATCGGCAAGAAGGGTTCCGAGGTAGAGACTATAAAGAAGGACCTGGCGAAGCTGACTTCCAAGGAAGTGTTCATCAACATCCATGAGGTTCGCAAGCCTGAACTGGATGCTCAGCTGGTTGCCGAAAACGTAGCTCTCCAGTTGGAACGCAGGATCGCCTTCCGCCGCGCCATGAAAAAAAGCGTCACCTCGGCACTCAAGTTTGGCGCCAAGGGGATCAGGATCACCTGTTCCGGCCGTCTGGGCGGCGCGGAGATGTCCCGAACCGAATGGTACCGCGAGGGGCGCGTTCCCTTGCATACCCTGCGTGCGGACATTGATTACGGTTTTGCGGAAGCCAAGACCACCTACGGCATCATCGGAATTAAAGTTCTGATCTTCAAGGGTGAAATCCTCCCCGGTCAGTAACATCCTTATTTTGCGCTACAGGAGTATGCATCAATGTTAATGCCTAAAAGGGTAAAACATAGAAAACAGATGAAGGGCCGTATGTCTGGCAAGCCGTGTCGCGGCATCGAACTCTCCTTTGGCGAGTTCGGCCTGCAGTCCACCGAATGCGGCTGGCTGGATTCCCGTCAGATCGAGGCAGCCCGTATTGCCATGACCCGTTACATCAAAAGGGGTGGCAAGATCTGGATCCGCGTCTTTCCGGACAAACCGCTGACCTCGAAACCCGCCGAAACCAGGATGGGTAAGGGCAAGGGAGCGCCCGATTCGTGGGTATGTGTCGTCAAGCCCGGAACCGTTCTGTATGAAATGGAAGGGGTCACCGAGGAGATTGCCCGCGAGGCGCTTCGGCTTGCCGCCCATAAACTGCCCCTTGCCACCAAGTTCATCATCAGGGGAGGCGACCATGAAGCCTAACGAGTTGCGCAAGCTGTCGGCAGATGAGCTGACCAGGAAACAGGGTGATCTTACCCAGGAACTGTTCAATCTTACGTTCCAATTACATACCGGCAGGCTTGAAAACACCTCCAAGCTGAAGATTATCCGTAAAGATATAGCCCGGATCAGCACCATCATTACCGAGAGCAAGGCATAGGGAGCAACAGATGAGTGAACGTGGCCACAGAAAATCACAGTCAGGTGTCGTGGTAAGCGACAAGATGGACAAAACGGTTGTCGTCAAGGTTGACCGTCTTGTAAAGCACCAAGTTTACAACAAATATATCAAGCGCAGCGTAAAGTACAAAGTCCACGACGAGCAGAACGTCTGCAAGGTCGGCGACCGTGTTCAGATCATCGAATGCCGCCCCTTAAGCAAGGATAAGCGCTGGAGCCTGAAGCAGATCATCGAAAGCATCTCTTAGGACAGGGGTACCGAGTAATGATACAGATGCAGTCTATACTGGATGTAGCCGATAATTCAGGTGCCAAGAAACTCTTTTGCATCAAGGTGCTTGGCGGTTCGAAGCGTAAATACGCCGGCGTGGGTGACATCATCGTTGCCTCTGTCCGCGAGGCCCTGCCCAACTCGAAGGTTAAAAAGGGCGATGTCGTCAAGGCGGTTATTGTCAGAACCGCCAAAGCGCTTGGTCGCCCCGACGGTTCGTATATTCGTTTCGATGATAATTCCGGCGTCGTTATCAATAACCAAAAAGAGCCGGTGGGAACGCGTATCTTCGGCCCGGTAGCCAGAGAGCTGCGCGCCAAGAAGTTCATGAAGATCATTTCACTCGCACCGGAAGTACTTTAATCTGAATCGGAGAACGTAGATGCAAGCCATGAAAACTCATGTCAGCAAGGGCGATACGGTAATGATTATTGCCGGCAAGGAAAAGAGCAAGACCGGAAGGGTGCTTAAGCTGGTGCCCAAAAAGCACGGGGTCATCGTCGAGGGGCTCAACCTCGTCAAGCGCCACGTGAAGGCACGCGGCAACGAACCGGGCGCCATCAAGGAGAAGGAAGCCGTGATCCACATCTCCAATGTCATGCCCTATTGTCCCAAGTGCGCCAAGCCGGTCAGGACCAGGAATACGGTCCTGGAAAATGGCGATAAACAGAGGAACTGCGTTAAATGCGGCGCTTCCATTGAGAAATAGTTCGAAGGAGATCTCACTACCATGGCACGTTTGAAGGATGTATACCAGAACGAGATTGTTGCCAAACTTCGCAAGGATTTCGACTATAAAAACATAATGGAAGTTCCGCGCATCGAGAAGGTGGTCGTCAATATGGGTCTAGGCGAGGCTATCCAGAATGTCAAGATACTCGACTCCGCAACCGCCGAGTTGAACGCCATCACCGGACAGAAGTCGGTCATCACCAAGGCCAAGAAGTCCATTGCAACCTTCAAGTTGCGCCAGGGCATGCCGATCGGCTGCATGGTGACGCTTCGCCGGGACCGCATGTTCGAGTTTCTCGACCGCCTCATGAACGTAGCCCTCGCCAGGGTACGCGACTTCAAGGGTGTTTCCGGCAAGGCGTTTGACGGCAAGGGAAACTATACGCTCGGCATCAAGGAGCAGCTCATCTTCCCTGAAATCAGCTATGAGGCCATTGATAAAATCAAGGGTATGAATATAACGATCGTAACAAGCGCCAAGACCGACGAGGAAGGCAAAGCGCTTCTCAAGTACCTGGGCATGCCGTTCAGGAACTAAGATAACTGGAGGATTCCGTGGCAAAAACCTCAATGATCATCAAGTCGCAGCGCACACCCAAGTTCAAGGTCCGCCAGCATAACCGCTGCCCGGTCTGCGGGCGACCCAGGGCATTTTATCGCAAGTTTGAGATGTGCAGGATATGTCTTCGCAAGTATGCGTCCGCAGGACAGATTCCCGGCGTTATCAAGTCCAGCTGGTAGACCATCGAACTTGTAGTACATAAGAATAGGAGCACGCACGATGTCCATGACAGATCCAGTCGCAGATATGCTGACCAGAATACGCAATGCAAACATGGTCAAGCTGCAGAAGGTCGATATCCCTTCCTCTAGCCTGAAGGTCAATATAGCCAATGTATTGAAGCAGGAAGGTTTCATTAAGAATTACAAGGTGATTTCCGATAATCTTCAGGGCGTATTGAGGATCTATCTGAAGTATATCGACGAAAAGGACAGCGTGATCAACGAGATCAAGCGTGTCAGTAAGCCCGGTGGCAGGGTTTATACTAAATCCGAGGATATCCCCGTCGTCAAGAACGGCCTCGGTGTGGCCATCCTGTCCACGTCCAAGGGGATCATCACCGATAACGCCGCCCGCCAGGCCGGCGTCGGCGGTGAGCTTATCTGTACCATTTGGTAAACATTGCGATCAAGGAGTACGCTGAGATGTCGAGAATAGGTAAGCTTCCCATAGAGATACCCAAAGGGGTCAAGATCAGCCTGGATGATACGCTTCTTTCCGTTGAGGGACCCAATGGCAAGTTGGCCCGCCAGGTCATGACCTGCGTTACGCTCAATATCGGTGAAACCTCGCTGGCGGTCGTCAGAAACGACGAAACTACCGCTGCGCGGGAGGCTCACGGCCTGACGCGCACCCTGGTCAACAACATGGTCGTCGGCGTGACGAAGGGTTTTCAGACCGACCTTGAGATCAACGGCGTTGGCTATCGTGCCGAGGTTAAAGGGAATGAGCTTGTTTTAAGCCTTGGCTACTCCCATCCGATCAATTTCCCGATTCCGGTAGGCATTGTCATCAATGTGGAGAAGATGACCAAGGTCGCCGTGAAGGGCGCCGACAAGGAACTGGTTGGGCAGACCGCAGCCAAGATCAGATCATTCCGTAGCCCTGAGCCCTACAAGGGTAAGGGTATCAAGTATTCTGACGAGACTATCCTGAGAAAAGCCGGCAAGACCGGTAAGAAATAGTCTTTATAAGGAGATTGTTGTGGCAAAGACCGCACTTAAAACCATCATCCGTCTCAAACGTCAGGTCCGCGTCCGTAAAAAGGTCCGCGGCACAGGCGAGCGCCCACGCTTGAACGTCTTCAAAAGCGCACGTCATATCTACGCCCAGATCATTGACGATACAAAGGGTGTCACCCTGGTTGCCTGCTCGACCCTTTCTTCCGGCGCTTTCGATCTCGGGTACACGGGCAACGTTGCCGCGGCTACCCATGTGGGGAAAGAAATCGCCCGTCTGGCCATCGAAAAAGGTATTTCATCAGTGGTATACGACCGTAACGGTTTTTTGTACCACGGCAGAATCAAGGCACTTGCTGACGGAGCCCGCGAAGCCGGGCTTCGTTTCTAAAGCATACGAGGAGGCTTTCATTGATCAGAATCAATCCAGCGGAACTGAATCTCACGGACCGTGTCGTTCACATCAGCCGCGTTGCCAAGGTCGTCAAGGGTGGTCGTCGTTTCAGCTTTTCTGCCCTGATCGTAGTTGGTGACGGCAATGGCTATGTCGGTTATGGCCTCGGCAAGGCAAACGAGGTGCCCGAGGCGATCAGAAAAGGCGTTGAACAGGCCAAGAAGAACCTCATCAAGGTGCCCGTCAACCAGTTCCAGACCATCCCTTTCGAGATCGAAGGGAAATTCGGCGCCGGGCGTCTTCTGATGAAGCCGGCATCCGCCGGTACGGGTGTTATTGCCGGCGGCGCCGCGCGTGCAATCTTCGAAGCAGCAGGCATCAATAACATTCTGTCCAAATGCCTCGGCTCCAACAATCCCCACAACGTGGTGAAGGCTGCTTTTGCCGGCCTCATGAGGCTGAAGACCCCTGAAGAGATTGCCGCACGCCGTGGCATAACCGAATAATCGATTGAAGTGAGGATACCATGAGCAGCACGCTGCAGATCACACTCATCAAGAGCACTATCGGGAAGACCAGGAAGCATCGCGATATCGTCGCCGGCCTAGGCCTTTCCCGTCTCAACCAGACCGTTACGCGGCCTGATTCCCCCCAAATGCAGGGGATGATCAATAAGGTCGGCCACATGCTGAAAGTGACGAAGTAAAAGGGGTGGAACACATGGATTTGAACACACTTAAACCCGCACTGGGTTCAACGAAGGATAGAAAGCGCATCGGCCGGGGCACCGGTTCCGGGCACGGCAAGACCGCCACAAAGGGACACAAAGGCCAGAAGGCCCGTTCCGGTGGCAGCATCAAGGCAGGCTTTGAAGGCGGGCAGATGCCCTTGCAGCGCCGGCTGCCCAAGCGCGGTTTCAAGCCTCTTGAGCGCGTCGAGTACTCCTTGGTGAATCTCAGCCGGCTTGACGTGTTTGAGGCCGGCGCCGAGGTGGATACCGCCGCCCTGGCAGCCAAAGGGCTGGTAAAGGGTACAAAATGCTTGGTGAAGATCCTCGGAAACGGCGACATCACCAAATCTCTCAAGGTTTCTGCCACTAAATTCAGCCAATCCGCCAAAGAGAAGATCGTTGCGGCGGGTGGATCTGTCGAGGAGAGGGCCTAGTGTTCGAAGCACTCCAGAACATCTTCAAGATCCCCGAATTGAAGAAGCGTGTGCTTTTTTCCTTGGGGATGCTGGCAGTCTATCGTGTCGGTTGTCATATTCCCACACCAGGTATCGATAGGATCGCCCTGTCGCATTTTTTCAAGCAGGCCCAGGGAACCCTCCTCGGCATGTTTGACATGTTCTCCGGTGGTGCGCTCGAACGTTTAACGGTATTTGCCCTGGGCATCATGCCCTACATCTCCTCATCGATCATCTTCCAGTTGCTGACAGTGGTTGTCCCGGCCATCGAAAAGCTCTCCAAGGAAGGGGAGTCCGGCCGCAAGAAGATCATCCAGTATACCCGCTACGGCACGATCGTGCTCAGTTTTGTGCAGGGTCTCGGCATCGCCATCGGCCTGGAAAGCATGCGCGGCCCTGCCGGCGAACTGGTCGTTCCCAATCCCGGCTGGAGCTTCCGGATCATGACGGTCATCACCCTCACTGCCGGCACCGCGTTCATCATGTGGCTCGGCGAGCAGATGTCGGAAAAGGGGATCGGCAACGGCATCTCCATGATTATCTTTGCCGGCATCATCGCCAGGATACCGACGGCGTTGAGCAATACCTTCAGGCTGGTGAATGCGGGACAGCTTTCTCTGTTCGTTCTGGTGTTTATTCTGGCAGTAATGTTTGCCGTCATCGCCGGCATCGTTTTTGTCGAGCGCGGCCAGCGGCGGCTTCCGATCCACTATGCAAAGCGGGTGGTCGGCTTGAAGACCTTCAACGCCCAGACCTCCCATCTTCCCCTCAAGGTGAACATGGCCGGCGTTATACCGCCGATCTTCGCCTCATCCATCATCATGTTCCCGGCAACGGTGGCAAACTTCATTAATATTCCGTGGGTTCAGAAAGGCGCCAAGAGTTTGACGCCCGGCAACTGGGTGTATAATATCTTTTTTGTTGCTTTCATCCTCTTCTTCTGTTATTTCTACACGGCTGTAACATTTAATCCGGTTGATGTGGCCGAGAACGTCAAGAAGCATGGCGGCTATATCCCCGGCATCAGGCCTGGCAAGGAAACCTCGGACTTTATCGACAGCGTCCTGACACGGCTGACCTTTGCCGGCGCCATCTATATCTCACTAGTGTGTGTGCTCCCCTCGATCCTGATCGGAAAGTTCAATCTTCCCTTCTATTTTGGGGGGACTGCCCTGTTGATTGCGGTTGGTGTGGGCATGGACACGGTCGCCCAGATCGAGTCCCACCTGATTACCCGTAATTATGAAGGGTTTCTGAAGGGTGTCAGGATCAGGGGGAGAAAATAGGATGACAGTCATCCTGTTTGGCCCTCCGGGAGCCGGCAAGGGAACCCAGGCTCAATTCATTGTTGAGCGCTTCGGCATCCCCCAGATCTCGACCGGCGACATGCTTCGCGCTGCCGTTAAGGCGCAGACACCGCTGGGGCTGGCTGCCAAGTCGATCATGGATTCCGGCGGGCTTGTCTCCGACGAGCTCGTTCTCGGTCTGGTCAAGGAGAGGATCTCTGAACCGGATTGCCGGGCCGGCTTTATATTGGACGGTTTCCCGCGCACCACTCCCCAGGCTGATGCGCTTATCGCTCTCCTTTTCGGGCTGGGTAAACATATAGACCACGTGATTTCGCTTGAGGTGGAGAGTGCTGAAATTATTCAGCGGCTTTCCGGCCGGCGTACCTGCCCTGCCTGCGGCAAGGGATACCATGTGGTATACGATGCGCCGGCTGTTGCCGGGGCGTGCGATGTGTGCGGCGCCTCCCTGGTTCAGCGTGACGACGATCGTGAAGAAACGGTCAAGAACAGGTTGGATGTCTATCGCCAACAGACCTCACCGCTTAAATCTTATTTTGAGCAGTGCGGCCTGTTGCGTTGCATTGACGGCAACGGTACGATCCAGGATATTCAACGCCAGATATGTTCGATATTGGAAGGCAGCACAGGTGATCATCCTTAAATCTTCCCGTGAGATTGAGAGGATGAGAGCAGCCTGCAAAATTTGCGCAGAAATACTCCTCCTGCTTCGCGAACAGATCAAGCCGGGTGTCACAACCATGGCGCTGGAGGAGCTGGCAAATTCCGAGACCCTGAAGCGCAAGGCAAAACCGGCTTTCAAGGGGTATTGCAAGTACCCGAATGCCTTATGTTGCTCTCCCAATGATCGGGTCGTGCATGGGATGCCCACGAGGGCGCCGTTGAAAGAAGGGGATATTCTCAGTATCGATTTCGGGGTCCTGTACAACGATTTTTTTGGCGATTCAGCCATGACCATACCGGTGGGCACGATAACGGCTGGTGCCCGGGCGCTCGTTGCCGCAACGGAAGAGTCGCTTTACGCAGGCATAGTCAAAGCGGTACCCGGCGGCAGATTGTTTGATGTTTCCCATGCCGTCCAGTCGCATGTTGAAGCAAAAGGTTTTTCCGTGGTACGTGATTTTGTCGGACACGGCATCGGCAGAAACCTCCATGAAGAACCGCAGGTGCCCAATTTCGGCGCCCCGGGCACCGGTGTAAGGCTTAAAGCAGGCATGGTTCTGGCGATCGAGCCAATGGTTAACGAAGGGTCGTACGAGGTCAGGACACTCGAAGACGGCTGGACGGTTGTCACGTGTGACGGCGGGCTCTCCGCACATTTTGAACATACGGTTGCCATAACCGACAAGGGACCTGAGATTCTGACGCGCATATAGCAAGAACGTGAAGGGGAACACTATGAAAGTACGGGCATCGGTGAAAAAGATTTGCGACAAATGCAAGATTATCAAGCGTAAGGGTGTTGTTCGCGTAATCTGTGACATCCCTAAGCATTCTCAACGTCAGGGATGAGTAATTAAAGGAGGACTTTCAATTGGCACGCATTTCAGGTATTGACTTACCGAAAAACAAACGGATCGTTATCGCTCTCACCTATATCTACGGTATCGGTAGTTCAACGGCGGAACGTATCCTTGCCTCCGCACAGATCGACCAAAACACCCGCACGGACAAGCTGACTGAAGCCGAAGTCTCCCGTCTTCGCGACGAAATCGACCGGAGCTGCAAGGTCGAAGGGGACCTGCGCCGCGAGATCTCCATGAGTATCAAACGACTCATGGATCTGGGCTGTTATCGTGGCCTGCGTCACAGAAAAGGCCTCCCGGTCCGTGGTCAGCGCACCAAGACCAATGCCCGCACGCGTAAAGGCCCTGCCCGCACCGTTGCCGGCAAAAAGAAATAATCCCATTTAGCTCTGGAGAATTCGAATGGCTAGTCCTGCGAAGAAAGTCGTCCGCAAGAAGAAGGAACGCAAGAATATATCCAATGGTGTTGCCCATATCCAGGCGACATTCAACAATACGATCATCACGATCACCGATCCGGTCGGCAATGTGATCGCCTGGTCGACCTCCGGCGCCAAAGGGTTTAAGGGCTCCCGCAAAAGCACGCCGTTTGCCGCCCAGATCGCCGCTGAGGACTGCGCGAAAAAGGCGCAGGAGCACGGGATGCGTACGGTGGAAGTTTATGTCAAAGGCCCCGGATCCGGCCGCGAATCTGCGCTCCGCGCCCTTCAGGCCGCAGGTTTTGCGATCAGTTTCATCAAGGATGTGACGCCGATTCCCCACAACGGTTGTCGCCCACCCAAACGTAGAAGAGTTTAACTCGCGTCATTCATATCAAGGAGGTTTTCATTGGCTCGTTATACAGGACCTTCATGCCGTCTGTGCAGAAGAGAAAACATGGAATTGTTTCTGAAGGGGGAGCGCTGCTACACCGATAAGTGCGCCATCAAACGCCGCAATTATCCTCCGGGGCAGCATGGCCAAGGGCGTTCAAAGACCTCGGACTATGGCGTGCAGCTTCGAGAGAAGCAGAAAGTCCGCCGTATCTATGGCCTTCTGGAAAAACAGTTCCGTGGCTACTTTCAGGAAGCCGACCGCATGAGAGGGGTTACCGGTGAAAATCTGCTCTCCCTCCTTGAGCGGCGTCTTGATAATGCGATCTATCGTCTCGGATTTGCCTCATCCCGCACCGAATCGCGCCAGCTCGTGCGTCACGGCCA
This sequence comes from Geobacter sp., assembly GCA_003151775.1. Lineage (GTDB taxonomy): Bacteria > Desulfobacterota > Desulfuromonadia > Geobacterales > Pseudopelobacteraceae > Oryzomonas. Next base: position 22,357 of record PLYK01000088.1, on the reverse strand, counting down.
CTTTACCATCAACGGGCGCAAGGTGAATATCCCCTCCATCCAGATTAAGGTGGGCGACGTCATCGAACTTCGTGAAAAGAGCAGGAAGGTCGCTGCTGTCATCGATTCCCTGGAAGCGGTAGTCCGGCGCGGGATTCCCCAGTGGGTCGAGCTTGAGCGCGATGCTTTCAAGGGTGTTATCAAGAGCCTGCCGGTGCGTGAAGATATCACCACCCCGATCCAGGAACAGTTGATAGTTGAGCTTTACTCGAAGTAATTCCCGGGAGAGCTGCGTGGCGCCCTGCGCCTCATGTCCATGACCGGACAATAATCCTCCGGAGGAGGTTGTAATGTATAAAAACTGGCGGGATCTGATCAGGCCAAAACAGCTACAAGTAGAAAAAGAAACCCTTTCAAATACATACGGCAAGTTTTATGCTGAACCATTCGAGCGGGGCTTCGGCACCACGCTCGGCAATTCCTTGCGCAGGATTCTCCTGTCCGCCCTTCAGGGCGCTGCCATAACCTCGGTCCGCATCAAGGGTGTGCTGCACGAATTTTCCGCCATTCAGGGCGTTACCGAGGACGTTACCGATATCATCCTCAACCTGAAGGGCGTGCGCCTCAAACTGCACTCAGCCGACCAGGCGCTCATCAGGATCGTACATAAGGGCGAAGGGGTCATTACCGCCGGCGATATCCTTGTCGGTCACTCGGTTGAGGTCATGAATCCCGAGCACCACATCCTGACCTGCGGCAAGGACGCCAATCTCGAAATTGAGTTGACCGTCAAGATGGGCAAGGGGTATGTTTCGGCAGATCGTAATCGCGATGAAAAGGCTCCCGTGGGCACCATCCCGATTGATGCCATCTATTCCCCCATCAAGAAGGTCAATTTCAACGTATCCAATGCCCGCGTCGGCCAAATGACGGATTATGATAAGTTGACCCTCGAGGTCTGGACCGACGGCAGTGCGAACCCGGAAGACGCGGTGGCCTACGCCGCCAAGATCATGAAGGAACAACTGAGTATTTTCATAAACTTCGATGAAGAGTCGGAACCGAGCCAGGTAGAAGAGTCGCAGGAAGAGAAGGACAAGATCAACGAGAACCTGTACCGTACGGTCGAGGAACTGGAGCTTTCGGTACGGTCGGCCAACTGCCTCAAGAATGCGGGCATCAAGCTGATCGGTGAACTGGTTTCCAAATCCGAGGCGGAAATGCTCAAGACACAGAACTTCGGCCGCAAATCTCTCAATGAGATCAAAGACATACTCTGCGACATGGGGTTGACGTTCGGCATGAAGCTGGATGATTTCCCCGACCCGGAGATCATGCGCCGCCTGCGCGGCGAAAAGAAGGAAGAAGAGTAGCCCCAATAGTTTCAGAAAGGATTGCGTTATGCGTCATAATAAAGCGGGCAGGAGACTTGGCAGGAAAACGAGTCATCGCGAAGCTATGTTCAGAAATATGGTTACCTCGCTTTTAACCTATGAAAAGATCACGACAACCGATGCCAAGGCAAAAGAGATCCGCTCTGTTGCCGAAAAGATGATCACCCTTGGCAAACGTGGCGATCTGCATGCCCAGCGCCAGGCTGCCTCATATATCCGTGAAAAGTCCGTGGTGACGAAGCTGTTTTCGGCCATTGCCCCGCGTTATAAGGACCGCCCTGGCGGCTATACGCGTATTGTCAAGCTGGGCATCCGCCAGGGGGATACCGCACCGATCTCTCTGATTGAACTGGTGGAAGAGGAGTTGAAGGCAAAGAAGGTTTCTGCGAAGCCGAAGAAGAAACCTGCACTTGTTCCCAGAATTGCAGCCGTCAAAGCCGTTGAAGCCGCTGAAACCGTTGCAGTCGCTGAAACCGCTGTTAAGCCTGTGACTGAACCGGCCGAGGTTCAGACGAACATCGAAGATCCTGCGGAACCGTGCGAGGCCAAGGCCGACTAAGCGTTACTTCTCCCGCACTGCATGATATGAAAGAGGCAAGGGTATATGTTCCCTTGCCTCTTTCAATTTCTGGCCGAAGCATTCATTGAATGCAGTTTGATCGGAATGTGTTGGGTGAACAGGGTAAAGTCATTATCGGTTGTCTTTGTAGTCGTAGGAAGGATCGTAATCGACACAACCAAACAATGACTCTGACAAGAATTTCAGATCGGCCAACTCACTTTTTCAGGTGTACCTCAAGCTGACGTCATGAGGTATGTGAAACGAAGAATCTCCTTGCTTGCAGCGAACGAGTGCGATACGATGTATCTCAACTAGAGAGGAGGCCGCTATGGCTACCACTGCAATGGTTCACGTCCGTATGGACCAACAAATCAAGGAGCAGGCCACCGAAACGCTGGCCACGATGGGGCTGTCCGTCTCTGACGCTGTACGCGTGTTTTTGATGCGCGTCGTCGCCGACAAACAAATGCCGTTCAGAATCAAGGTACCGAATGTCGAAACTCGAGCCGCGATGGACGAAGCCGACGAAATTGCTGATTTGTTTGAGTAACCGCGTATTATTATGTCCGCGATGAAGGTTCAGTGCGGACTTGAGCCACCGTGGCCTGATGGACCATCAATCAGGTTATCAGGTCAACCACCAGTCCCTTGATGCCGATCACCTTGGCGGTGATGGCCATGCTGTCCCGATTTGCACAAACGATGAGATTATACAACTTGTCCGCCTCGGCGTTGATGACCGTGATGATCTCGAATGATCGCGGATTCTGCGGCGTGCCCCCGATCTTTTCGAGACGATAGGCCTCGCTTGAGATCCTTTTGGCCAACTGGCTCAGGAGTTCGCGAAAACGCTTGAAGTTCGGCAAGGTCGGTTCCTGTGTCAATCTGTCGCCCACCATCTCGATCTCGTGGCGAAGGTTCTCCACCTCCTGTGCATATGAGGTAATGTCTGTCTGGCGGTTTGTCAACTCGGCCGCGAACAGCGATCCGAGGCCGCTCTTCACCGGCAGTGGGCTGTTGCTCTGTTGTCCGATCCCCGGCGTTGACAATGCACCCTTGATACGCATCCCGAACTCTCCATCCCGCTTTTTCGTTACCATACCACATTCTCCCCCACCGAGGCAATTGCGGCAAAAATGCAACAATCACGTTTGCATCGTCCGGGGCTTGTGTTATGATTGCAGCCGATGCCGATCACAGACGAGGTACGAAAGGAGGGCAGATCATGCTGGATTTACTGGAAAAGACGGTCATGACCGCGATCGGAGCCGCAGCCATTACCCAGAAGAAGGCCGAAGAACTGGTAGTCGAGATGAAGGAGAAATACACGCTCAGCGAAGACGAGGGGAGGCGCATTGTGGAGCGCCTCAAGGGGATCGCCGAGGAAAACAGGGAAAAGATCAGGGAAATGGCGGAGGTCGAGGTCAAAAAGATTGTGGAGAGGCTGGGGCTTGTGTCCCGTGAAGAGTATGATCTGCTGTTGAGCAGGGTGCAGGAGCTGGAATCGCGCCTCAATAATTGAACCGCCGCATCCTGTTGACGAGAATTGCCGATGTTCTCTTTTCTTAAAATAAACCGGAATATACGCAGTATCCGCCGCTACTGGAATATTGCCCGCGTCCTGAGCGCCTATGGATTCGGCCACGCCCTTGAGGCTTTGGGATTGCATGATATCGCCGCCCGGGGGAGGCGGCTCTTGCGCCACGGTCCCGTCGATATCGCCCGCCTCACGGCCGCCGAACGGATGCGGCTGGCCCTGGAGGAACTGGGGCCGACGTTTGTTAAGCTGGGGCAGCTCCTCTCCACGAGGCCCGACGTCATTCCAGCCTCCTTTGTGCAGGAGTTTGAAAAGCTGCAGGACCATGTTCCGAGTTTCTCGTTTGCCGAGCTGACGGCTCAGGTGGAACATGAACTGAAGGGTCCGATAACGGACTTTTATGCCGATATCGATCCGGAATCGCTGGCAGCGGCGTCCATTGCCCAGGTACACCGCGCCCGCCTATTGACGGGCGAGGAGGTGGTGATCAAGGTCCGCCGCCCCGGCGTGGTCGAATTGGTCGAGGCGGATATCGGCGCCCTGATGTCGCTGGCCCAGTTGGCCGAGCGCCATGTCTCCGGCAGCGAGATCTACGATCCGGTTGGTTTGGTGCGCGAATTCGCCCGTACGATCCGCCGGGAAATGGACTTTACCCGCGAGGGGCATACCATTGAAAAATTTCGCGACAATTTCGCCCAGACCAAGTGGATGTACTTTCCGCGTGTCTATTGGCCGCAAAGCGCCCGGGGCGTGTTGACCCTTGAGTACGTTGACGGGATCAAGGTCTCGGATCTCGGCAGGCTTGAGCGCGGCGGACTCGACCGGAAGGTAATCGCGCAACGGGGGGCCGACGCCTTTCTGGAGATGGTGCTCAAGCATGGTTTCTTTCATGGAGACACCCATCCCGGCAACGTGATGATCCTGCCGGACAACATCATCTGCCTCTTGGACTATGGCATTGTGGGCAGGCTGGACGAAGAACTCAGGACCTTTCTGAGCGATATTCTGCTGGCGATCGTCAACCGGGATATGGATCAGGTCATCTCGCTTTTGCTCTTTGCCGGCGATATCTCCGACAACCTGGACGTGCGCGCCCTGAAGCGGGACCTGTCAAACTTCATTGACAGCTACTACGAAATCCCCCTCAAAGAGATCGAGGTGGGGCGGATGCTGATGGAGTTCATCGAGATCATTACCCAGTACAGCATCCGCATCCAGCCCGACCTGATGCTCCTGGCAAAATCATTGGTCATCATCGAGGGGATGGGGCGTTCCCTCGATCCCGCCTTCAACATGGTGGAACACCTGCGCCCCTTCATGGAGAAGGCCATCCGCCGGCGCATGTCTCCCCGGCGCATCACCCGCGATATCAGCGCGGTGGCGGAGTCATATCTCAACCTGGCACGCAACCTCCCGCGGGACCTCAAGGAGATCATCAATCGGGTCAATCGCAACAAGTTCAAGATCGACCTGGAACACCGGGGGCTGGACAAGTTTACCGCCGATTTCGACCGTTCCATCAATCGCCTATCCTCCAGTCTTATCCTGGCTTCCCTGATCATCGGGTCGTCGATCATCATGCAGACCGAGAGGGGGCCGCAACTGTTCGGTTTACCCGTACTGGCCTTTCTGGGGTATACCGCGGCCTGGTTGTTCGGGCTCTGGTGGGTCTACGGCATCATCCGCTCGGGAAGGTTGTAGCCGGTGGCACGCCACTAAGACGGGAACGCTTTGGATGGATTTGAAACTGACACCCTATGAACGGAAAAAACGGTTGCGCGAGGCGGTCATCATCGTCCTGGCAGTCATCCTGATCCTGTTACTGACCAGGGCAGAGGTGCATCTTACCCAGTTGAGCGCCGACGCGCCGATGGGAAGCAACATTGCCATCTTCGGCGTCATCAACATCGTCGTCATGCTGGTGATACTGCTGGTGTATCTCGTCTGCCGCAATGTGGTGAAACTCTTTGTGGAGAGCCGCACCAATCCGTTTGCCACGCGGTTGCGCACCAAGCTGGTGCTCTCGTTCGTCGGTTTGTCCCTGGTCCCCACCATGCTTCTCTTCTTAGCGGCAGCCGGGTTTATCAACAATACCATCCACAACTGGTTCAATACCCAGGTGGAAACGTCGCTCAGCGAATCCCTGGAGGTCGCCCAGACCTACTACAAGAATTCAGCCTCCAACTCACTGTATTACGGACGCCAGATCAGCAGTTTCATCAAGTCCCAGAAACTGCTCAACGAGGCCAATCTCCCGATGCTCAAGGAGTTGATCCGCCAAAAGCAGAAGGAATACAACCTGGGGGTGGTGGAGGTCTATTCGGCCCAGCATGAAGAGTTGGTCCGCTCCTCCAATCCGGATGTCCCCCAGAGCGAGTTTACCAATCCCGCTTCCGAAGACATAAAGCGCGGCCTGGTGGGCGAGGAACTGACCCGCGTCAATCAGGCCGGCAAGGCCGACCTGATCCGGGGCATCGTACCGGTCTACTCAACCTGGAACCAGGTTGACGTGGTCGGCGTTGTGGTTGTCAATTATTACGTTCCCTATTCGCTGGTCAACAAGATGAAGGAGATCAGCGATTCCTATCATGAGTTCCGCCAGCTCAAGATCATGAGAAATCCGATCCGGACCGGCTATATCGCCACACTGTTCCTGATTACCGCGGTCATCGTGTTTTTTTCCTACTGGATGGGCGTCTATCTGGCCAACAGCATGACCAAGCCGGTGCAGGAGCTGGTGGACGCAACGCGCGCCGTGGCGGACGGCAATCTCGATATCCGGATCGAATCCTATTCGGCCGATGAGATCGGCATGCTCATCCAGTCGTTCAACCGCATGACCTTTGACCTGCACAGCAAGCAGCAGGCGCTCAACGCCTCGAACCAGGAGCTGTCCCGCATCAACCAGGAGATCGAACAGCGCCGGCAGTATATGGAGATCGTGCTGCGCAACGTTGCTGCCGGCGTCATATCGGTCGATAAGGACGGCGTGGTGACCACTATCAACAAGTCTGCCGAACACCTCCTGAAGATCAACCCCGGCAAGTTGCTGGGGCGGAATTTCCGCGACGTGCTGCGCGAGAAACACCTGGAGATCGTCAAGGAGGTGGTTCGCGACCTGATGCTCTCACGGCAGGATACCGTCAGCAGGCAGATCTTCCTGGACATCCAGGGCGCCCGCCTGGCGCTGCATCTTCACCTGACCATGCTGCGCGATGAGCAGGGGGAAGTCCTGGGGACGGTGCTGGTGCTGGACGACATGACCCAGATGATGAAGGCCCAGCGCATGGCGGCCTGGCGCGAGGTGGCCCGGCGCATCGCCCACGAGATCAAGAATCCGCTCACGCCGATCCAGCTTTCGGCCCAGCGGCTGCGGAAACGCTACCTGTCGCGCTTCAGCGGCGATGAGGCGGTCTTTGACGAATGCACCGAGATGATCATCAAGTCGGTGGATGAGTTGAAAAACCTGGTCAACGAGTTTTCCAATTTTGCCCGCATGCCGGCGATCCAGCCGGAGCCAAACGACCTCAATGCCCTGATCCGCGAGACCCTGACGCTCTACCAGGAAGCGCACCGCGGGGTGGCATTCCTGTTCCAGCCCGACGAACACCTTCCCCAGATCAAAATCGACCGGGACCAGATCAAGCGGGTGATCATCAACCTCCTGGAGAATGCCGTGGCGGCCATGGAGGAGCAGGGGGAGGTCACGATCAGCAGCAGGTATGACGCCGAGTTGAAGATGGCGTCTTTCGCCGTTGCCGACAATGGCCCCGGCATCACGCCCGAGGACAAGCCCCGTCTGTTCGAACCGTATTTTTCCACAAAAAAGGCGGGAACCGGCCTTGGGCTGGCCATTGTCAGCAGTGTAGTCACCGACCACAGCGGTTTCGTGCGGATCAAGGACAACCAGCCGCGGGGCGCCTGCTTTATCGTGGAACTGCCGGCGGCATAGCAAGCATAGGCGCGGCAAGCAGCGCCCCTACATTGATTGTTTAATTACCGGAGCAATACCTTGCCGTACCTTTGAGGAACAGCGCATGTCGAAATCAATTCTTGTTGTGGATGATGAAAAGGATATCAGGATCTCCCTGACCGGCATCCTGGAGGACGAGGGGTATCAGGTGCTTACGGCGGACAACGGTATCGAGGCGCTGGAGTGCGCCCGCCTGGAACTGCCCGACCTGGTGCTGCTGGATATATGGATGCCGGGCATGGATGGGCTGGAGACGCTTGAAAAGCTCAAGACCCTCTTCCCCCAGGTCACGGTCATCATGATCTCGGGCCACGGCACCATCGAAACGGCGGTCCGGGCCACCAAGCTGGGCGCGTTCGATTTTATCGAGAAACCGCTCTCCCTGGACAAGGTTCTCATCAGCGTGGTCAATGCCCTGCGCATGAAGGAATTGCGGGTGGAGAACGAGGAGCTTAAACGGGTCGTGGCCAATGAGTACGAGATGATCGGCTCCGCCCCGGTGATGGCGGCCCTGCGCGAACAGATCATGCGCGTCGCTCCCACAACCGCCTCGGTGCTGGTGACCGGGGAGAACGGCACCGGCAAGGAACTGGCCGCGCGTTCGATCCACTATTACAGCCTGCGACGCGACAGGCCCTTTGTCGCCATCAATTGCGCCGCCATACCGGAGGGGCTGATCGAGAGCGAGCTGTTCGGCCATGAAAAGGGCGCTTTTACCGGCGCCGTCGCCCAGAAGAAAGGCAAATTCGACATCGCTGACAGCGGTACGCTGTTTCTGGACGAGATCGGCGACATGTCGCTCAGGACCCAGGCCAAGGTCCTGCGGATCATCCAGGAGCGCTGCTTCGAACGGGTCGGCGGCACCAAACAGGTGAAGGTGGATGTTAGGATCATTGCCGCCACCAACAAGAAGCTGGACGAGGAGATCAGCCAGGGGAGGTTCCGGGAGGACCTCTACTACCGCCTGAACGTGGTGCCGTTCCGGGTGCCCGCCCTGCGGGAGCGGCGTGAGGACATCCCGCTATTGGTGCAGCACTTCGTCGCCCAGTTTTACCGGCGGGAAGGGCGCGAGCCCAAGATCTTCCACCCCGAGGCGCTCAATCTTCTGGCCGGTTACGACTGGCCGGGCAATGTCAGGGAACTGAAGAATATCGTGGAGCGGATACTGATCATGACGCCGGGCCGGACCATCACCGCGTCCGATGTCCCCGAGCTGCTCGGGGCCCCTGCCATGGCCGACTTTTTCGAGCAGCGGCCGGACGGCATCCCTATCGTGGGGACCCTGCGGGAGGCCAGGGAGGGGTTCGAGCGGGAGTTCATCATCCAGAAGCTGGAGGAAAACGACTGGAACATCTCCCGCACGGCCGAGGTCATCGAACTGGAACGGAGCAACCTGCACCGCAAGATCAAGAGCTACGGGATAGATGTCAGGAAATAAGCACGGGAAAAGCCAGCGTTGTCCGGTTTGGAATTTGCAGTTAGCTCCCCTTCCCTTGACGGGCCTGCGCGCTAAAGCGNNAGGGGAGGGGGGACTTTAGAGCATGATTCTGTCGAAATCAATTTCCTAACCGGACATTGCTGGGGAAAAGCATGTGCCGCACGGATCTCTTGGGACTGGACGTCCGAACGAAGAGGTGACGGAATGACCACAGATAACAAATTTCACGTAGAACTCCTGTCTGCGGAGATGCTCGCCCGCTCCATCATCGAGCAGGCGGGCGAGGCGATCATTGTCTGCGACGAAGAGGGGCGGATCATCCGGGCCAGCCGGCTTGCCCATGTTCTTTGCGGTGAAAACCTGCTGCTGAAGCCGTTCAACGACCTGTTCCGGTTGCATATAACGGAAACGGAATGTTTGTTTTCCGTTTTTACCCCGCTGCATGGCGGCAGTTTCGAAAGCGCCGAGGTCGAATTCGAACAAAACGACGGTCAGATATATCATCTCCTCCTCAACGCAACGCCGCTTAAAAGCGCTCAGGACCAAATCATCGGCTGCATAGTGACGCTTGCCGATATTACCGAGCGCAGGCAGGCTGAGGAAGAGCTACGTAAGTCGGAAGAAAAATATCGCTCGCTGTTCGACTCGCTTATTGAGGGGTTTTGCATCATTGAAGTGTTGTTAGACGCAAACAATCACCCCATTGATTATCGCTTCCTGGAGATAAACCCTGCATTTGAAGCACAGACCGGCCTGCATAATGTTCAGGGGAAGCTGATGCGCGAACTTGCGCCGGTGCATGAGCAGTATTGGTTCGAAATTTACGGGAAGGTCGCTCTTACGGGCAATTCAATTCGTTTTGTGTATGAAAGGTATGCGCTTAATCGTTGGTACGACGTGAGTGCCTACCGGGTCGGCGGTCAAGACAGCCGCAAGGTCGCTATCCTTTTCAACGACATCACCGCTGTCAAGAAGGCCGAAGTGGCCCTGAAGGCGAGCGAGGAACGCCTGGCGCTGGCCTTGGAGGGCGGGCGGATGGGCCTTTGGGAGTGGGACACGCGCACCGACCGCTCGGTGTGGAACAACACAGGGTACCAACTCCTGGGCCTGCCCGTGGGAGATGGGAGCGAGGCAAAAAACCTGTTCTTTGACCGGGTGCACCCCGATGACATCGGCCCGATCAACCGGATTTTGGCCAACGTGATGAAACACGGTGACGATTTCTACCACGAGTTTCGTATAACCCGCGCCGACGACGGTCAAGAGCACTGGTTGGCGGCTGCCGGGCGGCTGTTCCGCAATGCCGCCGGTCAGCCGGTGAAGATGATTGGGGTGAATTTCGACGTCACTGCGCGCAAACATGCCGAGCAAGAGCTGAAGCAGTTGAACGAAGAGCTCGAAAATCGGGTTGCGGAACGGACGAAAGAACTGGTAGCCACTGTTAAGAAGCTTAGGGTCGAGGTTGTCGAGCGGGAAAACGCGGAGGAAAGGGTACTGCGCCTGAACCGTCTTTATAAGGTGGTATCCGAAACCAGCCAGGTAATTATCCGCACCATGGACAGGGAGACCATTTTTAACGAATTCTGCCGGATCGCCGTAGAAGATGGAAAATTCAAACTGGCTTGGGTCGGCCAGGTGGACGAAGAGAGCGGCGAGTTGATGAGGATAGTGGCTGCCAATGGTGCGACCGGCTACCTGGACGACATCAAGATCACGGCCAATGAAGAACCGGCTGGTATCGGCCCGGCCGATATTTCGGTTCGAGAAGGCGCCTATTACATCAGCACTGATTTATTGGGCGCCCCCATTACCCGCCCCTGGTACGAAAGGGGCCGGGCCCACGGCATTCGCGCTTCGGCGAGTGTCGCCCTGAAACAGGAAGGGGAGGTGATCGGCGCCCTGACCCTCTATGCGGACAAAAAGGATTTTTTTGACCGGCAGCAAACCAAATTACTCTCGCAGATGGGAGCGGACGTTTCCTTTGCCCTCGATAATATCGTTCGGGAAACCCGCCGCAAGGAAGCTGAACTGGCCCTGCGGGATGAGACCACCGAACGGCTGCGGATAGTGGAAGCCCTGCGCGAAAAGGAGCAGATGCTCATCAATCAGAGCCGCCAGGCGGCCATGGGGGAGATGATCGGCAATATCGCCCACCAGTGGCGCCAGCCGCTCAACACCCTTGGGCTCAAGATTCAGCAACTGTTGCTGTTTTATGATATGGACGGATTTACCAGGGAGTTTCTGGAACAGAGCGTCGGCAAATCCATGCAACTCATCCAGCACATGTCCAAGACCATCGACGATTTCAGGAACTATTTCAGGCCGGATAAAGAAAAGGTCGAGTTCAAAGTGCAAGAGGCGATTGCCGGTACATTGACACTGATAGAAGACAGTTTCAAGAGTCGGCATATCGGATTTGAATTAGTTACGAAGGGTGATCCAGTCATCCATGGCTTTAGGAATGAATTTGCGCAGGTCGTCCTCAACATCCTGAACAATGCCAGGGACGTGTTAACTGAAAGGGAAATCAAAAATCCCAAGGTGACGATCACCATAGGCAGCGAAAACGACAGGGCGGTCGTAATCATTGCCGACAACGCCGGCGGCGTACCCGAAGAGATCATGGGCAAGATCTTCGATCCCTACTTTACCACCAAGGGCCCGCAGGCAGGGACAGGGGTCGGCCTGTTCATGTCGAAGACCATCATAGAATCGAACATGGGCGGCAGGCTTTCCGTGCGCAACCATGGCAACGGCGCTGAATTCAGGATAGAGGTGTAAATGGAAGCCATAGCCAGGCCCATGCAGACGATTTCCCTGCTGACCATGGAGTTCCTGGTGCGCGGGGCCACGATATGACAGGTATCTGTTGGGACTTCTCAGAGCGCAAACTGGCCGAAGATGCGCTACGACAGTCGGAAGAACGGTATCGCACGCTGTTTAGCTCGTTGATTGAGGGCTTTTGCATCATCGAAGTGCTATTCGACGAGAATGATCGACCCATCGATTATCGCTTCCTGGAAACCAATAGTGCATTTGAAACACAAACCGGCCTGTTGAATGTGCAGGGGAAGCGGATGCGCGAACTTGCGCCGGAGCATGAGGCGCATTGGTTTGAACTTTACGGGAAAGTCGCCTTGACGGGTGAACCAGCGCGTTTTGTTAATGAGGCGAAGGCGTTGAATCGTTGGTACGACGTTAGCGCATACCGGGTCGATGGAGCTGATAGTTGCAAAGTCGCCATCCTTTTCAACGACATAACCAATGCTAAACTGGCCGAGAAGGTGCTGACAGAGTCGAATGAAGAGCTGGAAAACCGGGTTAGGGAGCGTACGGGGGAACTGGCATCTACTATTGAAAATTTGAATGTTGAAATTGTCAAGCGGGAATTGGCGGAAGAAAGCGTTATACGCCTGAACAGTCTTTATAAGGTGGTATCCGAAACCAGCCAGGCAATTGTCCGCACCATGGACAGGGAGACGATTTTTAACGAATTCTGCCGGATCGCCGTAGATGACGGTAAATTCAAACTGGCCTGGGTCGGCCTGGTGGACGAAGAGAGCGGCGTGTTGAGCATAGTGGCCGCAAAAGGCGAGACCGGCTACCTGGATGATATAAAAATCACGGCTAACGTTGAACTGACAGGTATCGGACCTACCGGTATATCGGTCCGAGAAGGCACCTATTACATCTGCAATGATTTTTTGGGTTCCCCCGTTACCCGCCCCTGGCACGAAAGGGGCCGAGCCCACGGTATTCGCGCTTCGGCGAGTATCGCCCTGAAACAGGAAGGGCAGGTTATCGGCGCCCTGACTCTCTATGCGGACAAAAAGGATTTTTTCGATCAGCAGCAAACCGAATTACTCCAGCAGATGGGAGCGGACGTCTCCTTTGCCCTCGACAACATCGTCCGGGAAACCCGCCGCAAGGAAGCGGAGAGGGCCTTGCGGGATGAGACCATCGAACGCCTGTGGGCCACGGAAGCCCTGCGCGAAAAGGAACAGATGCTCATCCAGCAGAGCCGGCAGGCGGCCATGGGGGAGATGATCGGTAATATCGCCCACCAGTGGCGTCAACCATTAAACACGCTTGGGCTCACGGTTCAGCAACTGTCGCTGTATTATGATCTCGGCGAATTCACCAAGGAATTTCTGGATAACAGCGTCGACAAATCCATGGGACTCATCCAGCACATGTCCCAGACCATTGACGATTTCCGGAACTACTTCAGACCGGATAAAGAAAAGGTTGAGTTCAAAGTGCAAGAGGCGATTGCCAGTACATTGATACTGATAGAAGACAGTTTCAAGAGTCAGCTAATCGGGATTGAATTAGTTGCGAAGGGTGATCCGGTCATCCATGGCTTTAGGAATGAATTTGCGCAGGTCGTCCTCAACATCCTGAACAATGCCAGGGATGTGTTAATGGAAAGAGAAATCAAAGATCCCAAGGTGACGATCACCATAGGCAGCGAAAACGACAGGGCGGTCGTAATCATTGCCGACAACGCCGGCGGCATCCCCGAGGAGATCATGGGCAAAATCTTCGACCCCTACTTCACCACCAAAGGGCCGCAGGCAGGAACAGGGGTAGGACTGTTCATGTCGAAAACCATCATAGATAAGAACTTAGGTGGGAGCCTTACCGCACAAAACATTGCCGCCGGCGCTGAATTCAGGATAGAGGTGTAAGATGGAATAAGTTGTGTCAGGGAATGGTGCGGACGGCGCGCGGCGCCCAGGCAAGCAGTAGCAGGGCCGCCAGGCACGCCAGTCCGGCCCCGAAGCCGAATGCGGCCTGGGGCGATCCCTTTTGCCAGATCACGCCGAACAGGAGGCTGGCGGGGAGAGCGCCGATCCCCACGGCGAAGTTGTACCACCCAAAGGCGTTTCCACGTTCGGCCGGCGCCGCCAGATCGGACATATAGGCCTTCTCCACCCCCTCGGTCATGCCGTAGAACAACCCATACCACGCAAACAAGAGCCAGATGTGCACTTCCGACGCAGCCAGGGCAAAGCCGGCATAGGCCAGGGCATACACCGCCCAGCCGGCGACGATCACCCCGCGTCGGCCGATCCGGTCGGACAGGGTGCCGAAGGGCATGGCGGAGGACATCTTGACGACGTGGAAAAAGGTCCACAAAAGCGGTATCCGGGCCGGCGTCACGCCCAACTGGCCGGCACGCAGGAGCAGGAAGGCATCGGAGGAGTTCCCCAGGGTGAAGAGCAGAAGGATCAGCAAAAAGCCCCTGATGTTTCCCGCCGGCGCCATCCGCACGGCCGCACCGGTTCCGGCAGGGACCTCATGGGGCATATCGCGCACCTTGAAGACGATCAGGGCCACGGCCAGCACACCGGGCAGGGCGGCCAGCCAGAAGACCGTGCGCATATCGGTGACGAACCACGCCATCAGGGCAAAAGCTGAAAGCGGGCCGATAATGGCACCCACGTGGTCGAGGGAGCGATGAAAGCCGAAGGCCTTGCCCTGCTGAAGCGGGGCGGTTGAATCGGCGATCAGTGCATCGCGGGGCGAGGTGCGGATCCCCTTGCCGACGCGGTCGGAAAAGCGCACGGCAAGGACTGCAAGGGGGGAACCGGCCAGGGCGATCAGGGGGCGTGACAGGGACGACAGGGCATAGCCCGCCAGCACAAGCCCTTTGCGTCCCCGGATACGGTCAGAGGCGATGCCCGACGCCAGTTTCAAGAGCGCCGCGGTGGATTCCGCAATCCCCTCGATCACCCCAAGAAAGGCCGGCCCGGCGCCCAAAACGCCTGTTACGAACAGGGGGAGCAGGGGATAGATCATTTCGCTGGAGACATCGGTCAGAAGGCTGACCAGGCCGAGCATGAGGACATTGCCGCTGATGCCGCTGAACATGGGAGGCTCCGTATGCGTTCAGGGTTATTGCTATAAATGGGTTAAAGCTAATCGCAAGATGCAAATCCAATAACCGTACGGGCGATCCCAACGGGTCGCCCTTGGTGCAAATGGCAATAAAGATGGATATTGCACCGAAAGGCGGGCGAGCCGTTGGCNNTGGCGTCGCCCCTACGGGTCCGGTGATTTACGTCATATTAACCTGTCACTGCCGCCGGTTCAACAGTGAAAACTGCCTAGCTGTATGGCACTCTGCCCGAACAAACAGCAATTCCGGGGCCGGTCTGAGCCATTGGTTACCTGTCGTAAAATAAAGTCTATATATATTGGTGTGTTGTGGTTGTGAGCCTGCTGGCACGGCCTGTGTATCGGTTCCTTCAGCAACGACAACCGGGCTATAGTTGAAACCGTGGGGAGGCCGTATGGACAGGACAGAAGAGCAGGCCGCTATGATGGAGCTCGATGAGGCCGTGGAAGAGCTTGCGACCACCAGCATCAGGTTGCTGATGCTGCTGCGGGAGGGGACACTGGAAGGGGTCGAGCAGGAAGACGGCTCCTGGCTGATCGCCAGGGCTTTCCTGGAGCGCCTCAAGGAACGGGGCGGGTTGCCGCCGGTCAAGCAGAAGGGGTGCGCATCATCGTGCACCTCGTCCAACTGCGGCTGCTCCTAGTGCCTTGGAATTCCAAGTTTCATTCAAGTTGACATTTTGAAGACCNNGAAAACCTCAAAGGTCTGGCCTGAAGTGTTCCAAGGTGCTAGGGCTGCGACAGGTGATCGCGGGCCGTTTCGAGAAGACAGGTGTACACCTCTTCCCGGGTGACGAAGAAACGGGGCATCTCGTTGAGGATATCCTCAATAAGGTGCAAAACCCGGCCGTCGCTGCTTTCCAGGGCGTTCATGACCGCCTCCATCATGGGAAGGACGTTGTAGAGGTCGTCGCGGTTGAAAGGGGTCGGGTCCGGTATGCCTCTGAATTTCGGCTCCTCGCGGTTTTGAATGTCTTTCGGATATTTGTACTTAAGGTCAGACGGCTTGATGACAATGTCCATTGCCTATCACTCCTTTGCATAAATCCCTCTGATATTACATCATCACGACCCGGGCGATCCCGCCGGTCCAGAAGGTGATGGACAGGCGGTAGAACAGCGCAGCGATCTGCATGGCGGCTCCTTCGGCGTCATGCCGATTGTGCGTCCGGCAACAAGATACGCCAAGTGAGGCCAGGATGTAAATTAATCGTGGGAAAACAGCACTAAATGATGTAGTAATAGCCCAAATCCAAGTTTTCGGGATCTATAGGCATGAAAAAAACTACAAAACTGCTGCTGCCCCTCCTGTTAGCCGGTATTGCCGTTTGCCTGGCCCTGATCTTTGCCAGCCGCTGGTATCCACGCGACCGGCATCCCGAATCCGCCTACCTGGCGCTCCTGAACGAGGCTTATGCCGCGGTAGTCACGAACTACGTGGAAAAGCCGGATTCAAAGAAGCTCGTCCAGAGCATGGTGGACGGCATGCTGGCCGTTCTCGACCCGCACAGCGCCTATCTGCCCCCTGAACCGTACCACGAGATGGAGGTCCAGATGTCGGGCAGTTTCGGCGGTATCGGCATTGAGCTGGGCATGAAGGAGGACAGGCTGATCGTTATCGCCCCGATCGAGGACACTCCCGCCTTCCGGGCCGGTATCCAGGCCGACGACCACATCTACAAGATCGACGGGGCGCCCACCCAGGGGATGAGTATCACGGCGGCAGTCAAGCGGATGCGCGGCGAGCAGGGGACGCCGGTCACGTTGACGATCCTGAGGGGGGAGTCGCCCCAGCCCCGGATCTTCAGGCTGATACGCGCCATAATCAAGGTCAAGAGCCTGAAATCACGTCTTTTGGAGCCGGGGTACGGCCTGGTGAGGATCACCCAGTTCCAGGAGCGTACCGGCGATGAGTTCCACCAGGCGCTGCAGGAACTCCGTGCCGCTTCCGGCGGCAAGCTAAAGGGGCTGGTGCTCGACCTGCGCTACAATCCGGGCGGCTTGCTGGAGTCCTCGGTAGCGGTGGTCAACAATTTTATCGGGGACAACGCAGCTCAAACCCTGATCGTGTCGATCAGGGGGCGTACACCGGACGCCATTCAGAATTTCAATGCCACGCTGGGACCAAAGGAGGCGCATTATCCGCTGGTCGTGCTGATCAACGGCGGCAGCGCCAGCGCTTCCGAGATCGTGGCGGGCGCGCTCCAGGATCATAAGCGGGCAATAATCATGGGAAAACAGAGCTTCGGCAAGGGGTCGGTTCAGAGCGTCTTTCCCCTGCGCGGCAATGGTGCTCTCAAGCTGACCACCGCGCGCTACTACACCCCCAGCGGCCGTTCCATCCAGGCAAAGGGGATTACGCCGGATATCGAGGTGGGCACTGTCTGGCCGGTGGCGGCCAAGGACGCTGTCAAGGTGCAGGAACTCAAGGAAAAAGACCTGGAAAACAGGCTTGAGCCGAGCTGCGAGGAAAAGGATGTCAAGGTCAAGGGAGGGGTTGCGGTTCCCCATGGGATGGGCAGCACGATCGATACGGCCAAGGACTACCAGTTGAACCGCGCCCTGGAACTCCTGCGGTCGCTGAATCTGGTGCGGCAAAAGGGGACGATCGCGAAGCCGTGACGCTCACCCTGGAGAGGGGGTCATGAAAGGCCCCGGTTTCTGAAGAGCCGCATCAGCAGGACCCCCAGTATGGAGAGGCAGAGTCCGGCGCAGACAAAGAGATACCCGATGGCGCGCCCCTCGCCCCATCCCCACAGGTCGCGCCCTTTCATGAGGACGATCAACGCGACGCCGGCGAAGGTGCCGATACCGCCGATGATATAGACCGCAAAGGCCACGATGGCCACGCCGATCCCTTGTGAACGTGCCATTTGGCTCTCCTCCCGCACTAGAGGGGCATAGTGGACAAATGCGGTATAAATGTCAATTACCCACCAATTCCCGGAGCTTTGCGCCCATATCCGTTTCCCGCATCAGCGACTCCCCGACCAGGAAGGCGCCGGCGCCGGCGGTAGCCAGGCGTTGGATGTCCGAGCGGGTGTTGATGCCGCTCTCGGCTACCAGCAGCCGGTCGGAGGGGAGCATGCGGGCCAGCCGGGCCGTTGTGTCGAGATCGGTCACAAAGGTGCGCAGATTGCGGTTATTGACGCCGATTACGGGGCAATCGGTCTGGAGCGCCGTTTCCATCTCCGCCTCGTCATGGACCTCCAGCAGCACGTCCAGATCGAGTTCCCGGGCCAGGGCGTAAAACTCCTTCAGCTGCCCCAGGCCGAGGGAAGCGGCGATCAGGAGGATGGCGTCGGCCCCGGCGGCGCGGGCCTCGTATATCTGGTACGGATCGACGATAAAGTCCTTGCGCAACAGCGGCAGGCAGACCGTCTCGCGGATCAGGGCCAGAAAACTGAGGCGCCCCATGAAAAAATGTTCGTCGGTCAGCACCGACAGGCAGGTGGCGCCGTTTGCCCGGTATATCCCGGCGATCTCCAGCGGGTCGAACGCCTCCCGGATGATTCCCTTGCTGGGGGAGCCCTTCTTTACCTCGGCGATGATGGCGGTCCGGCCCGAGGCCACGGCAATCCGCAAGGCCCGCTCGAAGCCGCGCGGGATGTCCTCCAGGCCGGCGATGCGGACCTTCAGCTCGCAAAGGGGTGTGCCCTTCCGGGCAGCCGCTACCTCCTCCAGCTTATGTTCGTTGATCTTTTTCAGGATATCGGCTGTGTCATCATGCATGGTCGCTTCGTCTTTCCAGGGTGATTGCATCTTGGTATTATTCCCCCTGATTCGTCAGCTCCGCCAGCCTCTCAAGCTGCCCCATGGCGCGGCCCGAATCTATGGCCTCGGCGGCCTGGGCGACGCCTTCTGCCGGTGAGGCGGCCTTGCCTGCCGCAACGAGGGCATAGGCGGCGTTTAAGAGGACGATATCCCGCCGGGGGCCTTGTTCTCCTGCCAGGATGGCGCGCACGATAGCGGCGTTAGCCGTAGCATCTCCTCCCTTAAGGAGCTCCATCGGGCAGCGGGCCAACCCCACCTGCTCCGGCGTGACACTGCTCATCCTGACCCCTGCCGGGGTGACCTCGGCTACCAGGGTCTCGCCGGTAAGGGTCATCTCGTCCATGCCGTCACTGCCATGCACGACAAAGCCATGCCTGCACCCCAGCCGGTGCAGGACCCCTGCAAGCTTCTCCACCAGGGAGGCCCGGTAGACCCCCATAACCTGGCAGTCGGCGCCGGCTGGGTTGGTAAGGGGGCCCAAGATGTTGAAGATGGTGCGGATGCCGATCTCGCGACGCGGTCCGATGGCGTATTTCATGGCGCCGTGCAGGGCCGGGGCAAAGAGGAAGCCGATACCGATCCCTGCGATGCATCTTTCCACCGTTTCAGGAGTGACGTCCAGGTTGATGCCCAGCTTTTCCAGCACATCGGCGCTGCCGCAGGCCGAGGAAACCGAGCGGTTGCCGTGCTTGGCCACCTTGACGCCGCAGGCCGAGACCACGAACGACACGGTGGTGGATATGTTGAAGGTGTTGGTGCCGTCGCCGCCGGTGCCCACTACGTCCAGGATGGTTTCGCGGTCGATGTTGATGTCGTCGCGATCCATGTCCAACACGTTCCGGCCGACCCGGATCGGTGTGGCATGCTCACGCATGACACGCGCAGCGCCGGTGATCTCC
This sequence comes from Geobacter sp., assembly GCA_003151775.1. Taxonomy (GTDB): domain Bacteria; phylum Desulfobacterota; class Desulfuromonadia; order Geobacterales; family Pseudopelobacteraceae; genus Oryzomonas. Next base: position 2,897 of record PLYK01000088.1, on the reverse strand, counting down.
TCCACCGTTTCGCCCTTCATCCGCAGGGCGGTGATGAACGAGCCGATCTGGGCCGGCGTGCATTCACCGGACATGATCTGGTTCATAACCTCGATCATCTCGCCTTCGGAAAGGTTCCCCCCCTCGACGATCATTGCTATGGCTTTTCTGATCATGGCCTACTCCGTTCCGTTCGGAAGAAAACGGGTGCAGTGGTAACAAAAATGGGGATGTGTGATCATCCCCATAGACACCGTTGAAGACCTTTGAGGTTTTGAAAACCTCAAAGGTCTGGCCTGAAATATGTGCCATCTTGAATGCAAAAGCGAATTAGCGGCCTTCCCGGATCTTGAGGATGGCGTCCCTGATCATGGCCTCGGCCAGGTCCGGCACAATCTCCCACACGATTCGTTCGATCACCTCCCGCGATGCGCCCGTAATGGCGGCCCTGAGCTGTTCCTCGCTCAAAGCGGCTGCCGGTGCGCCGGCTTCGACAACAGGGAGTGGGGGAGGGGCGATGAACGGTTCACTGACAGGCGCGACAAAGGGGGCCGCTTGGGCCGGCTCGGCCCGGTGTGCCGTTTCCGCAGGGGAGATATCGCCAAAGGCGGCCTCCTGCACGGGAAGAGTGGGCTCGGAGAAGGCTTTTGCCGGCGCTTCGGCGAACGGTTCGGAGGCGAACTCGAAGGTTTGCTCCTCGACGGGGATCCATTGGGAACCGGAGGTTTCCCTGGGCTGAGCGGCTTCCGGCTCGGTCTCTTCAAAGAAAGCGGCAAAGTCGTCGCCCTGTCCGGAAAACGCTGCCCCGGCAACGGTGGCCGCTGCGGGTCCTGCTACGGGGATGAACGCCCCCCAAATGTCGCCCGGTTCGGAGCTGTCGATGGCAGCAGCCGTTGCCGAGGGGGCGGCAGGGGTTTCAAGTGGCTCCGGCTCGGGAGGCGCCTGAAACGCTGGGGGTTCCTCGACCGGTTGGATCGGCGCAGCGGCTGAGGCGCGGGAGATCCCCTGTTCAAAGAGCGCCTTGACCTTGGCAACGATCTGCTGGGATTCAAAGGGCTTGGCAAGGAAGTCGTCGGCACCGCAGCTTTTGGCTTTATTTTCGTCAAACGGTTCGAATGAGCCGGTCAAGAGCAGGATCGGTTTGGCAGACAAGGAAGGGGTTGTGCGGACGGCCTCGCAGACCTCGTAGCCGCTCATGCCCGGCATGACCGCGTCGATAAGCAAAACGTCGGGTAAGATCTCACGCGCCTTGTCGAGTGCGTCCTTGCCATTGTCGACAATCGTGAGAGCATAGTCATCAGCCCCGAAAATGATGCCAACCACTTTCTGTATGGTGATGCTGTCATCGGCAAGGAGTATCTTGATGCTCATCGTTGCCTCCCTTGTGCGCGCGTAGATGTGTGGAAGTGCGAGGAAAGCTACCATACGGCTGCTAACGTGTCAAGGTTAAAGCGATTTTTCAGAACATGAAAAGGGTCTTGGACGCCATCAGGAACGGTAGTCGGCGTTGATGCTGACGTACTCGTGGGAGAGGTCCGAGGTGTAGACCGTTGCGCTGCCGTTGCCCAGGCCAAGGCCGACGCTGACGGTGAATTCCTTTTTCCTGAGTGCCTCGGTACCCAGCGCTTCGGCGTCGCCACCGGCAAAGATACCGTTTTTCGCCATGCAGACGGCATCAAAGCTGAGGGAGAGGAGCGTCTGGTCCACCTCTGCGCCTGATGAACCCACTGCGGCAAAGATGCGGCCCCAGTTGGCGTCCTGACCGAAAAAAGCGGTCTTTACCAGGCTGGAATTGGCGATAGCCATCGCCGCCCGCTTGGCGTCGGCATCGCTCCTGGCCCCGGCGACCCGGATTTCCACGAATTTCGTGGCGCCTTCGCCATCTTTTACGATCTGTTGGGCCAATGAGAGCAGCACCTCCTGCAACAAGGCCTCGAACGCCAGTGCCTCCGGCGTCCCAGCCGCAATGGCCGGATTTCCCGCCATGCCGTTGGCCATCACCAGGCAGGTATCGTTCGTGGACATGTCGCCGTCCACGGTAATGGCATTGAATGATGTCTCCACCGCGCGGCGGAAACATCGGTCCAGGGCAGGCGCTTCCACGGCGGCGTCGGTGATGATGAAGGAGAGCATGGTCGCCATGTTGGGCATAATCATGCCCGCCCCCTTGGCAATGCCGGCCACGGTGTAGGTGACGCCGCCCGCCTGGCCGCTCCTTGCCTCCATCTTGGGAAAGGTGTCGGTGGTCATTATGGCTTCGGCCACGTCATCGAGCGTGCCGGAGTTCAGCCCGTCCACCAGCGCCGGGATCGCCGCCCGCACCCTGTCCATGGGGAGTTGCACACCGATGACGCCGGTGGAGGATACCTGCACCGCCTCCTCGGGGATGCCCAGCCCTTCGGCCACCTGGCGCGAGGTCTCGCGTGCCGCCCGCATCCCCTGCTCACCGGTGCAGGCGTTGGCGTTGCCGCTGTTGACCACCATGGCCTGTGCCCGGCAGCTTTTGATACGCTCCGCGGAGAGCAGTACCGGCGCCGCTTTGACGGCATTGGTGGTGAAGACCGCGACAGCCGTGGCCGGCGCCTCGGAAAAGATCAAGGCCAGGTCTTTTCTGCCCTGTTTTTTTATGGCCGCTTCCACGGCCGCGAATTGAAACCCTTTTATGTCCATGGCGCTACCTCGAAAAGTATATTACTTGCCGCAGCATTTCTTGTACTTCTTGCCGCTGCCGCAGGGGCAGGGGTCGTTTCGCCCGATCTTCGGCCCCTCGCGCCGCACGGGCTGCACCTGGACTCGCGGCTGAGGTCTCCCCGACGGACGCGGCGCCACCGGCTGCTCCTCGTCGCCCCCGGCCACTTCGCCGCCGTGACGCATCTGCATCGCGCTCTGCTGCGCCGCGTGCTTCTCGGCGTCCTCGC
>PLYK01000048.1:293-11239 GCA_003151775.1 Geobacter sp. | reverse complement strand
GTCGCTGGCCGGCGTCGGCGTGGCCTTCAACCTGCTGGTGGCCCTGCGCATGGCGCTTCGTGACGAGGGGGCCTTCCAGGGCGGCAATGAACCGGATCTGCGGGAATGGCTCGACCTGGTGGCCTTGGGCACCATCGCCGATGTGGTCCCCTTGACCGGACAGAACCGCATATTCGCCTTTCACGGCCTAAGACAGCTCACAAATTCAACAACGCCCGGCATTCAGGCGCTTAAGCGGGTCGCCGGGGTGACGGGCGGCGTGAACTGCGGGCAGGTAGGCTTCCGTCTAGCCCCGCGCCTGAATGCCGCCGGCCGTATGGAAAGCGCCGTTCCGGGTGTTGACCTGCTGTTGAGCGCCGATCAGGCAGAGTCCCAGGGGATCGCCGCGCAACTGGATGCCGCTAATGACGAGCGGCAGGCCATCGAACGGCGCATCCTGGATGAAGCAATACAGATGATCGAGACGTCCGCCGGTTATCCCGGCTGCCGCAGCATCGTGCTGGCCTCCCCGAGCTGGCATCAGGGGGTGGTAGGGATCGTTGCTTCGCGCGTGGTGGAACGTTATCACAGGCCGACGATCATGATCAGCATCGATGAAGAAGGAAGCGCCAAAGGTTCGGGCCGCAGCATCCCCGGCTTTCATCTGTTGGATGCCGTCACATCCTGTTCCGTGTTCCTGGAGCGCTTTGGCGGCCATCGTTACGCAGCCGGCATAGGCCTGCGGGCAGACGCGGTTGCCGCCTTTGCTGCTGCCTTTGAGGCCGAAGCGGCCCGGCTTTTGACGGACGATGATCTCGTAGCGCATCTGGATATCGATGCCGAGTCCCACCCTGACGATATTTCCCCGGAACTGGCACGGGAACTGAAACGGCTGGAACCGTTCGGCGCCGGCAATCCCGAACCGGTGCTGCTCATGCGCGCTCTTAAGGTCATGGATCGGCGGGTGGTGGGGGATGGGCACCTGCGCTTGCGCCTGGCCGGAGGGGGGCGACACTTCAACGCCATCGCCTTTCGTCTTGCGTCCCGCCAGGTCCCTGGTATGATTGATATAGCGTTTTTCCCCGAGATGAACGAATGGAACGGCAATTCCACCCTGCAGTTGCGGGTGAAGGATCTGCGCCCCGCGGAGTGACGGATGCAGCGCGATGAACGTTTTGATAGGGCCGAGAGCGTCATCCGGACCGGCTTCTGGGTCAATGCGGTATTGATGGTCTTCAAGCTGGCCGCCGGTTACTGGGGACACTCGGACGCCGTGTTTGCCGACGGCATCGAGGGCGCCTGCGATTTTGTCGCCCTTTTTTCCACCTTGGTGGCGCTCAAGTTGGGCCGCAAGCCCTTCGACGAACAGCACCCATACGGCCATGGCCGGGCTGAAAGCCTGGCGGCCCTTCTGGTCTCCCTGGTTATTGTCGCAACCGGCGTCTGGATCATGGTTGAATCGGTACATGCCGTCATTGGCCGCGACTTCAAATCGCCCGGCCTGATCGCCGTTTTTGCGGCCTTTGTCACCATCATCATCAAGGAATGGCTCTACCGCTTCTCCCAGAAAACCGGCAGCCGTCTGGAAAGTCCCGCGCTTCTGGCTGTTGCCAAGGATCACCGCAAGGACGCCGTGACCTCGATCTCGACCCTGATCGGCGTGGGGGGCGCCTATTTAGGCTGGAGGATCATGGACCCCCTGGCGGCCGGCCTGACCTCGCTCTTCATCCTGTACATCGGTTTCCAGACCTTCCGGGAATCGGCCAATGACCTGATGGATGGCAGCGCTCCGCCGGATTTTGTCGGCGAGGTCACCCGCCTGGCGGAGAGCGTAGCGCGGGTGGAACATGTCCACGGCATCCGCGCCCGTCGTTCCGGCCAATACATGATCATTGACCTCAAGCTGGATATGGACCCCGCCATGACTGTCAAGGAGTCCCACGGCGTGGCCACCCAGGTGAAGAAGCTGATCTTTGCCGGTTTTCCCAATGTGGGGGACGTCATGATCCACATCAACCCCCATGACGAGAAACATGAGGATATGATCAGGCTGTGACGACAACACCCCTTCCCATCGATACCTATTCTTCCCATTTAGCATTTGTCAACAGGGGCCTCATGAATTACCTTCCTTGGGATTATTATCAGAGTCTTGACAAAATGTATTTAACATCGAATAAGAAAATGTCTTCTTCCATGAGGTCCTTTACCGTTGAACTTTTGATCTCTTCATTTGAAATGAGGGCGTAGTAATTATGCCTGTTCTTGCCTCCCCAGTTCACCTGGCTAGCCTTTTCTTTCAATTTCTTGGCATCCGCAGGTGTAAACTTATTGCCATCAAGCTTGCACTCGCCGAAAAAAATATTGTTGCCGCGTTCATCAAGAGCCACGATATCCAGCTCAATATTTCCAGTCCTGTTCCAGTAACCGCCGATTCGCTCAAATCTGAACGGGATTAACGATGCGTCATTCCTGTTTATAAAAAGATCACGGATAAGTGTTTCAAATGTCCACCCCATGAAAGTTGGCAAGTCGCCTTGAATCTTTTCCGCAAGGCGCTTAGCATCTCCGAGGGCTATCAGGCTCTGGTTCCTGTGAATGTACCTGAACCAGAACTTCAGGAGGGGGTCGGAAATGTGATATCTGCCAGTCTTCTGGCCGTTTCTGTGTGAAGTGATGGGGAGCCGGCGTTCGATGACTTGGTAATAGTCAACCAATTCCTCAAGGTACTTGCTGATACTGTTGACACTGATACCGGCGCCATCGGCAATCCGCACCATCTGGGTCTCGCCACCGGCTATGACCTGGAGAATGGAGAAATAGAGATGGTAGTTTTTGCCGAACTCCTCAATGAGGAGTTCCTTCCCTTCGTTCTGAAGGATTGCATCGGGTTCGCAGAAAAGATAGATGAGAAGCTCTTGAAGATTTTTCTTGAATAGTTTATGGCGATTGAGCAGAAAATAATATTTCGGAACTCCACCGAACAATGTGTAGTATAATAACAAAAATTTTGCGGGATCAAGGTTATTGTCGGTAAGAATCTCGACCAATACATCTGCTCCCAGGGGTTGGAGGTGTATCTTGGCCGTCGCCCTGCCGAAAAGAGGCTCTTTGCTTCCCTCGAAAATGTCGCGCATGAGGGTCTGAATCGAGCCGATGCAGATTATGGTTCCTTTGGCGGTTCCCTTGTACTGGTCCCAAAGGTTCTGAAGGGACGAAAAAACGGAATCATCCACTTGCAGGAAGTTCTGGAACTCGTCAAAGACCACATAGAGGGGAGACTTGGCCATCTCCTGCAAGAGGATCGTGAAGAAGTCTTCAAAGCTCTTCACAGTGACGGTTTTGAGGATTGGAATATGTTCGGCGAGGAGTTCGGTGAACTCCTCAAGGAGAACGTGAGGTTTTTTCTTGGAGACAAAGAAGTAAACGAAATCCTTTCGACCTTCGGAGAAACGCTTGATTAGTTCAGTTTTTCCTATTCGTCGACGGCCTGTTATGACCAGCAGGTGCGCTGCTTCTTTACCGAGGGTAGACAGTTCTCTGAGGCGTGTGAGTTCTTTTTTGCGGTTGTAAAATTTCATCCCCAATTCCCTATGGTTCAATATGGTATCATACCAAAGATTACCATAAGTATTATTTAATCGCAATGATATTAATAGGTATGATAACGGGATTCGAAAACATTTATCAGCACAGACCATGATGGGGCTGCCCACAGAATGAACCCTCTTCCTATTGATGCAATCCTCCCCGACCTCCTCAGTATCATTCAAAACCATCCCAACACCGTTCTGCACGCCCCGACCGGCGCCGGCAAGACCACCCGCGTGCCCTTGGCGCTGCTGGATATCGTCTCTCCCGAAGCCGGCCGCATCGTCATGCTGGAGCCGCGCCGCATCGCCGCGTCGTCGGCTGCCCGCTGGATGGCGCACACCCTGGGAGAAGAGGCCGGGCAGACGGTGGGCTATTCGATCCGCTTCGAGAGCCGGGTATCGCCGGCCACCCGTGTCGAGGTGGTCACCGAGGGTATCCTGACCCGCCGCATCCAGAACGACCCGCTGCTGGAAGGAGTGGGGATGGTGATCTTCGACGAGTTTCACGAGCGCAGCATTCAGGCCGACCTGGGGCTCGCCCTCTGCCTGGACGTCCAGCGACAGGTGCGGCCGGAGCTGAAGATCCTGGTCATGTCGGCCACCCTGGACGTGGCGCCCCTCGCGCGCCTCATGGGGGATGCGCCGGTAGTAAGCTCGGCAGGACGCTCCTTTTCTGTGGAGGAGGTCTACCTGGAGGAGCGTTCCCGCGAGAGGCTTCCCTGCCGTATGGCCGCCGCGATCCAGCGGGCCTTGCGCGAGACGGAGGGGGATCTCCTGGCGTTTCTGCCCGGCAGCGGCGAGATACGCTCCTGCGCCTCCCTCTTGGCCGGAGGCGGACTGGTGGATAAGGGTTTCTTGGTCCATCAGCTCTACGGCGATCTCCCCTTTGAAGAACAGCAGCGGGCAATCCAGCCCGGCAGGAAGCGCAAGGTGGTGCTGGCCACCAGTATCGCCGAGACCAGCCTGACCATCGAGGGGGTGCGGGCGGTGATCGACAGCGGCCTTTCGAGGCGGCTCCGCTTTGATCCGGCCAGCGGCATGAACCGGTTGGTCACGGTGCGCGAATCCGCCTCCTCCGCCGAACAGCGCAAAGGAAGGGCGGGCCGGCTCGGTCCGGGGGTCTGTTACCGCCTGTTCAGCCGCCATACCCTGAGCGCCATGACGCCCCACACCCCGCCGGAGATCCTGGATACCGACCTGTCGCCCCTGGTGCTGGAATTGGCCGCCTGGGGCGTTGACGACCCCGGCGCCCTGGCGTGGCTCGACCCGCCCCCGGCGGCGGCCTTGGCCGTGGCACGGCGCTTGCTGACTTACGTGGGAGCGCTCGACGTCCAAGGCCGCATCACGCCCCTGGGAGGGTTAATGATCCGTCTGCCGCTCCATCCGCGCCTTAGCCGGCTTTTGCTGCGCGCCGGGGAGATGGGCTGCCCGCGGCTCGGCTGCGACCTGGCGGCGCTGGTTTCCGAGCGGGACATCTTCCGCACGGCAAGTGCAGAGCGGCCCTCCCGTGCCGGGCCATCGGATATACTCGAACGCCTGGAATGGCTGCACGCTTGGCGCCGCGGCAGTTCCGGCGCCCTTTTGGCGGACGCGGCCGGCTTGAAAGCGGTCGAGCGGGTAGCCCGCCAGTTGGAGCGCCTGCTGGCGCCATCAACCGGCGGGGATGGGGCGGTTGACCAGGATGAGGCGACAGCCCGGCTGCTTTTGGCAGCTTACCCCGACCGGCTGGCCCGGCGCCGCGGGGACGAGGAGGGGCGCTATCTGCTGGCGAGCGGCCGGGGCGCCCGGCTTTCGCCACGGAGTGTGGTACGGAAGGCCGAGTTCATCGTGGCGGTGGATGTGGACGGCGGCGGCCAGGGGGAGGGGATCATCCACCTGGCCTCGGAGGTCGGCCAGGGGCTGCTTCGCCAGGAATGCGCCGGCCTGATCGAAAAACGGAGCGAGCTCACCTGGAGCGAGCGGGAAAAGCGGGCCGTGGCGGTAAAGGAGGAGCGCATCGGCGCGCTCAAACTGTCGTCTGCATCCTACACGCCCGCAAGCTTGGAGCTATGCCCGGTGATCCTGGAGGCGGTGCGGGCATCCCGCCTGGAACTGCTCGACATGGGCGAGCCGGTGCGCCGCTTGCAGGGGAGGGTGGCGCTGCTAGCCAGGGCCCTGCCGGAGGAAGGGTGGCCGGACCTGTCGGATGGAAACCTGCTGGAGACGCTGGAGGAGTGGCTGGCGCCCCATCTGGAGGGGGTGCGCACCGCCCAGCAGTTGCGGGCGTTGGATGTGGCCGCGCTGCTTAACGGGCTGTTGGACTATCGCAGCCAGAGGCTTTTGGACGAGTTGGCCCCCACACACCTGGACGTGCCCAGCGGCTCCCGCATCAGGCTCGATTATGCCGCCGGGGATTGGCCGGTACTGGCGGTCAAGTTGCAGGAGCTGTTCGGGCTGGCGGATACGCCGACCATCGCCAGGGGGAGGGTGGGGGTGCTTTTGCACCTCTTGTCGCCGGCCGGGAGGCCGATACAGGTGACGCGGGATCTGAAGGGCTTCTGGAACGGCGCCTACCACGAGGTGAAAAAGGAGTTGAAGGGGCGCTATCCCAAGCATCCCTGGCCGGACGACCCCTGGAGCGCCCGGCCGACGCGGCGGGTGAAACCACGGGGCAGCTAAAATCAGAAACGAAAATCTGCCACGGAGACACGGAAATAGGCAGGAGGAAGTCAAAACCGCAAATCATTCAACCTAAAAACGGCAGTTAGTAACCGCAAAGACGCAAAGGGCACAAAGAAATTCAAATGCTTATGAAAACATGTACTTCTGAAAATCTACGTTGTTGTCGGCATGTGCGCCGCCGTTGAGGATGTTCAGCATCGGTACCGGTAAGAGATCGGCTCCTGCACCGCCCAGGTAGCGATAAATAGGGAGATCGGAACAACGGGCGCCTGTGTCCAGCACCGCCAGCGAAACCCCAAGTATCGCGTTGGCGCCAAGCCGTTCCTTATTCCTGCTTCCATCAAGCTCCAACATTGTCTTATCGATAAGCCCCTGATCACGGCAGTCCAATCCCCGCAATGCATCTTGAATCTCACCATCCACATTGCCGCACGCCTTCAGAACTCCCTTGCCCTTGAATCGCTTCGGGTCGTTGTCCCGCAGTTCGCAAGCCTCGCGTTCACCGGTGGATGCACCGGAAGGGACGGCAGCGGTTCCAACTACACCGCTTTCCGTGGTAACAGAAACCCTCACGGTTGGGTTGCCGCGCGAATCGAGAATCTCCATGGCCTCAATTCTCTCTATTCTTGCCATACCTTCCTCCTTTTTAACCGCAAAGTTATAACACTAACTTTTTACAATCGTTACCGAATGGTCATGTCAAACTTTCTCCACCTGTATCCTGCTTGTCATGTTTGTGGCTGTAGCGAATCACGGTGGCTTTTTCCAGAGTGATCATGCCGCCAGCCATCATCTCGTCGATGCGCGGCATGATAGCGTCTATCTTCTCCTGGGTATCGACCACCTCAACGATCATGGGCAGGTCGGCAGAGATATCTATCAGATGCTGGGTATGGTAGACGCTATGGGCGCCGAAACCGCTCAGGCAACGCTGAACGGTGGCGCCGGCGAAGCCTTCTTTCTGAAACAACTCCACTAATGCCTCGAAAAGTGGCCTGTGGTGGAAACGGTCTTGCTCTCCAATAAATATCCGCATCAGAACCTTTTCACCAATCATTTTTTTCATCACAATCCTCCTTGGATCATAGCTCGAACAGTAATTATTCCCAGCCAAGTGAATAGTAGACAGACTGCCACGCTTGCCAGGACGTTGGCGAAAGCAACAATAAATTGCCCCTCCTCCAGTAGTTTGAAAGTCTCATAGCTGAAGGTGGAGAAGGTCGTCAGCCCCCCCATGAAGCCGACGGTAAGCCCCAGGCGCATCGTGTCGGAGATGGCGGTGCTGCGCAGACTCAATTCCATGACCAGGCCAATAAAATAGGCGCCGATGATGTTGACCGCAAAGGTGCCGTAAGGAAAAGCCCGGCCAAGCTGGCTGTAGACCCATCCCGAGAGATAGTAGCGGGTAAGGCCGCCGCCAGCGCAGAAAATGGCAATAGTGGAAGCAATCTTCATCTGTAACACACTCCTTGAATGAAAATTATAACGGGCTTTCCTGCGATGTCAGCTTAGTCCATAAAATTCAAAAACTCCTGCCCTCGATTTTAAGAGCAGGAGTCATCAGCTTGTAGACTAAGCGGTTATGGCGAACTCCATCGCCGTTGAATTTTGAAAAAGCTACCATTCTTGAGCTGTAAAATCAAGCAATGTTTTTTAAATTAAACCATTAGCACCTATTTCTTCACGTTATAGAATACATCATGCCCCCTGAACAGGGCCACGTTGTCCAGTTCATCCTCGATCCGCAGCAACTGGTTGTACTTGGCGACGCGGTCGGTGCGGCAGAGCGATCCGGTCTTGATCTGGCCGGCATTGACCGCTACGGCCAGGTCGGCCAGGGTGGTGTCCTCGGTTTCGCCCGAGCGGTGGGAGATGACCGTGGTGTAGCCGGCCCGCTTGGCCATCTCGATGGCCTCCAGGGTTTCGGTCAGGGTGCCGATCTGGTTGAGTTTGATGAGGATCGAGTTGGCGATCCCTTTCTGGATGCCTTCCCTGAGGATCTTGGGATTGGTGACGAACAGGTCGTCCCCCACGATCTGGATGCGCTTGCCGAGGCGGTCGGTCATCTCTTTCCAGCCGTCCCAGTCGTTCTCGGCCATGCCGTCCTCAATGGAGATGATCGGGTACTTGTTGACCAGGTTTTCGTAGAAGTCGATCAACTGGCCGGAGCTTTTTTTCGGTTCGGCCTCGTTCTCCAGGGTATAGACGCCGTCCTTGAACAGCTCCGACGAGGCCACGTCCAGGGCCAGCAGCACGTCTTCGCCCGGCTTGTAGCCAGCCTTGACGATGGCCTCCATGATCACTTCCAGGGCCTCTTCGTTGGATTTCAGGTTGGGGGCAAAACCGCCCTCGTCGCCTACGGAGGTGTTGTATCCCTTAGCCTTGAGTACGGATTTGAGGGCGTGGAAGACCTCGGCGCCCATACGCAGGGCCTCGGCGAAGTTCTTTGCCCCGGCGGGCATGATCATGAATTCCTGGATATCCACGTTGTTGTCGGCATGGGCGCCGCCGTTGATGATGTTCATCATCGGCACCGGCAGTTCGCGGGCGCCGGCGCCCCCGATGTATTTGTACAGCGGCTGACCCGCCTCCTCGGCGGCTGCCTTTGCCACTGCCAGGGACACGCCCAGGATGGCGTTGGCGCCAAGGTTGCTCTTGTATTCGGTGCCGTCCAGTTCCAGCATCTTCATGTCGATGCCGACTTGGTCGTCGGCCTCCATGCCGATGATCTCATCGGCGATCCGGCTGTTGACGTTGTCCACCGCCTTGAGAACCCCTTTGCCCAGGTAGCGGGCATTGTCGCCGTCGCGCAGTTCAAGGGCCTCACGTTCGCCGGTGGATGCACCGGAGGGAACGGCTGCCCGTCCGAAGGCGCCCGATTCGAGGAATACCTCCACTTCCAGAGTCGGATTCCCGCGGGAATCAAGGATCTCCCGAGCATAGACATCTACGATTTCACTCATTGCTGCCCCCTTGCATTGAATTTATTGGTCTGGAGATTTGAGCTGTCCCCGTAATACAAAACAGTTTTTCTATAGCACACTAATTCCAATAAATACAGACCTGCCGGGAAAAAATATGGCTGGTGCCGAAATATCCAGAGGGGTATGACGTACTCGGACTTCCCATTATGATGTAATAATGGTATGAATTACCGTTCCATCGTTTCCGGTTGGAATTCCCCCGATCAGCGGAGAACGAACTCACATGTCAAAAGGCTCACTGGACCGTCTCACCATCGATAAATCCCGCCAGCCTTCGTCCAAGCGGGGCAGGACTAAACGCATGCGCTTCATCGCAGCCGCCTCTGTGGCTCTCTGTGCCGGGTTGGTGCTGCTTGCTGTGCAGCGGCACGCCATCACCATCGAGACGACCAACGTTTCCCAGGTGTTTCCGACCCAGTCGTTTACCCTGTTGAACGCGAGCGGGTACGTTGTGGCCCAGCGCAAGGCGTCAGTGGCCGCAAAAACCACCGGCCGGCTGGAATGGCTCGGGGTCGAGGAGGGGAGCCGGGTTACGGGCGGCCAGATCATCGCCCGGCTGGAGAACAAGGACCTGGAGGCAACCGTGCGGCAGAACGAGGCTGCCGTCCAGACCGCCACATCGTCCCTTGACCAGGCCAGGGCGGAGTTGGACGATGCCGACCAGGCCTTCGGGCGCGAAAAGGAGTTGTTGAAAGAGGGGATCGTTGCCAAGTCCGAATACGACGCAGCCGACGCGCGCTACAAGAAGGCCGTTGCCGGCGTTTCTGGCGCCAAATCCGGCATACGCTCTGCGGCTGCCGCACTGCGGGGGGCGACCGTCAATTACGACTACAGCCTGATCCGTGCGCCGTTCGATGCCGTCGTTTTGACCAAGAACGCCGACGTGGGCGACCTTATCACCCCACTGGGGGCGGCGGCCAATGCCAAGGCGGCCGTGGTGTCCATAGCGGACCTCGGTTCGTTGGAGGTGGAGGCCGATGTCTCCGAATCCAACCTCGGGGTGGTGAAAGCGGGTCAGCCCTGCGAGGTCACCCTGGATGCACTGCCGAACGCCCGGTTCCGCGGCGTCGTGCATACCATCGTTCCGACGGCCGACCGCACCAAGGCCTCGGTCATGGTCAAGGTGCGCTTCGTGGATACCGACCCCCGCATCTTGCCGGAGATGAGCGCCAAGGTGGCCTTCCTGGAGCGGGAGGCCCAAAAGGCCGACCAGCGGCCGCGCATCGCCGTCAAGCCGTCGGCAATCGTCGCCTCCGGCGGCCGCGAGGGGGTCTATCTCGTCAAGGCGGATCGCGTTGTTTTTACGCAGATTACGCGCGGCGCCCCCATGGGCGACCTGGTGGAGGTCGGCGGGGTGAAATCCGGCGACAGGGTTGCGCTCAAGCCGTTGGATAAACTGAAGGACGGCGCCAGGGTCAGCCTGGCCGGGGAAAAATAGGGATATGTCCGGTTCCGGGGAACGGCAGATAGCCGTCAGCATCCGCAACGCAGCCAAGTCCTACCAGCGCGGCAGCCAGGTGGTGCCGGTCCTGGAGGACATCTCCTTCGATATCGAGCAGGGTGAGTTCCTGGCGCTGATGGGGCCGTCCGGGTCGGGCAAGAGCACNNATCGATTCGGCCGATCGCGGCTCCATCGTGGTCGACGGCGTGGATATCGCCACCCTGGGGGAGCGGGAGCTGGCGGACTGGCGTGCGGCCCACGTGGGCTTCATCTTCCAGTTCTACAACC
>PLYK01000048.1:0-287 GCA_003151775.1 Geobacter sp. | reverse complement strand
CAACCTCATCCCGGTCCTGACCGCGTTTGAAAATGTGGAGCTGCCGCTCCTTTTGACGCCGCTCAATCGCCGCGAACGCCGCGAACACGTTGAGGCCGCCATGGAGTTGGTCGGCCTGGCCGACCGCATGGAGCATTACCCCTCTCAGCTTTCGGGCGGCCAGCAGCAGCGGGTGGCCATTGCCCGGGCCGTGGTAAGCGACCCTTCCATCCTGGTGGCCGACGAGCCGACCGGCGACCTGGATGCGGCCACCGCCGGCCTGGTCTTCGACCTGATTGAACGGCTGC
>PLYK01000129.1 GCA_003151775.1 Geobacter sp. | reverse complement strand
ACTTCTGGTCGGTGCCGCCCAACTCCACGTCCGAATGGAGCGCCACCGAGTCATAGCCCTGGATCAGGGGGTAGAGGAACTCGTGGATGCTGATCGGCTGCTGGCTGGTGAAGCGCTTGTGGAAGTCGTCCCGCTCCAGCATGCGGGCCACGGTATACTTGGAGGCCAGGCCGATCATGCCGCCGGCGTCCAGCTTGTTGAGCCATTCGGAGTTGAAGACCACCTTGGTCCTGGCCGGGTCGAGGATCTTGAAGACCTGCTCCTTGTAGGTCTCGGCGTTTTTGAGCACATCCTCACGGGTCAGCGCCTTGCGGGTCTCGGATTTGCCGGTCGGGTCGCCGATCATGCCGGTAAAGTCGCCGATCAGGAAGTTGACCTCGTGCCCCAACTGCTGGAACTGGCGCAGCTTGTGGATCAACACGGTATGGCCTAAGTGGAGGTCCGGGGCGGTCGGGTCGAAGCCGGCCTTGATCTTCAGGGGGACACCGGTTTTGAGAGACTTCGCCAGCTTCTCCTCCAACTCCTTCTCGATCAGGATCTCAACGGCGCCGCGCTTGATGACGGCCATCTGTTCTGCTAGGGACATTTCACGACACTCCTGAAAAAGATTTTATACCAATTCCAAATCAAGGCGCTATCTTCGTTGGCTCGTCTTTTTGCTNNCTTGATTTCATCCTTGATTTGAAATAGGTATTAGATGTCAATACAACTCGGGCCGGCGATCGTTGAAGCACGGTATCTGGGCCCGCCAGTCGGCCATGGCCTGCATGTCCAGTTGGGCAACAACTTCGCCCTCTCCTTCGCCCGCCTCGGCCAGCACACTGCCCTTGGGATCGACGATCATGCTCATGCCGAAGAAGTCCAGCTTGCCGATCGGACCGCAGGCGTTGCAGGCCACCACGAAGAGTTGGTTTTCGATGGCCCGGGCGCGGATCAGCGTGCGCCAGTGTTCCTCCCGCGGCTTGGGCCACTGGGCCGGAATGCAGATCACCTGGGCCCCCTCCACGGCCAGTCGGCGGGAGAGCTCGGGGAAACGCAGGTCGTAGCAGATGATCACGCCGATCCTGCCGATGGAGGTCTCGGCCAAAAGCCGGCGGTCGCCGCCGGAAAAGGCGCGATCCTCGCCCAAAAGGGAAAAGAGGTGGATCTTGCGGTAGACCCCGGCCAGGGTGCCGTTGTCGGCCAGGAAGATAGTGTTGAAGACCTTGTCGCCGTTGGGTTCGGGCATGCTGCCGACGATCACCAGCCTAAGCTCCCGCGACAGGGCCAGAAGCTCCTCCACGATACCGGCGGTACGCAGGGCCAGTTCGTTTAGGGTCTTGTAGGCAAAGCCGCTGGACCACATCTCCGGCAGTACGGCCAGGTTGGCGCCCTGCTCGGCGACCCGTTTCAGGGCGACGCGGACATGGGCCAGGTTGGCGTCCACGTCTCCCTGCTTGACGTTGAACTGTATTGCAGCAGCCTGTATCGAACCCATTGTTTCACCTCACTTCGTCAACTGGGAGTTCAGGTAGGCATTGATGATGTCCGTGTAGATCTCGCGGGGCTTGCTGGTGCCGTCGCTGAGGGCGACCATGCCTTCCCGCTCCATCATCTCGATGATCCGCGCAGCCCGGTTGTAGCCGATGCGCAGACGGCGCTGGACCATGGAGATGCTGGCCTGTTTGGTCTCGGCCACCAGCCGCAGGGCATCCTCCCAGCGCTCATCCTGCTCCTCGTCCAAACCATTGCCCCCCTTTTCGTCCGTATCCTTCATCTCCAGGATCGATTTCTCGTAGACCGGCTTGCCCTGTTTCTTGAGAAAATCCACCACCCGCTGGACCTCGGAATCGGAGACAAAGGCGCCGTGGATGCGTTGCAGCTTGGAGGTGCCGGGCGGCATGTAGAGCATGTCGCCGGCGCCCAGCAGGCTCTCGGCCCCATTGCAGTCCAGTATGGTGCGTGAATCGACCTTGGACGACACCTGGAAGGAGATACGCGACGGCAGGTTGGCCTTGATCAGGCCGGTGATGACGTCAACCGACGGGCGCTGGGTCGCCAGGATCAGGTGGATGCCCGAGGCGCGGGCCTTCTGGGCCAGGCGGGCGATCTGCTCTTCCACCTCGCGTCCGGCCACCATCATCAGGTCGGCCAACTCGTCCACGATGACCACGATGTAGGGGAGGTGGGTGTGCTCCAACTCCTCTTCGGCGTCCATGACAAAGGGGATCGGATCGACGGCCGCCTCCCCCGCCTCTGCGAGCTCCACCAACTCCTCGATGATCTCGGCCTCGGGGATGGCGTCCAACTCCTCCTGCTCCAGGGCCTCGCCGGCCAGTTTCCTGTTGTAGGACTCGATGTTGCGAACACCCTTGTCGGCTATCAGCCTGTAGCGGCGCTCCATCTCGTTGACCGCCCATTTCAGGGCCAGGGAGGCCTTCTTGGGTTCGGTCACCACCGGCAAAAGCAGATGGGGAATGCCCTCGTACATGGAGAATTCCAGCATCTTGGGATCGACCATGATCATGCGCACGTCATGGGGCGTAGCGGTGTAGAGCAGGGACAGGATCATGGTGTTGATGGAGACCGATTTACCCGACCCGGTGGAGCCGGCCACCAGCAGGTGCGGCGCCTTGCACAGGTCGGTGACCACCGGTATGCCGGCGATGTCCTTGCCCAGGGCCAGGGGGAGCTTCATCTTGTGGTGGTGGAACTCCTCGCAGTTGAAGATCTCCCGCAGGAAGACCATGTCCCGGTCGCGGTTGGGGACCTCGATCCCCACCACCCCTTTGCCGGGGATGGGAGCCACGATACGGATCGACATGGCCTGCAGGGCCATGGTAAGGTCGTCGGCCAGCCCGGCGATCCGGCTGATCTTGATGCCCGGAGCCGGGGAGAACTCGTACATGGTGATGACCGGACCGGGGCAGATCTCCAGCACCTCGCCGTCGATGCCGTAATCCTTGAGCTTTTTCTCCAGCAGGCGGGCGTTCATGGTCAGGGCGTCCCGATCCAGCTTCTTCTCGGTGACCGGCGGGATGTCCAACAGGGAGAAGGGCGGGGTAAGGTAGTCGCCGTCGGCCTTGATGAACTCGAACGATTCCTGGACCGAGGCGATCTTTTCGGCTTCCTTTTTCCTGGCCTTCTCTGTTTTTAAGACATTGGCCCGGGCCGGCGGCGGAGCGGCCGGCTTGATGGTCGGTCCGGCCGATGCCGCGGCAACCGGCATCCCCTCCTGTATTGCCTTTTCCCGCTGGCGCTCCCCGCGTCCATGGACGCGGCGCTCCTGCCAGGCACGCCATTTGTGCTGGAGGGTTTCCAGCCACCATCCGGCAAAGAGGATAAAGGAGAAGCGTGACAGGATCATGATCGAGGCCGCCAAAAGCGGCAGCAGCACGAGCATCGACCCGATTACGCCGACCGTTCCCCTGAGCAGGCGCGCGGTGCTCACTCCCACTAAACCCCCGGTTTGCACCTGCTGCCCCAGGAAGATGGTCCTGTCCCGGAAGAAGGCGAACAGGGTCGCAAGGGTGAACATCAGACAGAAAAACGCCAAAAGCTTATAGGAGCGCAGACGGATCTCCTTGAAGCGGAACAGGGTGTAGGCCATGTACAAAAGCGCCATGGGAACCAGATAGGAGGCCAGCCCGAAGCAGACGAAGAACAGGTCGGCCACCTGGGCGCCCAGGCGTCCCCCCAGGTTGTGGATGGCCCCCTCGTTGGAATAGCTGTTGAAGGATACATCATTGGCGTTGAAGGTCACAAACGCCAGCAGGATGAAGACGCCAACCGTGGCCAGCGCCATTCCCTTCAGCTCTTTGGTGAGTTTTTCTTTCTTTTGTTCTGCCATGGGGGTTATGGGTGCTCGATTGCAATCAGGTAGTTGATGAAAACCGGACCATATTACCCGTAATCCGGGGGGAGAGGCAAAGGAAAAAAATGGGATAATTACACTTAGCGGTTATTGTGCCGTGATGCCCTGGCCATTTTCAATTAACGAAACGACTGCACAGCGTCCTAACTTACAATCTATACCCAGAGGATTTTGACCAATTGCCCCACCTGCCGAAACACCGGGTCGCCCGTTACCAGGGTGGCGTTATGCTCCATGGCGGAGGCGACAGCAAAGGTATCGGCGTATGACATGGCAAAGCGCGCCTTCAATTCGGCGGCCCTGAAGATAAGCTCATTGGGGCAGGGAAGAATGATGAGTCCGAGGCTGTTGAGTTTCACAAGCATCTGCAATTTGGCTTCTTCTCCCGATCTTCGCTGTACGATGTAGATGAGCTCTCCGACATTGATAGCGGATATCAGACGGGGCACTTCATCTCTCGTCGCCTCTTTAAGCAACTCTCGCACCCTTTCGGCTCCGGGTTCCTGGTAGAAAAAGCGGAGCATCGCAAAACTGTCGAAGAGGATGCTATTCATTCCTGAAATCCCTGTGACGTTCCTTCAATAACTCTTCCGCGGCTGACGGCCCGCCATCACGCAAAAAACCGTATGCGTCATCGACCGGTTCCATTACTACCGGCACAATGCAAACAACATTGCCGTACTCCACAAAACGCACCTCGGTGCCGGGCTCGATATGATGCCGTTTCCTGATATCGCCAGGTATGAGAACCTGCCCTTTTACCGTTACCTTTGATGACTTTCCCATAGCGCCCCCTCAAAAAAGTAAAACCTTTGGATATAATAGTAATACCTGTTGTCGAGATCATCAAGCGGAAATATTTTTCAGCGTTCGACCTCTGCTGATGCAAACTTAAACCCAGATATTCCATTAGGCGGAGCAAAGCTCCTGCTCGAGCCCTGCCGAACATATTCCGGCATCTTGCCGCCCGGTTTCCTCACCAATAGCCCTGCTATTGCCTCGTCAACCGGACGACAAGCTACTAGGATATTGCCTCGGCAGCATCTCGTGCCCTAATGGAAAATCTGGGTTAAAGCTGATTTTTTGACCTTTGTCATGTAAGGATCAGTAAAAAAAAGGCATGATGGCAACCATGGAAACGCATACGAAGCTTCAGGAAAAGGATATCAGGCTGATCGGCAAGTTTGTCGAGGTCTATTGCGCGGGCAAACATGGGACCGGCGAACGTTCGCTGTTTTGTCTTCCCGCAGGGCTGGGAGAACGCCGGCTATGCGCCGAATGCGCCGAATTCATGGCGTATGCTGTCGCCAGACGGATGAAATGCCCGCTGGAGGCCGAGAAGCCGAGCTGCAAACACTGCCGGACCCATTGTTACAACAAGACGAACCTGGCAAAGGTGAAGGAGATCATGGCCTATTCCGGGAAAAAGCTGATGCTGCGTGGAAGGCTGGATTACATCTGGCACTACTTCTTTTAGATTGTGGATCACAATCTGCCACAGAGACACTGTGACGCTGAGGAACACAGAGATAAAGGACGAATCAATGTAACTATTTAGCATCAACATCGGAGGATAGGCATCCTGCCTGTCTTCAGGCGATGTTTCACCAGCCTGATAAGAGTGGACTGAACACATATTCAAGCGATAAACCCGCTTGAAACGCAGGCTGGAAGCCTACGCTCCCATAATGTGCCGAACAATCACGAATCAATAAACATACGAATAATTGAAAAGGAGAAAAACCATGCTGAGAAAGATCGTAAAGATAGACCGGGACAAATGCGACGGCTGCGGGCTGTGCGTCCCCTCCTGCGCCGAAGGCGCCATAAAGATCGTTGACGGCAAGGCGGTGCTGGCGGCGGACAACCTGTGCGACGGCCTGGGGGCCTGCCTGGGCGAATGCCCGCGGGACGCCATTACCGTTGAAGAGCGCGAGGCCGGCGAATTCGATGAAGCGGCTGTTGAACAGCACCTGACAGCCCAGGGCATGCCTGTGCCGGGCCAGCACAACGCCGCGCCGGCGCCTGCCGAGACGAGCCCTCACCATGGCGGCTGCCCCGGCTCCCGCGCCATGAGTTTTGCCCGCCAAAAGGAGACGCCTGCTTCAGAGGTCTTAGGCAGCCGCCGGAGCCAACTGGCCCAGTGGCCGGTGCAACTGCACCTGGTATCCACCAGCGCCCCCTATTTTCAGGGCGCCGACCTGCTGATCACGGCCGACTGCGTTCCGGTGGCCTATGCCGGCTACCACGAGGATTTCCTCAAGGGGCGCTCAGTCGTCATGGGCTGTCCCAAGCTGGACGACAACCAGTTCTACCAGCAGAAGCTGACCGAGCTTTTCATCCGATCCGACATCAAGAGCGTAACCGTGCTGAAGATGGAGGTGCCCTGCTGCGGGGGGATCGCCGTGGCCGCCCGGCAGGCCATCGCTGCCAGCGGCAAGCAGATACCCTACAGCGAGGTTACCATCGGCATTCAGGGGCAGGTCAGGGAGTAAAATCTTTTTGGTGAAAATCGGGGCAAATCGTCAAGAATCGTAATCGATTCTATGTAGTTACTTGGAGCGGGAAACGGGATTCGAACCCGCGACTTCAACCTTGGCAAGATTGAAGTATCTTTTGCGTAAAGTTTCGCAGCAGCAACCTATATGCAACCTAGAAAATAAAAGGCACCCACATAAATAATGTAAGTGCCTGTTATTAATGGCGTCCCAGAGACGATGAACAGGATAACCGGGAAATATGCTTAAATATAAAATAGTTATGATTTAATCAAGGCCCCAAATGGCAACAAGTCCTCATCATAATGTGGAGGGCATAGACTTGTCGCTGAAATCCTGCATCATGTGAACCTTTCCAGTTGACTGTGCAACGGAAACCGTGTATTGAAAACCCCGTGAAAGTACTATGATATACGGGGCGACGATGACCAACCAGCATAGCCGTTACACAGTGCTTCAAAGCCGCCTCGATCAGACTGATTCTGATTGGCCGCTTTTTGCTTGCCGACATACTGAAGCACTGATAATTTAACGTTTCAAAAATCAGCATCACATTGAGACGGGGGGAGAAATGAATACTGCAGGATCTCAAGAGCAGCACAACAATACCTCAGAAGCTGTGACAATGATGCTGCATGCAGCAAAGTATGGCAAGCTTACGCTTTTGCAGGAACAACTGAACAAATCAGGAATTGATATAAATTCCCGGGATGAATATGAGGATACCGCATTGATTATTGCTGCGAGAAACGGCCGGACCGGAATTGTAAAAGTACTGTTACAGGTATCAGGGATTGAAGCTAATGCAAGGCGGCCGCTTGGCAAGACCGCATTGATGCATGCAGCTAAGTATGGAAAAACTAAGATGGTGAAAGATCTCCTTAACGTTCAAGGTATTGACCTGGATGCCATCGATAAATATGGTAAGAGTGCGTTAGCATATGCAGAGGAGGAGTCCCACTCCGAAATAGTTCAGATGATTCAGGATGCTCTCAGTTCAAAATGTTGATTTGTTTATCTCCCCTATTCAGATGCAAATTTGAATTCCAATGAAGCATATTCCCTATTGAGAACCACAGTTTTTGGCAGTTGCCTGGAGGTCGGGCCCCAAAGCTGAACCGGGCCTGGAGAGTTCGACAGATCATTTTCAGCCCAGAGTTTTCTTCTCGAATCAAAGTAGATAAATGCTGGGGAATCCAGCTTGACCAGAGCCTTTTCTATTACTTTTGCCGGTTTTCCTTTGCGTATTTCAATATCTAGCAGGCTGGCGATTGGAATTCCCAGTGGTTTGGCGCCCTTGTCCAAGTCTGTCAGGCTGGCCATGTAGCCAGTGCGGTCGTCCAATATCAAAGAACCCGCGGTGGCTCCCAAGTTGTAGGTATAGGCAGCGTCAAACAAGGTCGAGGCCCCGCAACGGGCCTCATAACCAAAAAAATGATTTATCGAATCAAATTTTATAGTGTTTTCCAATTCATTAATTCTTGCCTTTACAGCACTGCTCAACATAGTCTCGGTTTCAATTTGCGAAACCGGTAAATTACCATGTTCGTCCCTGTTTGCCATAAGTTTGTATTTTATGGGATCAGGCAAAGACTCCAGCAATTCTCCATGGCCCTGAGTCAATTTCGAGTACATGAATATCAACTGCTCCCTGATATTTTTTCCGGATAATTCATCCTTGAACTTTGCCATTTTATCGTTCAGATCATCAATCATTGTTGTAAAACCAGGGATAAACTCGATTAATCCTTCCGGTACCAAGACAACACCATAGTTCAGACCCTTCTTGGCACGCTCAATGACAATATTGGCTATAGAATCCACTATTTCAGACATAGTAATATTACATTCCCGGACCTCTTCGGATATCAGCGCAATCGTCGGATGCGTCTGCAAAGCGACTTCCAGAGTCACATGTGAGGCAGAGCGCCCCATCAGACGCACGAAATGCCAGTATTTTAGAGAAGATCCGGTATCACGCAGCAGATTGCCCACTTTCTCTGCATAAATCTTGGTGGCAGTATCAAATCCGAATGAAATCGGAAGTTCGTCACCAAGCTGCAAATCACCATCAATTGTTTTGGGTACACCGATTACCTGAACACCACTACCATCTTCTTTTACATCTGAAAAAAGTTTTTCAGCCAAAAACGCTGCGTTAGTATTTGAATCATCGCCACCGATAACAACAATGGCGTCGAGATTATACTCTTGACAGACAGCTTTGACCTTATCAATGTCTTCAGGTTTTTCAATTTTCGTTCTATCAGTCCCCATGAAATTAAAACCACCAGTGTTTATAATCTGTTGTATATGATCATCAGTAATTTCAAACAAGTTTCCCTTCAGCAAACCTTTTGGTCCGGCCTTGATTCCCATCAAGGTATTTTCAGGCCCCAGTATCTGTTTGAGTCCTGCCACTACATTATGCCCTCCTGCTGCCGGACCACCGGAAAATAGCACAGCAACTCTTTTTCCGGATACTTTTGTTGTCATTGGATCTCCGGCTGTCAAAATTCTGTTTTTTGATGCTGCAATAGAATTGGGGAAGGAATCGGCTATCTCGCTGTTGGGTTCAAGGATTCCTTCACCGGGTCTAAACATAATCGGAGCCACCGAACCAGAAGATGTAAAAGCACTACAAACCGGCACTTCAATAGTCCTGATAGCTTTCTCAAAGGGAGATTGCCCCTTCTCCATCATTCTTAATGATTCCGCCAATGATGATTTCAGTACAGTTTCAATGTGCATTCCGGCATCTAACTCATTCATTTCAAAGCCCTTTCTGCGTTATGTTAAAAAAAAGCATTCGTTGTCAAAACAAGGATAATGCAACTGAACTTTACCATCACTTCCTGTCAAGGTAATAGGTAATATCAGTATCCATCGGCATCGTCAACATATCTCATCATTCTGGAGGCATGTGAATCGGATTACGGAGTTGACCCATTTATTACGAATATCGGCGTCCAAGCATGATCCACATCATTATCTGTTAACATGCCGATATCATATTTTATTGACGGTGTTCCCGGAAGTCTATGCCTGCGGGCCGTTTCTGTTTTCACGGCCGGGGGTATCGCCTCCCGTGATGGAATGGGTATGGTATACTTACACTTATAGTATGCCATCTAGCAGGGAGGAAGGCCATGAAGACACAGATCGAGATCATGCGGGGCGATATCACGCAAATGGCCGTGGACGCCATTGTCAATGCCGCCAACACTACCCTTCTGGGGGGCGGTGGGGTGGACGGCGCCATCCATCGGGCCGCTGGGCCGGAACTGGTGGCGGAATGCGCCGGGCTGGGCGGGTGTGAGACCGGTGATGCCAGGATCACGGGAGGTTACCGCCTGGCGGCACGGCATGTCATTCACACCGTTGGCCCGGTCTGGCGGGGCGGTGCAAAGGGAGAGCCGGATCTTCTGCGGAGCGCCTACCGGCGTTGTTTCGAGGTCGCCGCGGAAAACGGCCTGGCCAGCATTGCATTTCCGGCCATCAGTTGCGGCGTGTACGGTTACCCCATGCGGGATGCGGCCCTGATAGCGCTGTCTGCGGCACGGGAGACAACCGGGCATAACCCCGAACTGGAGCGGGTCATATTCGTTCTGTATAACGATGAGGCGGCCCAGACCTATCGGGATGCCGCTGCTGCCCTGAAGATGGAGTTGGGGTGAGGAGCCGGCCTCCGGAGGAGGTGATCGCCGGCGGGGCTGAGAATTAAAAGCCCCCCAGGCGGAATCCGCCGGCGGACCACGCGCGTCACTTGCCGATGACCTCTCTGCTATGCTACAACAGTGCCATGCTCCAGCTCATGGATATCTCCAAAGACTTTGCCGGCAATCCGCTCTTCACCGCCATCTTCTGGCACCTGAAAAAAGGTGAGCGGGTCGCGCTGGTAGGCGAAAACGGCGCCGGCAAATCCACCCTGATGAAGATCATTGCAGGGCTCTGCGAACCATCCTCGGGCGAGATCCAGGTTTCCCGGGGCGCAAAGGCCGCGTATCTGCCCCAGGACGGCATCGTCACCAGCGGGCGCACCTTGTTCCATGAGGCCCGGGCCGCGCTTTCGGAATTGCTGGCCATGGAGGATGAATTGCACCGCCTGGGGCAGGAATTGGGGCGGCTCCCCCCTGATTCCGCTGAACATGTCACGGCACTACAGCGTTATGGGGAACTCCAGGAACAGTTCCGCCACCGGGGCGGCTACACCATGGAGGCCGAGATCGGGACGGTGCTGAAAGGGCTGGGGTTTTCCCAGACGGACTGGCAGCGCGACTGCGGCGAGTTCTCCGGCGGCTGGNNGACGAGCCGACCAATCACCTGGATATCGAGGCCCGCAACTGGCTGGAGGATTACCTCTGTTCCTACCCAGGCTCGGTGATCCTGGTTTCCCACGACCGTTTCTTCATGGACCGGGTGTGCAGCCGGGTCAGTGAGGTCTGGAACCATGCCATCACCGACTACCATTGCAGCTACTCCAGGTATCTCTTCCAGCGTGAGGAGCGGGTCACTGCCCTGCGGGAGGCCAAGCGCCGCCAAGACGAGGAGATCGAGAAGTCCGAGGATTTTATCCGCCGCTTCCGTTACCAGGCCAACAAGGCCTCCCTGGTGCAGTCACGCATCAAGCAACTGGAAAAGGTGGAACGGATCGTGCTCCCTCCGGAACGGAAAAGGATTCGTTTTCACTTCCCCCCTGCCCCCAAAAGCGGCAAGACCGTCATGGAGCTGAGGGGCCTGACCAAGTCTTACGGGGACCTGGCGGTCCTAGACCGCGTCGATCTCGTTGTCGAGAAGGGGGAACGCGTTGCCTTGGTAGGCCATAACGGGGCCGGCAAGTCCACCCTCATGTCAGTCCTGGCCGGCGCCCCGTTCCAGGGGGGTGAACGGATCGAAGGGCACAATGTGATCGCTGATTATTTTGCCCAGGATCAGGCCAGCGTCATGGACGCCACGCGCACGGCCTATGAGGAACTCTATGCCGATGCCCCCTATGACATGGTCCCCAAGTTGCGGGACATCCTGGGCGCTTTTCTCTTTTCGGGTGACGACATCCACAAGAAGATCGGCGTGCTCTCAGGCGGCGAGCGCAACCGGTTGGCCCTGGCCAAGATGCTGCTGCGTCCCTCCAACCTGCTTCTGATGGACGAACCGACCAACCATCTGGACCTGTTCAGCAAGGAGGTGCTGCTGGACGCCCTGCGCTCCTTTGACGGCACGGTGGTGTTCGTCTCCCACGACCGTTATTTCGTCAACGGCCTGGCAACCCGCGTCGTGGAGGTTGAAAGAGGCGCTCTTGTCAGCTATTACGGCGATTACGAGTATTATCTGGAGAAAAAAGAACGGGGAACGCCGGCCGCATCCCCCGATGCCGCCCGCTCCGCCGCCGCTGAAGCTCTACCGCTGTCGCTCCCCGAAGCTGCCAGGGAAGAGCGCAAGAAGGGACGCGAGGAGGAAAAACAACTCAAGCGGGAGGAACAGGGCCGTCAAAAGCAGTTGGCCGCAGTGGAGGCCGAAATCTCCCGTACCGAGGCTGAGCTTGCCCGCTTGGAGGTGGAGATGAACGCCCCCGGATTCTTCGACGATCCGCAGAGAGGCGCCGAGGCCGGCGAACTCCATGCAGCCCTGAACAGCCGGCTGGAGGAGTTGTACGGGGAATGGGAGGCGTTGTCGTAGCATGCCNNCGGCCGGCCGGGCAACCGCACCTGAATTCTGCTTGCTAAATCTGCCGTGATCGGATATGCCCTCTACGACATTTATCCGGTAAAACGCTTTTGCATTATCGGAACCCCTGTGGTATTTAACACCAGTAAATTTTTTGATGCTGTTTTTTTATGGGAAAAAGGACAGCAAAACTCAAGGGTGTTTACCTCCTATTGTGACCAGGATTTTTTTGGTTTTAGGTATGAAACTTAACGATATGAGGAGGAAGTGGCATGAGTTATGATGTCCCGATAAACGAAGAATTGCTGAAATGGGTTGAAGAGGTCGCCGACCTGTGCGAACCGGAGCGGATACACTGGTGTGACGGTTCCCAGGAGGAGTACGACGAGCTCTGCGATCTGCTGGTCAAGTCCGGCACCTTCAGGAAGCTGAACGAGCAGAAGCGCCCCAACAGCTATCTCGCCTGGTCGGACCCGAGCGACGTGGCCCGGGTCGAGGACCGCACCTTCATCTGCAGCCTTTCCAAACAGGATGCGGGACCGACCAATAACTGGATGCCCCCCAAGGAGATGAAGGAAACCCTGCAGAAGCTCTTCAGGGGCTGCATGAAGGGGCGCACCATGTACATCATCCCGTTCAGCATGGGGCCGCTGGGATCCAATATCGCCAAGATCGGGGTGGAGATATCCGACTCCCCCTACGTCGCCGTCAACATGCGGATCATGACCCGCATGGGCAGGGCCGTCCTGGACGTGCTTGGTCACGGCGAATTCGTGCCGTGCCTTCATTCCGTGGGCGCCCCGCTCGAACCGGGTCAGAAGGATGTCCTCTGGCCCTGCAACAAGGAGAAGTACATCGTCCATTTTCCGGAAGAACGGTCGATCTGGTCGTTCGGCAGCGGTTACGGCGGCAACGCCCTTTTGGGCAAGAAGTGCCTTGCCTTGCGCATCGCTTCCAAGCAGGGCAAGGATGAAGGGTGGCTGGCCGAGCATATGCTGATCCTTGGCGTGGAATCGCCGAAAGGCGAGAAGACCTACGTCGGCGCCGCCTTCCCCAGCGCCTGCGGCAAGACNNGATGATATCGCCTGGATCAAGCCGGCCGCCGACGGGCAGGTATACGCCATCAACCCCGAGTACGGCTATTTCGGCGTGGCCCCCGGCACCAACTATAAGACAAACCCCAACGCCATGGTCTCCTGCGAGAAAAACACCATCTTCACCAACGTTGCCCTGACCGAGGACGGGGATGTGTGGTGGGAAGGGCTGTCCGACGAGCCCCCCGCAAAGCTCACCGATTGGCAGGGCAACGAGTGGACTCCCGGTTGCGGCCGTCCGGCTGCCCACCCCAATGCCCGCTTCA
>PLYK01000103.1 GCA_003151775.1 Geobacter sp. | reverse complement strand
CTTTATTTCGATCTGCTCCCCTTCCTTGACCGCTTCGCGGGGATGGTTGATTCTCTTGCCCGCTCCCAGTTTCGAGATGTGGATCAGACCGTCAACCCCTTCCCCCAGGGTGACGAAGGCGCCGAAGGCCATTAATCGAGCCACTACACCCTTATGGTACGAACCGACGGGGAATTTTTCGATAACCTTGTCCCACGGGTCGGCCAGGGTATCCTTGAGGCTGAAGGAGAACCGGTCGTTCTCCCAGTCGATCTTTTTGATGACCACATCCACAACCTGCCCCACCGACAGCACGTCGCCGACATCCTTCACCCGGCTCCAGGCCATCTCGGAAATCGGAATCAGCCCCTCGACCCCGCCGATAGAGACGAAGGCACCGAAATCCCGGATGGAGGTGACCGTCCCCCGGACCGTCATCCCCTCGGCAAGGGTTTCCTTGAGCCGCTCTTTCTCCTGCTGCCGCTCCTCTTCCAGGATCGCCCGGTGGGAAACGACGATGTTGCGGCCGTTCTCGGCGTATTCTGTGATCCGGAAGGAGAGATGGAGCCCGACGAACGCGGCGTTGCTTTCGGCCCGCCCCAGTGATATCTGGGAATAGGGGCAGAAGGCGCGGGTGCTGCCGCCGATCTTGATCTCGAAGCCCCCCTTTATCTCCTTTTCCACGAACCCTTCCACCGGGATGCCGCTCCGCCAGGCCTCTTCCAGCCGGGCATTGCCGGCGCCGGACGGCCCGCTGCCGAGCCGGGTGGTGAAGCGCATCTCATTGTTGCTGGAGGAAAGAAACCAGGCCGTGACCACGTCCCCCTCTTTGATGGTGAGATTCCCTTCCGAATCCAGGAGTTCCTTCTTGTCCAGGACCCCCTCCCCTTTCCTGCCGGTGTCGAGGAAGACCCACTCTCCGCTGATCTTCAGGACCCTGGCTTCCACCTTCTGCCCCGGCTCCAGCCAGTCGCTCTCCTTGGCGCTCTGCGCAAAAAGATCCGCGAAGCTTTCTTCTTCGGCGCCACCGTTCATGTCAACCTGTTTTTCGTCCATAACCTCATCCTGCCTGCAAGATTTGTCTAACCGGAACTGCATTATTCCCTATTTTTTTGCGTCGAAGACTGTCACCTTCCCGTCGTCCAGGTCGTATTTGGCCGCGACAATCTTTAATTTGCCTTCATGCACCAGTTCCCGGATGACCCTGGACTGCTTCGTCAAATTCTGCGCAACCATCTGAGCGTTCGCATCGACCACGCATTCCACCAGCTTCTCCTTGTCCTTCAGGTCGCAGTTCTTATCTTTTTTCACCTTTTCCAGGGCCGGGGCGATTGCCTTGACGATGGCGCCGATATTCCCTTCACCTTTGCCGTTCGCGTCGACGGTTGCCTTCACCGCACCGCACCGCTCATGCCCGAGAACCATGACCAGGGGGGAACCGAGGTGTTCGGCGGCATATTCGATGCTCCCCAGGACGACCGGGTCGGGAACGTTGCCGGCAACCCTGACGACGAAGATCTCGCCGAGGCCCTTGTCGAAGATGATCTCGGGCGGGACACGGGAATCGGAACAGGAGAGGATGATGGCATAGGGCTGCTGTCCCTTGGCGAGCTTTTCCCGCGCCGTTGCGGTGGTTTCTCCGCAGGCGTTCATTTTGCTCTCCACGTACCGCTTGTTGCCGGCGAGCAGCCTGCCGAGAGCCTCGTCTGCAGAGATGCCGGAGCCGACCGATGCAAGGGCGAAAGCGGCAAAGATTGAAAAAACGATGGCGAGAGATGCGACTATTCCTGGTCTCTTCATGGAACCCCTCCTGGTTTTTTGTATTAACTTTTATTTAGTATCATTATCCCGAACCAGGGTCAACCGCAATCCGCTGTTTCGGCAAGCGCGAGTCTCCCCTTCAGGTCATCGATGAACTGCCGGGCCGACCTGCCGCTCCGGCGGCCGCTGTAAAGGGCCCAGAGAATTGCCTCTTTCCTGAGCTGCTCCCCTTCCATGGTCACGCCGAGCCTTTGAGCATAATGAGCAACTATTTCCAGGTAAGTCTCCTGGTCGAACGTGGAGAAGCCGAGGGTGAGGCCGAACCGGTCGGAGAGGGAAAGCTTCTCCGATACGGCCTCCTCGGGATGGATCTCGCCGCTCCCCGTATTGTCGGACATCGGCTCGGGCATGAGATGGCGCCGGTTGGACGTGGCGTAGATCAGGAGGTTTTCCGGACGTGCCTCGATGCCGCCGTCGAGAAGGGGCTTCAGCGGCCGGTATTCCGTCTCCCCCTCGCCGAATGAGAGGTCGTCGCAGAAGAGGATAAACCGGAACGGCAGGCCGCGGAGCCTGTCAACGATCGCCGGCAGACTCAGGAGGTCCCATTTCTGCACCTCGATGAGGCGCAGTCCCCGGGGCGCAAACTTCGTGAGCAGCCCCTTGACGCAGGATGACTTACCGTTCCCCCGCTCCCCCCAGAGGAGGACGTTGTTGGCCGGGACCCCCGCAACGAACTGGGCAGTGTTTCGGACAAGGAGTTCCTTGGCATCGTCGATGCCGGTCAGGTCGTCCAGTTCAACCAGGTGGGGATGGGCCACGGGAATCAGGGTGCCGGAATCCCCTTCCTTCTGCCACCGGAACGCCCAGTACCCGGCACAATCGACCCGGTCAGGCACCTCAGGGGGTGTGCTCCTTTCCAGGAGCCTGTCCACCCGGTCCAGCACCCCGTCCAACCGCGTCACCAGCCGGTCCCACTTCTCCTCGGCCACTTCCGTCTCCCTCCCGACAATTGCGGAACCGTTCCTCTTCATCGTGCAGATTCTCCACCGATCCCTAACAGGCTGCTAAGGCTCCTTCAGGGTGCATTCCCGTTCCCAGGCGAAATAACCGTCCCCCGTGATCTCCCAGAAGGAATCGATGCGGCGGGCGTAATACTCACGGTCGGCGCACTCCTGCTCGATCACGTCCAGGAATTCAGCCGTAATGGCGCCGCAGGACCGGAGAAAGCGGTAAAATGCACCTGCCCCGTCAAGATACCCGGCAAGCTCGGCGATGTCCGGCTCAAGGGTATTCACGATATACCAGTTGCCGGCAAACTGCCGGACGATGCCGGGCTTCTCGTCCAGGAGGTTCCGCTGTTTGTACCCAACGACGAAATCCCGCACAAAATAGTCGGCGCCACCGGCGAGAAAGGTCGCCTTTCCCGGGGTGAGACCATTCGCCAGGAGCCGGTCATAAAAACGCCTCAGCATGTTCCTGCAGATCTCATCCACCCGGAGTTCGTCCTCCAGGCTCTCCACCCGGAATTCGTCCCGGGATATGGACAGTTCCCCTTCCGGTCCGATTATCCCGTCATGTTCTTTGGTCATGCAGTCTCATCCCTTCATGGAATCGATATGTTCCAGTCACCTGTTCAGCCGCGGATCGAGGGCGTCACGAATCCCTTCGCCCAGAAGGTTGTAGGACAGGACGGTGATGAAAATGGCGCCACCCGGAAAGAGCGAAAGCCACCAGGCAAATTCGATGTAATCCTTGCCAGAGGTGAGAATGTTGCCCCAACTTGGGGTCGGAGGCTGGACGCCGATGCCGAGGAACGAGAGGGCCGACTCGGTCAATATGGCGCCGGAGATGCCCAGGGTGACCGCCACCAGGGCCGGCGAGACGGCGTTGGGCAGGATATGGCGGAAGATGATGCGCCTGTCGGAACAACCGATGCAGCGGGCGGCCATGATGTAGTCCATTTCGCGGATGGAAAGGGTCTCGGCCCGCACCAGCCGGGCCACCCCCATCCAGCCGGTCAGGCCGATGACGATCATGATGTACCAGATGGACGGCCGCAGAAAGGTAATCACCGCCAGGATCAGGAAAAAGGTCGGAAAACAGAACATGATGTCAACGACCCGCATGAGGATATTGTCGATCCAGCCGCCGTAGAATCCGGCCACCAACCCCAGGATTGTGCCGATCAGCACGCCGATCCCGGCCGCCGCAAACCCGACCAAAAGGGAGATTCGCGCCCCATAGATGATCCTGCTGAATACGTCGCGTCCCAGATCGTCGGTACCGAACCAGTGTTTCAGGGAAGGGGGCTCCAGAACCGCCCAGGCGTTGAGCTCATAGGGACCGAAGCGCACGATAAGGGGGGCCAGCAGAGCGGCCGCCAGCATCAGAGCCACGACGATCGCTCCGGCCACGGCGAACCTGTTGTGGGCCAGACGCGGCCAGAATACGGCCCGGAAAAAGGAATGGTGTCCGATCACTGCGCTCCCCTCCCCTCCCTGATGCGCGGGTCTGCCAAGGCATAGCAGACATCCGCGACCAGGTTGCCGATCAGGGTCAAGAGTGCGCCGATGATCACGATACCCATTACCACCGGATAGTCGCGGGACATGACCGCCTGGTAGAAGAGCTGCCCCATGCCGGGGATGGAGTAGATGGTTTCGAAGATGACGCTCCCGCCGATCAGGCCGGGAATGGCCAGTCCCGCCTGGGTGATCAGCGGCAAAAGGGCGTTGCGCAGGGCGTGCTTGTAGATCACGACCCGCTCGGAAAGCCCCTTGGCCCGGGCGGTGGTGATGTAATCCTGGCCGATCACGTTCAGCATGGACGAGCGCATGTAGCGCGACAACCCGGCCAGGCTGCCGAAGGAGGCCACCAGGATCGGCATGCAGAGATGCCTGGCCATGTCCACGATATAGCGCATCACGCCGTAACCGTCGCTCCCCAGGGTATGCAGCCCCGAGATGGGAAGCCAGTTCAGCTTGACGCCGAACAGGTACATCAAGAGCAGCGCCAGCCAGAAGGTCGGCACGGCAAAACCGACGAAGACAAAGACGGTGATCCCCTTGTCCAGCCAGGTATCGCGATGGGTGGCGGCCAGAATGCCGATGGGGATTGCCAAGCCGAATTCCAGCACTAGGGCGATGATGTTGAGGGAGAGGGTAATGGGCAGGCGTTCCGTGATCTTGTCCTTGACAGGCCGGTTGTCTGTGGAAAAGGAGCGTCCCAGGTCCAGCCGCGCCAGCTTGCCGACCCAGGTAAAATACTGTTCGTGCAGCGGCTTGTCCAGGCCGTAGTACTTGCGCAGCCGCTCGCGGGCCTCCTTGCCCACCTTGGGGTTCATGGCCATCTGCATCTCCACCGGCTCGCCCGGCGCCAGATGGACGACTGAAAAGGTGATCAGGGTTATTCCGACCATGAGCGGGATCAGCATCAGGATGCGTTTGAGAAGATAACGTGCCATATCAGTACACCTGCTCGGCCTTGGGCACGTACCACTTTATCTGGTTGTAGCCGATGCCGATCGGCGCCGGTTTCACGCCGCGAATACGGGAGCTGACCACCGGCAGGGCATCCGGCACGTAGAGAAAGGTGTAGGGCTGCTCGTCGGCCATGATCTCCTGGATGCGGAAATAGGCCTTCTTGCGTTTTTCAATGTCAAAGGTGCTGCGTCCCTCCACCAGCAGGCGGTCCACCTCGGCGTTCTTGTAGCCGACGAAGTTCAACTCGCCCGGATTGGTCTTGCTGGAGTGCCAGACATCGAACATGTCCGGGTCGGGACTGGTGGTCCACCCCAGCATGACCACCTCGAAATTCCCCTTATCCACGAACTCCTTGAGAAATGTAGCCCACTCCACGATGCGGATCTTCACGTCGATCCCCACGTACTTCAGCCGTTGCTGGATGATTTGGGCCGTCAGCAGCCGTTGCTGGTTCCCCTGGTTGGTCAGGATGGTGAAACTGAACGGTTTGCCGTCCTTCACCAGGATACCGTCGCTGTTTTTCTCCTTCCACCCGGCTTGGGCCAGAAGCTCGGCCGCATGCCCGGGGTCATAGACGATGTCCCTGACGTTGGAGTTGTAAGCCCAGCGTCCTGGAGCAATCGGCCCTACCGCCTTCTGGCCCATGCCGAACAGCACGCCGTGGATCAGTTCATTCTTGTCTATGGCCGAGGTCAGGGCCTGGCGGATGCGCTTGTCCCGAAAGAGCGGATGGCGCAGGTTATAGCCCATATAGACATAGCTTGATGAGGGGTAGCGGTACTTGTTGAACAGGGACGTGAAACGAGTCCCGGTTGTCTGGCGGACATACTGCACCGGCGTCAGCCCCATCATGTCGACGGTGCCCGCCTTGAGTTCCATGTACATGGTGGACGTGTCGGGGATGATACGGTAGATGTAGCGGTCGATCCAGGGACGCCCCTCGAAATAGTCGTGGTTGGATTCAAGCACGATCTTCTGGCCTGCGACCCACTCCTTGAAGCGGTACGGGCCGGTGCCGACCGGCGCGCGGGCCAGGGGACTCTTCGTGATATCCTTGCCCTCCAAAAGGTGCGCCGGCAGGATGCCGTTCCCCCACGAGGCCAGGGCCGGCGCATAGGGTGCGCCGTAGGTCACCCGGATGGTATGATCGTCGGGCGCGGCAATGCTTTTCACCTGCTTGAAGTCCTCGGCATAGGCGGTGGGGGTCTTGGGGTCGATGGTGACCCTGTAGGTGTAGAGCACGTCGCGGGAGGTAAAGGGCGCGCCGTCGTGCCACTTCACCCCCTTGCGGAGATGAAAAGTGATGGTGAGCCCATCCGCTGCGATGTCGAAGGACTGTGCCAGGTCTCCGACGATCTTCAGGTCTTTGTCGTATTTGACCAAGCCGTTGTAGAGCAGCCCTGCCACGGCATGGGACGAGCTGTCGGACGCCAGGAGCGGTATCAGGGTGGAGGCGTCGCCGATAGTGCCCTCCACAAGGGCATCGCCATAGGCGGGACTTTCATCACGGGCTCCGTCCCGGGGCGCAGCCGGCGATTGTGTACATGCGGTAACGGCAAGGAAAAGGGCCGGGAGCAGCAGCCTGAGACGGCGCACCGTGCTCATCGATCTCCAGGCTCCCCTTTAAGCTTTTTCAGCTTGTCCGCCAACTCCTTGCGTTCCGGTTCGATCTTCAGCGCCCGTTTGTAAAGCTGCAGCGCCTTATGGTAATTCCGCTTGGCGTAATAGACGTCCCCCAGGTGCTCGGCAATGGTGGAATCCTCCTCTACCAGGTTGTTGGCCTCTTCCAGGTATTTCAATGCCTCGTCATACTTTTTCATCTTGAAGTAGACCCAGCCGAGGCTGTCCAGGAAGAATCCGTCATTGGGGCGGATAGCGACGGCCTGCTTGACGTACTCCAGGGCTTGGTCGAGATTGATGTCCATCTCGGCGTAGGTGTAGCCCAGGAAATTGAGCGCTTGGGCATCCTGGGGATCGATAGCAAGGACCTTCTTCATCTGTTCGATGGATTCGTTCCTCTTGCCGAGTTTGTCGTAAAAAACCCCGATGCGGAAATACAGGCGGGCTTCGTTCGGGAATTCCTTTTCAGCGCCCAGCAGCAGGGTCAGCGCCTCGTCGGTCTTGCCGAGCGACTCGTAGAGCGTGGAAAGGTTGAGATACAGATCGAGATGGCCCGGATTGCCGGCAATGGCATCCTTGAGCATCTCCACCGCCTGGTCGGTCTTGCCCTTTTCCTTGAGAATAAAGGCGATGTGCCCGATGGCATCCAGGTAGGCGGGCGAACCGTGAGGTATCTTGGTGTATTCTGAGTAAGCGCGGTCTATATCCCCTTTTTCTTCATAGGTCATTCCCAGATAGAAACGTATCTGGTCAGCGCCCGAATCCTTCTCAAGCATGCCGTTGAAGACCTTGATGGCTTCATCATACTGTTCCAGTTCAAGGTGGAGCAACCCGATCTTGCGCATCGTTTCCGGGCCGGAAAGCCCTGAATCCGCTGCACGCTCCAGGAGTTCAAGTGCGTCTTCGAAGCGGCGCTGCTGGATAAGAAGCTGTATAAGGCGCTGCAGGACCGCCACCTTGCTGTCATCATCGTCCACAAGATTCTTGTAGATCTCTATTGCCTGGGAATAGTCTCCCAATGCCTCATACGAGGCGGCCATGTCAAGGGCCGCCTGTTCGAATTCAGGGCGCAGTTCAAGGGCCTTTTTGAAGTACCCAACCGCCTCGTGGTAAAGCTTCATCTGGCTGTAGGCACGGCCGAGATAGTAGTAACCCAGCAGGGAATCCGGATTGATCTTGACCAGCGTCTTCAGCGTGCTGACGGTCTCCTCGTACTCGTTGAGCCGTGACAGGGCCAGAGCAAGGTGCAGATAGGCGTCTTCACGTGAAGGATCGAGCTGGACCCCTTTACGCAAGTAGTCGAGCGCTTCGCGGTCCTTGCCGATGGATGACAGGGTCGTGCCTGCCAGCACATAGGGTTCGCGGTACGACGGGTCGAGCTTGATGGCCTTGTCGAAGTATTCCAGGGCCTCCTGCGCCTGCCCGATTTTCAGCTTGACCTCGGCAACGGCGTTGTTGAGAAAGGCGGAAGACGGGTCCATTTCAAGGGCATCCCGCAGAATGGACAGGGCCGTGGGGAAATCGCCGTCATAGGCCGCCAGACGGGCCCGTGAATAGAGATACAGGGCTCGGGATTGACTCGCGTATAAAGGACGGGACGGCGTTGTTTCGTCATGCGTCGGGGAACCGGTCGTCGCACAGGAGGAGATAAGGACGGCGGACAGTGTTATCAATAGTAAACTTAGCTTCACAACGGCATTCCTCATTGATGAAAAGTATGATAAAACCTAGCATGAAACCTAATGACCGTCAAATGAATATCAGATATGCCTGTTGCTTGCGGAAGTGCTGTTTTAATGGTAGTATTTTTACCTGAGAGAGACGCCCCCATGCAACGTAATATCATAAAATCATTATTGAAAATAGACGCCTACCCGGATGAGGCCGCCTCCGTCTTGCTGATCCAGACGCATGTCTCCTGGATATTCCTGGCAGGCGACACCGCATACAAGATCAAAAAGCCCGTGGATTTCGGGTTTCTCAACTTCTCCACCATTGACCGACGCCGTTTTTACTGCCATGAGGAGGTACGGCTCAACAGCCGTCTCTGCCCTGACATCTATCTGGGGGTTGTCGAGGTGCGGGAGACCCCGGATGGTGCCGCCTTCTTCGGCGACGGCCCGGTTATCGACTATGCCGTCAAGATGAGGCGGCTGCCGGCTGAACGGATGCTTGACCGCCTGGTGGAACGCGGAGAGGCAACCACTGCCGACATGCGGGCAGTGGCCAGGGTCATCGCCGCGTTCCACCACGCTGCCGCAACCTCGCCCGCCATCAGCGAATACGGTCAACGGGAACGGATCATGGCCAATTGGCAGGAAAATTTTGCCCAGAGTGCGATCAACTCCCAAACGCCGCTCTCTTCCCATGAGTTGGAGGTGATCCGGGAATGGGTGTCATCAATCATCGAAGGACGGGCTGAGATCTTCGAAGGACGGATAGCAGGCGGGTTCATCCGGGAGTGCGACGGAGACATCCATCTGGAAAATATCTGCCTGACCGACGGCAGGATTTACATCTTCGACTGCATCGAGTTCAACGAGCGCTTCCGTTACTGCGACACTGCCGCCGATGTCGCCTTTCTACTCATGGATCTGGACTATCACCGCCGTCACGACCTTGCTGAAGCGGTACTGGATGAATACCTGACTGCTTCGGGTGATTCCGGCCTTTGTGACGTGATCGATTTCTACAAGCTTTACCGCGCCTTTGTGCGGGGCAAGGTGGAAAGCTTCCGCCAGAGCGACACCGGGATCGAGCAAAAGGAGCGGGAACGCGCCGGGGCGAGGTCCGCCGCATATTTCCGGCTGGCGCGCGGTTACCTTGAGCGGCAGCGCCTGAAAACCACCCTTTTCATCACCTGCGGCCTGACCGGAAGCGGTAAAAGCACGCTGGCGGCGCAGCTCAACTTTGAGCTAGGCTATGCAACCTATAATTCGGACAGGGTCCGCAAACAGATGGCGAGCCTGCCGCCGGATACCGCCATGCGCATACCGTTTTTAACCGGGCTCTACTCAGCCGCGGCAAGCGAGGCCACCTATGCCGAACTGCTGCGCCTGGCGGAAGACGAGCTCGTTGCGGGTCGTTCCGTTATCATCGATGCCTGTTTCATCAGCCGTGAACAGCGCCGCCCCTTTAGCCAACTGGCTGCAAGGCTCGGAGTGCCGTGCGTCGTGCTGCAATGCTCCTGCCCGGACCCGGAGCAGCGTCGCCGACTGGCGGAACGGGAAACTGCCGGTGAGAGCGTTTCCGACGGCCGGCTGGAAATCCTCGAATTGCAGCGAAACAACTTCCAACCGCCGGATGGGTCGGAAGGGGTCGTGCTGAACGTTTCCACCGCCGCTTCTTCTGAAACCCTCACCAGCCCGATCTACGCGAGGCTCGTGCAATGACGAACCGACTGCGTCACAAGCTCCTGCGACGGCTCCAACTCCGGGAATCATGGGTTATCTTCTTCGTGGTGGGCTTTATCATGATGAATTTTCCCTTCCTGCAAATCTTCAACAAGCCGGGCGCCATCTTCGGTTACCCGCTCATGTTCCTCTACTTTTACCTTGGCTGGGCGTTTTCCATCGTTGTCATCTATGTCTTCACCCTGGCCGTCAGCCACACCGCCGATAAATCCCCGGAGAACCCAAAACCGTGAACTCCGGTTTTGCCCACGCGGCCATCATATCAACCCTCTACACCACGCTGATCTTCCTGATCGCCTGGTATGCCCATCGCCGCAAGGAAACCGGCCGGAGCATCGTCGACAACCCCTATGTCTACTCCCTGTCAATCGCGGTCTACTGCACGTCGTGGACCTTTTACGGCAGCGTCGGCAAGGCTGCCACCACCGGCCTGGACTTCCTGATGATCTACCTCGGGCCGTCGCTGACCGCCTTTTCCTGGTTTTTTCTCTTGCGCCGCATCGTTCGGATCAGCAAGGAGAACAACATCACCTCGATCGCCGACTTCATCAGCCTGCGCTACGGCAAATCCCTCTGGCTTGGCGCCCTGGTGACCCTGATCTCCATCCTGGGCATCATGCCCTATATCGCATTGCAGATACGGGCCGTTTCCACCAGTTTCTACCTGATCAGCGGATTCCAGGCCAACCGTATCCACATCCCCCACAGCGGTTCGGAACTGACGGTGCCGACCGGCCTTTTGCTGGCGCTGATCCTGTCGGTCTTCAGTATCATCTTCGGAGCCCGCAGGCTGGTATCGAGTGAACGCCACGAAGGGTTGATCGCCGCCGTGGCGTTCGAATCACTGGTCAAATTGGTCAGCCTGCTCGGCGTGGGCATCTTCGTCACCTATTACCTGTACGACGGTTTCAGCGACATCTTCACCCGTTTTCATGCCGCCCGTCCCAAACTGTTCGAACAGCTTTTCACCTTTGGCGCCGCCGGTAACGATCCGGACTACGTACCGTCCTTCACCATGCTCTCCATGTCCATGGCCGCCATCATGCTCCTGCCGCGCCAATTCCATGTCATGGTGATCGAAAACTCTGACGAAGGGCACATCACCAAGGCCATGTGGCTCTTTCCCGCCTATCTCTTCCTGATCAACCTGTTTGTCATGCCGATTGCCCTGGGCGGCATCATGGCCACCGGCAGCAGCAGCGGCGCCGATTTTTTCGTCATCAGCCTCCCGCTTTTGAGCGGGCACGGCACCATCGCCCTTTTGGCCTTCCTGGGAGGGTTTTCTGCCGCCGCCGGGATGGTAATGGTGGAGTCGGTCGCCATATCCACCATGCTGCTCAACTATATCTTCATGCCGGTCATCGTTCGCTTCACCCCCCAGTCATGGTTCCCGTATCTGCTGATCAACCTGAAACGTCTGGGCATCTTCCTGGTGATCTTTCTGGGGTATTTCTACTACCGGATCGTGGGCGACACCTACATGCTGGTCAACATGGGGCTGATCTCCTTCTCGGCCGCCTGCCAGTTCCTGCCGGCCATGCTGGGCGGCCTCTACTGGAAGCGCGGCAACAAGTCCGGCGCCATTACCGGCATCCTGTTCGGCTTTCTGACATGGACCTATACCCTGCTTTTGCCTTCGTTCAGCAAATCCGGCTGGCTGGAGCCGGACCTGCTCACGAAAGGTCCTTTCGGCATCGGCCTCCTCAAGCCGACCGAACTGTTCGGCCTCAGCAACATGGACCTGTGGAGCCACTCCCTGTTCTGGAGCATGCTTTTCAACGTCAGCGCATATATCGTCTGCTCGATCCTGTTGCGCCAGGACGAGCCTGAGCGTGAGCAGATACGCCGTTTCATCGGCACGTTCGATCTGGAGCGCGCCGACCATCCGGCCGAAACCAAACGCCTCTCCAAACCTGTCACCATCAGCCAGTTCGTCAACCTGATGGCCAAGTTCATCGGAGAGGCGGATGCGCGCCAGGCCATAACCAGTCACCTGGGCGACCGGGAGATAGGTTCGGACGGCAGCGTTTCCGAATTCGAACTCCCAAACCTCAAGCGCTTCGCCGAGAAAACCCTGGCCGGATCAGTCGGGGCAGCCGCAGCCGGGGCTATTGTGGATAGCTTCCTCTCCGACATGGGATCGCGCATGGAATCGGTCTACGACATCTTCAGCTCCGTCCGCACCTCCCTTGATCAGAGCCGCGAAGCGCTCTACGTCCGCCTGAAGGCATCCGAGATCATCAACCGCACCCTTGACATCCAGATCATCATGGATGACCTGCTCAGCCTGCTGCTCAAGGAATTCAAGCTGGATGTGGCCATCATTCAACTACTTAACGTCAGCGGCGCCCTTGCGGTGAAAAGCTATCAGGGGAGCAACCGGCGCCCCATCAACCAGCACCACTGGTTCATGGAGAACGCCCCTTACTGGGATATGGCGCTGTTTGACCGCAAACCGCACTTCGTCAACGACACCAGTCAGATCGGGGCGACCATCAACCTTGAACAGACGCTTGCGGAGGGAATCGTCTCCTGCGCCTATCTCCCCATTTTCCGCGAGGGAGAACCTTCACTGGGCGTTCTAGCGGTTTTTTCCAAGTCGATCACGGGAATATTCACTGAGGAATTCATCAGCCTGCTGTGCAGCCTGGCGGGCCAACTGGCCCAGGCTGCCACCATTGTTCGCGAGATGGAGGCCAAAGAGCACGAAAGGAATGAGAAGGAGCAGGCTCTCCTGGAAAAGGCTCGGGTCATGCGGGATATGGAGATCGCCCAGCAGATCCAGATATCGCTCCTGCCCGACGCCGCCCCGGAAACGTTCGGGATGGATATGGCGGGCCGCTGTATCTCGGCCGCCCATGTGGGGGGGGACTATTATGATTTTTTCAAACGGGACGACCACACCGTCGATCTGTTGATCGCCGACGTTTCCGGGCACAGCGTCGGCGCGGCCCTGATCATGGCCGAGGTGCGCACCCTGCTGCGCGCCCAGGTCAATTCGGCCAACAGCGCGAGCGCCATCCTGCAACTCCTCAACAGTCAGCTTTATGATGATCTGACCCGCGCCGAACTGTTCATCACCATGTTCTACGCCAAGTACAACTCCGCCACCGGTCGTCTCTCCTTCGCCAATGCCGGTCACAACCGTCCCATTATCAGTCGCGATGGAGAGCATTCGTGCATCGAGCTGGATACGGAAGGCCTGATTCTCGGCGTCAAGACCTCGGTGATGTTCGAGGAGCGCAGTTTCGAACTTAAGGCGGGCGATGTGCTGCTCTTCTATACGGACGGCTTGACCGAGGCGCGCAACGACCGCGACGAATTATTCGGAAACGAGCGTGTTTGCGCTCTCCTGGGCACGCTGCGGCATATGCCGGCCCGGGAGATCATAGAATCGATCTATACGGCGGTCAAAGACTTCACCGCTTCAGAAACCTTTCAGGACGATATCTCGCTGGTTGTGCTCAAGATCCTGTAAATCCATCACCGTTTCCCGGCCTCGGCGTCAGGGGGACACAGAACGAAAGGAGTTACCCCATGCAATTGAAGATCGAAGAAAACGGAGCCGTCAGGGTCATCTACGTAAAGGAGGAACGCCTTGACGCCCACAACTCCGACGAGTTCAAGGCCGAACTGAACCGGCAGTTCGAGAGCGGGATGAAAGACCTGCTGATCGATCTCAAAGAGGTGCGCTTTATCGACAGTTCCGGGTTGGGGGTTTTGGTATCAGGATTCAAGAATGCATCCGCTCGCCAAGGAAGCCTCAAACTCTCCGAACTCCAGAACCAGGTCAAGTCGATGTTCGAGCTGACCCGCCTGCACCGGGTATTCGACATCTTTCAGACCGTTGATGATGCGCTGAAGAGCTACTGAGCGCGGCCCTCATTCACGTACCAGCAGCTTTCTCACCCATGAGGTTGTCATGAAGAGCATCATCGACATAGAGATAGTTGTACCCAACCAGACCCGTTACCTGAGCATGATCGGCAAGATCGGCGAGAATTTGGTGCGGGAGCTGGACCGTTTCAAGGGGGACCGGGAAGAATTGGCGCATCACCTCAATGTGGTGCTGACCGAGGCCGTGGTTAACGCCATCAAACACGCCAATGCAGCCGACCCTAATAAGGATATCCAGATACGCATCAGCGCCTCCGACCAGGAGATCTGCATCAAGGTTTATGACAGCGGGCAGGGATTCGACCTCACCAGCGTGCCCGATCCCAGTTTCGAAACGGACCCGCTCGACGAAAAGGGGCGCGGCATCTTCATCATCCGGTCATTGATGGATTCCGTGGAGTACAAAAAGAGCAATGGCGGGAATGTCCTGGAAATAAAAAAGAAGCTCGGCTAGACGGGACGTACTTCAACATCCCAATCATTTCGCTTTGTCACTACATTGGCTATCATTTCTTCAAGCCGTTCAGCAACATGTTGAGAGTTTTTTTTCCGGGATAACTCAGGGGTGCAACCTGGCCTTTTTCTTTTGCTTAAGGGATTCCCGGAGACGCCTGGCGGCCCGCTCGATCATCAGGTGATGGCTGCCACAGAGGGAAGACACAGCGTCTGGCATGCGCTGGATATAGCTGCCGTCCGGTTGCATATCCCAGACCGAGCATTGGTCGGAGCAATGGATATCGAAGATGGCCCGCAGCTCCTTGGTCAACTCCGGAGACTCGACCGGGCAGAGAACCTCCACGCGCGCCTCCAGGTTGCGCTTCATGGCGTCGGCAGAGGCGATGAAATATTCATCAGCCCCGCCATTTTTGAAATAATAGAGGCGGGAGTGTTCCAGAAAGCGCCCGACGACACTCATGACGCGGATGTTTTCTGAAAGTCCTGGGATGCCGGGGCGCAGCCGGCACGTGTCGCGCACCACCAGGTCGATCTTCACCCCGGCCTGGGATGCGCGGTAGAGCGCTCTTACGATGTCGCCGTCTTCCAGGGCATTCATCTTGAACTGGATCTGCCCGCCCCCACTTTGGCGGTGCAGTTCGATTTCCCGCTCGATCCGCGACAGAAGCGCCTTTTTCAGCATGCGGGGCGCCGGCACGATCTTCTGGTAGTTGCGTTTTGCCATGAAACCGGTGGTCAGGTAGTTGAAGAGTTCCGTTACATCCTGGCCGATGGTCTGGTCGCAGGTCAAAAGGCCCAGATCGCTGTAAATGCGAGCCGTTTCGGCATGGTAGTTTCCGGTGCCGATATGCACATATCTCCGCAGCCCGTTGTAGTCCTGGCGCACCACCAGGATCACCTTGCAATGGGTCTTGAGCCCGACCACGCCGTAGGTCACGTGGATACCGGCCTCTTCCATCCGTTCCGCCAACCGGATATTGGCCGCCTCGTCGAAACGGGCCTTGAGTTCCACCACCACCGCCACCTGTTTGCCGTTTTGGGCGGCCAGCACCAGGGAATCGATGATGCGGCCCTGAACAGAGGTGCGGTAGAGGGTCATCTTGATGCCGCGCACCTTGGGGTCTATGGCCGCTTCACGCAGGAAGCGCTCCACAGAGGAGGCGAAGGATTCGTAGGGGTGCTGCAGGAGAATAGACCCGCAATCACGGATGATGTGGAAGATGTTGCGCGACGTCTGCAACTGGGGATGTTCGATGGGGTAATGGGGGTGGTCGTGCAACCGGGCATAATCGAGACCGCTCAGTTCGAACAGGTCGCGCATGGCCAGAAGGCCGGGCACCTCGAAGACATCGTTCTCTTCATCCAGTTCCAGCTCAGCCGCAAGACGGCCGCGATGGAGCGGGTCCATGCCTGTTCCGATCTCCATGCGCACAATCGGGGCGAACTTGCGCTCCTTCAACTCGGACTCGATCATGGCCATCAGATCGTCGGCCTCTTCCTCATTCGTCTCGGTATTGGCGTTGCGGGTCACGCGAAAGATTTCGCAACTGACGATATTCATGCCGGGAAAGAGCATGTCCAGGTTGTTCATCATCACATCTTCCAGGCAGACGAAATGATCGCCCTTCCCCACCCTGATGAAACGGGGCGTTCCCAGGCCGACCGGGACCTTGACCCGCGCCAGGGACACCTCCCGCGCCCTGGGATAGCGCAGGGTCACCAGCAGGTTGAGCGACAAGTTGGAAATAAACGGGAACGGATGGGCCGGGTCGATCGACTGGGGGGTCAGCAAGGGAAATATATTGGTGTAGTAATGTTCGCGGATCGTTTTTTTCTCTTTTGCCGTAAGCTCTACATAGGATTCAATGGCGATGCCCTTCTCCTCCAGCATGGAGCTTACCTGGTGGAAAAGCTGATCTTTTTTGGCCTCCAGAGTGCGAATGACGAGGTGGCATTCCTGTACCTGCTGGCGGGGCGTGCGGCCGTCCAGGGTCAGTTCCCGCATGCCGGCGCCGATCTGCTGCTTGAGGCCGCCGATACGCTTCATGAAGAACTCATCCATGTTGGAGCTGACGATGGCGATGAACTTCAGGCGCTCAAGCAGGGGGGTACGGCTGTCCTCGGCCTCGTGCAGCACCCGCTGGTTGAACCCCAGCCAGGTCAGCTCACGGTTGAGATACCATTCGCTGTCGCTTAAGTCAAACTCGGACGCCGCCGGAGTTCCCTCCCCCGCGGCCGCAGGCGGCTTATGTTTTGATGCCTTGGTCTTAGGGGCCTGTTCCGGCGGTGCGTCCGCCTTGTCCACCTTGCCTCG
Source organism: Geobacter sp. (assembly GCA_003151775.1). Taxonomy (GTDB): domain Bacteria; phylum Desulfobacterota; class Desulfuromonadia; order Geobacterales; family Pseudopelobacteraceae; genus Oryzomonas. The sequence continues at coordinate 8,549 of PLYK01000103.1, read as the reverse complement.
CTCGGCCTTATTCTGGGGTTGTTTCTTGGTATGGGGAGAGGCTGTCACCGTGAGCTCCATGACGTGGATTGATTTTACCTGAAGATATTACATGATTTTTATGACTTGGCAACAAGCGTGAAACGGATTTGCGTCAACACACCGCTTGTGGTACACCTGAACGCCTATGAAACGACTCAATCCACCGCAGCAACAGGCGGTCAACCAAACCGAAGGCGCCCTTTTGATCCTGGCCGGGGCCGGTTCCGGCAAAACCCAGGTCATCACGACCCGCATCGTTCACCTGCTCAGGGACAAACGCATCTCCGCCGACAATATCCTGGCGGTGACCTTCACCAACAAGGCGGCCCGGGAGATGAAGGAGCGCGTCAGCGCCATGGCCGGCAGGTTAGCGGACGGGATCGTCATCTCCACCTTCCACTCCCTGGGGGTGCGCATCCTGCGGCGCGACATCCGGGGATTGGGCTTCAAGCCCAACTTCTCGATCTACTCCTCGTCGGACCAGGCCGGCGTACTGCGACAGGCCATGCGCGAGAGGGACATCGACCCGAAGCAATGCGACCCGGACCTGATCCTGTGGAAGATATCCGGCCTCAAAAACCACCTGATCGGGCCGGCCGACTTCAAACCGGCCCGCGACGACAAGCTCGAACTTGCCGCGGCCGCCGTGTATCCCCGCTACCAGGAACTGCTCAAGGGCTTCAACGCCATCGATTTCGACGACATCATCATGCTCTCGGTCAGGCTGCTGCAATCCAACGCCGCCATCCTGGGGCACTGGCAGGAACGCTTCCGCTACATCATGGTGGATGAATACCAGGACACCAATGCTTCCCAGTACCTGCTGATCTCGCTTTTGGCCAAAAGGCACGGCAACATCTGCGTGGTGGGGGACGACGACCAGTCCATCTACGGCTGGCGCGGGGCCGAGGTGAGGAACATCCTCAATTTCGAACAGGACTACCCCGGATGCCGGGTGATCAAGCTGGAACAGAACTACCGCTCCACCAGCTCGATCCTGGATGCGGCCAACAGCGTCATCAGGAACAATCCGGTCCGCACCGGCAAGGCGCTCTGGACGGCCGGCGGCCGGGGACGCGGGATCGAGCTGATCGTTGCGGCCGACGAGGGGGAAGAGGCCACCAGGGTGGTTGACAGCATGATGCTGGAGCAGTTCCGCGACAAACTCGCCTGGTCCGGTTTCGCCGTGCTGTACCGTTCCAACGCCCAGAGCCGGGCCTTTGAGGAAAAACTGCGCCTGGAGCGCATCCCATACGTTGTGGTGGGGGGGCAGCAGTTCTACGAACGCAAGGAGGTCAAGGACGCCGTGGCCTACCTGCGCGTCATCGACAATCCCGGCGACGAGGCATCCCTGCTGCGCATCATCAATTTTCCCCGCCGGGGCATCGGCGACACTACCCTGGTGCGCCTCAACCAGTGGTCCCTGGAGCATAATGTTCCCCTGTTCGATACCCTGGGCCGGGCGGCGGAGATCGCCGACATCCCGGAGTCGTCCAAAAAAACGGTAGGGGCCTTCCACAGGATGATGACGGAGGTCATTGCCGGTTTCGGCCGCACCGGCATGGGTGCCCAGGTCAACGCCCTTTTCAACCGCCTGCGCATCGAGGACGAGTTGTACCGCACCCTGAACGATGCCTCCCAGGCCCGCAAACGGATCGAGAACATCGAGCAGGTGGTCAACTCCCTGGCCATATTTGAGGCCCAAACCCCCAGGGCCACCCTGTCGGCCTTTCTGGAACGGATCTCATTGATGGACGAGGAAAAATCAGAGGACGACAAGGAGCACGGCAAAAATAGCGTCACGCTCATGTCGCTGCATTCCAGCAAGGGGTTGGAGTTCAACCATGTCTACCTGGTGGGGATGGAGGAGGAGATGCTCCCCCACAAACGCTCCATGGAGGAGGACCCGACCTGCGCCGAGGAGCGGCGGTTATGCTATGTCGGCATCACCCGCGCCCGGCAGCGCCTGACCATCTCCCGGTGCCTGACCCGCAGAAAGTACGGCGCTGTCGAGGAGCGTAAACCGAGCCGTTTCCTGGCCGAGATACCGGAGCATCTGCTGGTCGACGCGTCGAATAATGGCGGCGGGGAGGACAAACAGGGGGATACGGTGGATTTAGCGGCGGCCTTCTTTGCGAGGATGCTGGGAGAGTAACCTTAATCAGAACGGTTCTCTCACTCCACTTAGCAATCAAGGTGATACTCAAAGGAGCGCAGGCATCTTGCCTGTGCTTCAAGCGGGGTTCTACCCCACTTGAATAGGCAGGCTGGAAGCCTACCCTCCAAAAATCTCATCTTGATCGCAAAATGGAATCACTCGCTCACTATCGTTCACTAAAGCTCACAGAGGCACAGAGAACGGGCAGTTGTAGCCTTCAGTAAAGCTTGTGGATAAAGTTGGCGATCTCCTCGCCCTCGTCCGTGGCCTGGACCGGCATGACCCCCCTGAGGCGGCCCAATCCGCCCCCCTCGCCGCCGGAGCGGGTATCGCTGAAGGCGGCCAGTTCCTTGCCCGTCTTGGCGTCAACCAGGCGGCCGGCAACCGAGATATTGGTCTTGCCGCTCTCCGGCGCCATCCATCCCAGGAAAAACTTAGCTGCGCCTTTGCCGCCGTTGAACCTGGTGAACTTTCCCTCCACGATGATGGCCTTGCCCTTTGGCTCGCCGTTATTAAGCACATTCCTGAACTTGCCTTCCTTTTTCAGGTTTTTGACAATGCTTTCTTTCAGGTTCTTGACAATGGTCGGCTTGATTTCCTCCATGATCTTCTTTTCCTCGTCGTCCAGATTGGCCAATTCAGCCCCCTCGGTGGAAAACTCCCTGACGACTATCGTGTCGTAGGCGGCCAGACGTTGGGCGGTAAAAATCGATTCCTTGCCCAATACCTCAGGGGTGGGCAGCGTATCCCTGGCAAACACCGTCAATGCTCCGCACAGCAGAAAAAACACGAGCAAAGAAACTTTTTTCATAACCCCTCCCCGCAAAATTGTTACAATAAACCTATAGCAACTCGGCAATCATTGTCAACAATAAACTCGCATTATTCCGGGTATTTATATAAATAGCCCGCCTCCCGGCCTGCTAAAGGAAGGTGTCCCATGACACACGCAAAGCTTGACACGACAGCGTACATCACCCGGCTCAGGGCTCTGGACAAGAGCGCACTCCCGCTTGACGGCGGCCAGGGCTTCAACCGCCTGATCTTTGCCAAAAGCCCCTACCTGCTGCAACACGCCGAAAACCCGGTGGCGTGGTACGAATGGGGCGATGCGGCCTTTGGGAGGGCACGCGACGAAAACCTGCCGATCCTGCTCTCCATCGGCTACGCCACCTGCCACTGGTGCCATGTCATGGCCCACGAATCCTTTGAGGACGATCAGGTTGCCGCGCTGCTGAACAGCCACTTCGTCTGCATCAAGGTGGACCGGGAGGAGCGCCCGGATATCGACGATTTCTACATGGCCGTGTCCCAGGTGTTGACCGGCAGCGGCGGCTGGCCGCTGAACATCTTCATGACACCGGACAAACGCCCCTTCATGGCCGTCACCTATCTCCCCCGGCACGGTCGCGCCGGCATGAGCGGCCTCATGGAACTGCTCCCCAACATTGCAGCGCTCTGGCGCCGGCAACCCGACCTGATCGAAAACAACTGCCGCGGCATCATGGAAGCCATGGCTAACCTCTCCCCCCGGGAGACAAGTCATATACTTCCTGATTTACAAGACCTTATCGACACATCCTTCAACCAGTTGCAAAGCCAGTACGACCCCCTTCACGGCGGATTCGGGACAGCTCCCAAGTTCCCCATGCCGATCAACATGACCTGGCTGATCGGTCAGGGAGCGGCAGGAAACAGCCCGGCGCTGGAGATGGCGCTCCAGACGCTGCAAAGGATACGCAGCGGCGGGGTATGGGACCAGGTGGGCGGCGGGGTGCACCGTTACGCAGTGGACCGGGAGTGGCTGGCGCCGCACTTCGAGAAGATGCTCTACGATCAGGCCATGCTCGGGCTGGCGGCGCTGGAAGCGAGCCAGGCGACGGGTGATGTTTTTTATCTTGGCATGGCCCAAAATATCTTTGACTTTGTCGCCCGCGAGCTGACCTCGCCCGAGGGGGGTTTCTACGCGGCCCTGGATGCCGATTCAGAAGGCGTTGAGGGTAAATACTACGTCTGGGACAAGCGCGAGATCGAGGAAATCCTCGGCGATGATGCCCCCCTGTTCTGCCGGTTCTATCAGGTGACCGCAGAGGGCAATTTTGAAGGTCTCACCATCCTGAACACGAGGGTCAGCCTGGATGAATTCTGTGCCAGGGAAGGATTGGACCCGGCGGAAACCGGCGGGCGGCTGGAACGGAGCCGGTTGGTGTTGCTGGAGCGGCGGGAAAGGCGCATCCGGCCCTTCAGGGACGAGAAGATCGTCACCGCCTGGAACGGCCTGATGATCGCGGCCCTGGCCCGTGGAGGGGCGGTGGCCGGAAATCCCGCGTTCCTGGAGTCGGCAGGGCGCGCCGCCTTGTTTCTGCTGGAGAGGCTGCGCCGCGAGGACGGGCGGCTCCTGCGCAGCTTTCTGGGGGAAGCGTCCGATGTCCCGGCATTTCTTGAGGATTATGCCTTCCTGGCGTTCGGCCTTTTGGAGCTGTTCGAAGCCACCCTGGATACGGCCTGGCTGGCGCAGGCGCTGCTGCTTGCCGACCAGATGCGGAAAATCTTCCTGGATCCCGGGAGCGGCCGTTTTTTGAAAACCGGCTTGGATGCCGAACCCATGCCTCTTGCGGCATCCATGGAACACGACGGCGTCACGCCGTCGCCTTTCTCCCTGGCAGCCCAAACACTCATCCGCCTGGCCCGCGCCGCCGCACGGCCCGACCTGCTGGGTCATGCCGGCCGGTTGCTGGAAGGTTGCAGCGACGACCTGCAGCGCCAGCCCACGATCCACCTGGGAAGCCTGCACGCCATGGGCCTGCTGGAGAGCGAGCCGTTGGAGGCCCATTTCAGCGGCCCGCGGGAGCACCCCGCCATGCAGGGGATGCTGCACAGCCTGAAGTCTCACTACTGCCCCAACCTCGCGCTGTTCTTCGAAGCAAACGACCCCCCTCCCGCCCTTACCATCTGCGCACGGGGAACCTGCTACCCGGCGGTCCACAACGCCACCGAACTGGAGGCTGTCCTGGAACGGGTCGCCCCGCGTTTGAAACCTTCTAAGGTCTGTAAGCCCTGATCATACCGGCATCGATCATTACCGCTGCCGGGATGAAGGTATCCATCTCATTGACCGCCTCCCCCAAAAGCCTGCGGGTAAGCTCGCGGAACAGGAGCAGTTCCTGGGCGAACAGATCCTTAAAGGGATGGCGGATATCCTCCGGCAGCGCCGCATCGACACCCCTGAAGTTCAGTGTGCACCACTCGTCCATCAACGCCTCCCCCGAGGTATCGAACAGCGGAATGCCGTTCAGGCGGCAGGTCATGGGACGCTGCCCGTAGACAAGGCAGCTCCCGTCTTCCGCCAGGAGCAGGCAGGGGGTTTCATCCGCTTCCGGCATCAACTCTTCCCAAGCCTCCTCCGGGATACGGTTGAGGATCCAGGGTTCGGTAAAGGATGGATTGCAGGCGGTCAGCGAGGCAAGGCGGTCAACCGCCTTCAGGCGCAGGGATTGCCGGATGGCCTCCGGCAGGGCATCGATCCCGCTGCGCAGGTAGAGGGCATCCAGGATGGTGATGTCGAAAAGCCCCCGGCAACAGGCCGAACAGCCCCGGCCGCAGGCGATCCGGTCCCCGTGGCGCCGGATGCAGCTGCTGAACCAGCGATCCACCTCCTGCAGCAGCTCTCCGTACCGTTTAAGCAGCTCATTCATGGTGTTATGCCTCCCGCGGCGGGTATCTCGTTGCGGGAAAGAAGCCCGAAGCGAACCGCATGGACACAGGCGCTGCCACAGCCTACATGTAAACCATGACTTTGATGTTGATAGCGCCGTCTGCCGTTGTAAAGGGGATGGTCGCCCCCTTGCACTGCACGTTGATGCTGGTTTTCTCATCAAGGTCCGGCGGCTCGGAAATGGCGCGCAACTGGCCGGAAACCACCAGCGGCAGTCCCAGGGCAACGTTGCCGTACTGCTCGTGATATTTGGTCTTGAACGCGCCGGCAATGTTGTTCGCCAGCTCGCCGACCGCGTCGCGGATGCAGTCATCGTCGGCCTCGTCCACCATCAGCAACGCCTTGGCGACGCACTGGGCCGTCTTCTTGTCGGTGGCAAAGATGATGTAGCCGACCCGGTCTCCGGCCACGCCCACGATGCCGGTCACATCCGAATCCACCGGCCCGACCCGTTTTTCGACCTTGCCGACCAAAAGGTCGATGTTCATGTAAACCTTGAATGTATCCTGGGTGGCGGCCATGATGGTGAACATGATCTCTTCAAAGGAAATTACGGACAAGATCTTTACCTCCCGCTCGTCGTTATTGATTTGTTCATATGTTTGACAACCGATTCAATACCTACTCCCATTCGATGGTTGCCGGCGGTTTTTGGCTGATGTCGTACACCACCCGGTTGACCCCCTTGACCTCGTTGATGATGCGTGAAGAGATGGCGCCCAGGATCTCGTAGGGCAGTTTGACCCAGTCGGCGGTCATGCCGTCCAGAGAATTGACCGCCCGGAGCGCCACGGTAAAATCATAGGTGCGGGCGTCGCCCATCACGCCCACCGTACGCACCGGCAGGAGCACGGCAAAGGATTGCCAGATGTCCCGGTACAGGCCGGCCTTGCGGATCTCCTCCAACACGATGGCGTCCGCTTCGCGCAGGATCTCCAGCTTTTCGGCGGTCAGCTCGCCGATGCAGCGGATCGCCAGCCCCGGACCGGGGAACGGTTGCCGGTAGACCACCTCGTCCGGCATCCCCAACTCCTTGCCCAGCAGCCTGACCTCATCCTTGAAGAGTTCCCGCACCGGCTCCAGCAGTTTCAGGTTCATGCGTTCCGGCAGGCCGCCTACGTTGTGGTGGCTCTTGATGACCGCCGACGGCCCCTTGATGGAGACCGATTCGATCACGTCCGGGTAGAGCGTTCCCTGGGCCAGGTAATCCACCTGGCCCAGTTTATCGGCTTTTTCCTCGAACAGGTAGATGAATTCGTTGCCGATGATCTTGCGCTTTTTCTCCGGATCGCTGACCCCCGCCAATTTTTCGAGAAAGCGGGCGGAAGCGTCCACGTAATCCAGTTTGATCTTGAAATGCCTGGAAAAGAGGTTGACGACCTTTTCGGCCTCCCCCTTGCGCAGCAGGCCGTTGTTGACAAAGACGCACTGGAGCTGATCGCCGATGGCCTTGTGGATCAGCACCGCCACGACCGAGGAATCGACCCCGCCCGACAGGGCGCAGATCACCTTGCCCGCTCCAACCTTTTTCTTGATCGAGGCGAGCTCGGTTTCGATGAAACCGGCCATGGTCCAGGTCGGTTTGCAGCCGCACACGGTGAAGATGAAGTTGCCCAGCATCTCGTCGCCGCGGGGCGTGTGCACCACCTCGGGATGAAACTGCACTCCGAAGAAACGGCGCTTTTCGTCCTTCATGGCCGCAACCGGCGAATGGTCGGTATGGGCGATGGCGCAAAAACCCCTGGGCATCTCCTCGATGCGGTCGCCGTGGGACATCCACACCTCTTCACGGCGCAAAAACCCGCTGAAGAGATCCCCATTGTCGTCGATCTGCAATTGGGAACGCCCGTATTCCCGCTTGGCGGAGCGCTCCACCCGGCCGCCCAACTGCTGGGTCATGAGCTGCATGCCGTAACAGATGCCGAGCACCGGAACGCCCAGCTCAAAGATGCGCTGGTCGGAGAGCGGCGCATCGGCGTCGTAGACGCTGCACGGCCCCCCGGAGAGCACAACCCCCTGGGGAGCGAACAACTTGATCTTTTCCAGGGGCATATTGAAGGGATGGATCTCGCAGTAGACACTCTGTTCGCGGATACGGCGGGCGATGAGCTGGGTAACCTGCGACCCGAAGTCGAGGATCAGGATTTTCTGGCTGTGGATATCGGTGGTCATTATGAATCTTTCACACAAACGGGATATTCAGATTAACTTAATTGCCGACCCGGTAGTTCGGAGCCTCTTTCGTGATCGTCACGTCATGCACATGGGACTCCTTGAGGCCCGCGCCGGTGATGCGGATGAACCGGGCCCGCTCTTGGAACGTCGCGATGTCGGGCGCGCTGACATAGCCCATCGCCGCCCGAAGGCCGCCGACCAGCTGGTGGATCACCGGGCTGATCGGGCCCTTGTAAGGCGTCTGGCCCTCGATGCCCTCCGGCACCAGCTTCAGCGCGTCGGCGATGTCCTTCTGGAAGTAGCGATCGGCCGAGCCGCTGGCCATCGCTCCCACCGAGCCCATGCCACGGTACGATTTGTAGGAACGGCCCTGGTAGAGGAACACCTCACCCGGCGACTCGTCGGTGCCAGCGAACATCGAGCCCATCATGGCGGAGGAGGCGCCCGCGGCGATGGCCTTGGCCAGGTCGCCGGAATATT
>PLYK01000044.1 GCA_003151775.1 Geobacter sp. | reverse complement strand
AAATCAAACTACCACGAGGAGGCTTCCATGAACTCAATTTACTACATCGGCCTGGACATTCACAAGAAGGTAATTGCGTACTGCATCAAGCGGATTGATGGTGCGCTCATCCGGCAAGGAACTGTGGCAGCAGAGCGCAAGGCGTTGAATAGATGGCTATCAGAACTGCCCGGTCCCTGGTGCGGAGCAATGGAGGCCACGCTCTTTACCGGCTGGGTGTATGACTTCCTCAAGCCCTATGCCGTCGAACTGAAGGTGGCACACCCGGCAATGCTAAAAGCGATCACGGCGGCGAAGAAAAAGAATGACCGGGCCGACGCCGAGAAGATAGCCGACCTGTTGAGGGTCAACCTGCTGCCGGAATGTCACATGATGCCGGAAGAACTACGTGAACTGCGGCGGGTGCTGCGCTATCGGAACATGATCGTCAGCACGGCCGTCAAGATGAAGAACAAGATGTCCGGCCTGCTTATGGAGGTCGGCGCGGTCTATGACAAGAAGAGGCTTCACGGCAAGAAATACTTCGGTGCTCTTCTTGAGCGGGTTGAGGATGTGCCGGATTCGGTAAAAGGGTTGTTGAAACTGAGTAGAAACGGCTTTGAGATGTTCGACGATATCCAGAAGAAGCTGGTTGGGGCTTTACGAAAAAACCGAATGATCCGGGAGCGGGTGGAACGGCTGATGAGCATACCCGGAGTTGGAGAACTAACCGCACTGACCTGGGTTCTGGAGATAGGAGAGGTATCCCGCTTCAGTTCGTCGCGCCAGATCATCAGCTACTGCGGATTATGCAGCGGCCAGCACGAATCAGCCGGCAAAGAACAGCGCGGGCCAATCTCCAAGAAGCGGAACAAACACTTGCAAACCAAACTGATTGAAGCCGCCAAACTTGCGCCGCACTGGAATGAACAACTGGCGCTGCTTCATGACAAAGAATTAGCCAGGGGCAATAAAAACCGTGCAACTTTGGTAGTAGCCCGCAAACTGGTGGAATTCATGCTGGCGGTCGACCGGCGGAAAACCGACTTCGAGTTGTTGAAGGAAGCGGCCTAACAGAAAGCACATAACCTTCTTGCAGTACGATCTTCCCGCTGGGCCTCGCAGAATTAGGGACTACGCGAACAGTTAAATGCTGTGGCGCGTCTTGGAAGTGTTTCGAGGTCGGCGGGTTGGCCCTAACTCAATCTTCCGTAACAGGGTAAAGACCCTGAAGACGGCACATGGATGTCTGGTCGCATGATCGTGCGGACCAACAGAACAGATCAAAAAGGTTGGAGAGCAGGAAGGAGCAAAACACAGGCTACTGGTGGCGATTCGGGAAGTTATTGGAAATCTCCGTTTTCCACTTGACAATACTTATCATGGATGTCCCTATTTACCCCTATTTACCCCCAAGGTCGAACCCTCCCACGTACTGAAAGCTATTGGCCTCAACGATGATGCATCGTTTCAGACGATACGGTTGGGACTGGGGCGGTCAACACAGAATGCAGCGGGGATTGCTGATATTCTGATTGATGGGGTTAACCATGTGAGGAAATAAATGCCCAGTTTCGTAGTCCAAGAACATCACGCCACCCATCTTCATTATGACTTCCGCCTGGAATTCGCCGGAGTCCTCAAGTCCTGGGCTATCCCCAAAGGTCCGTCAATGAATCCCGCCGACAAGCGCTTGGCCAAAGGAAAAGTCGGTCTGCCGCCTTGGGGGCGGCCACCGGCATGAAAGAAGGCCAGAGATAAGAGGAAATCTGGGCAACACGCTAACACGTTGGGGAGAAAGGTCGATGATTTCTTGCCACCCTAGCGTAAAGAGAGGATGGTTTTATGAAGGGTTAGTCAGTGGAGGGTAGAATCAGGAACATCCAGTCCGTACCTATAGTGCGAGTAAAACCATATTCTGTGTAAAATGGCTCCAGACGATCATCTGCCAGCTGAAGAAATAGATTTCGTACCGAAAACATTGATGATGCGGCATTCGCCAGCAAAATTGCATGCCCTAGAAGATATTCGGAAACGCGGCGAGGTTGATCCCCGAGATCGGGATATTGAATACCTCGATAAGAAAGGGAGGTGAAAAGATATTCGATTTTTATAGAGGGAAGTTCGTTGAAATTTTGATTGCGAGGGCAATGAACCCGTAAGGTTCTGTAACGTTTTTAAGAAGGTGAATGCCTGCCTGTTTATTTCGTCCAACGCGGAATATTTGATTAACTAAATTGCGCTCGTCGTTATTATCATATTGCAATGAACGGAGAACGGCACCGCCAGCGCGAAGATCTGACGATTGGGGAAGAGGGGAGGTCAGCTCAAATAATAGCGAGCCTTACCTTCGATTTTGCTACGGAAGCGGCCAGCTTAGCCGCCTTTTTGGAAGGTCGGGTGCGTGCGACTTGAGATTTGGCCTCCACCGACAAGGCAGGAGCATCCGAGCCAATAACAAACCGGCCAGTAGTGGAGGTTCGAGAGAGAGTAGTCTTCTTCACGGCCCCTTCCTTCGAATTATGTGTAGTCAACGTTTTTGCCATGAACGGATTATACGACGCTTTTTGCGGGATTTGAAGATAAAAATGAGTGACAACCCATAAGACAACCTATCATGGATGTCCCCGGAATTCCCTGAAAGCTATTGGCCTCAACGATGATGCATCGTTTCAGACGATACGGTTGGGACTGGGGCGGTCAACACAGAATGCAGCGGGGTTTGCTGATATTCTGATTGATGGGGTTAACCAAGTGAGGAAATAAATGCCCAGTTTCGTAGTCCACGAACATCATGCCACCCATCTTCATTATGACTTCCGCCTGGAATTCGCCGGAGTCCTCAAGTCCTGGGCTATCCCCAAGGGTCCGTCAATGAATCCCGGTGACAAGCGCTTGGCCATTCAGGTTGAAGACCATTCCTTGGATTATGGAAACTTCGAGGGAGTCATTCCGGAAGGACAATACGGGGCGGGTGAGGTGATCATCTGGGACAAAGGCAGCTATGAGCCGATAGGGGACATGGAGGAGGGGCTGCGAAAGGGCCACATCGCGTTTGTTCTCCATGGTTCACAATTGATGGGTGAGTTTGTCCTTGTGAGGTTCCAGAAGGGGGCAAAGGGCAATGAGTGGCTCATGATTAAGATGCAGAAGTGAATCTAATGCGTTACCCTTGATTGATCCGACCCTTCAATATGGCACTCGGTTTAAACGTCATAATCTTCCGCGATGAAATAGTGATAGTCTCCCCGGTTTGTGGGTTCCTTCCGTTCCGGTTTGAAAACCGTACAGGACATAAGGAGGCTAGCAATAATAAGTNNTGTTATTGTTGCTAGCCTCCTAAGGCTGCCTGGGTCCCCGCATCCTCGACGATGATTTCCAACTCGGCCAGGGTGATCTCTTTTATCCCCAAAAATTGCGCCTCGGATGCGCCGACAAGGGAGACCGCAGGATCGGGCCTGAGGGACTTGCCCACCTTGCGGCAGGCAAGGTCGGAAAGCCTGACGATGACGAGAAGGATATCGTTGCCGTCATACTCGGTTTTATGATGGTTGACGGCGATGGAGCAGTAGGTCTCGGGCAGGCTCCAGGAGGACATCAGGCGGTGTCCCACGTCTTCGTGCATGGTGTCCAGTATCTCATTGATGAGGATCTCCGAGACATTGGTTTTAGCCCCGCCGGCTTGCTGGATCTCGTCCAGGGTCTTGATGATCGCCAGTTTGCCGATATCGTGCAGCAGTCCCCCCATGAATGCCTCGGTTGCAAGCGAGGAATAGCCGGTCTTGGAGGCGAGCCACTTGGCCCCCGTGGCGCAGGAGAGGGCATGGTCCCACAATCTCTGCATGGCATTGTTCAGGACCGGGTCCTTGGACCGGTACTGTTCGACCTGAGACGCCATCATGACCAGGTTGGCTATCTCCTGTGCGCCCAGCCGAATGACGGCGTCTTTGATGGTGGCAACCTTGGAGAGCCCGGTATAATAGGAAGAGTTGCCCACCTTCAGTACCTGGCTGGCCAGGGACTGATCCTCGCTGATCAGGCGGATGACCTCCTCGATGCGAAAGTCCCGGCTGACGAGCATCTGTTGGAGCTTGAGCGCCACCGAGTGAAAGACCGGCAGGTCGCGCATATCCCCGGCAAGCCGGTCTCTGATAAGTTCTACGAGAGGTTTTTCCGTGGTCATTGCGTAACTCCCAGTATCCTTCGAAGTTCACCAAGCGGGCGCGGTTTGCCCAGCCGCGGTAGATCGGTGATAATCTCCTTCATGGAGACCAGGCCCTGCGCCGCTTTCACAATGCCATCTTCCATAAGCGTGACCATACCCGACGTTTCGATGCTGATCTTGCGGATATCGTAGGAGCTCTTGTTGTTCAGGATGGCGTTTTTGACCATTTCATTCATCACCAGCAGTTCGAATATCCCGGCCCTGCCGCGATAGCCGCTGAAACGGCAGGATTTGCATCCCCGGCCGATCTTGAACTCAGCACCCGCCAGGTCGTTTGGGGAGAGGTTCAGGCGGGAGAGGTCAAGCGGAGTGGGGATGTAGGTTTCGGCGCAGTCGGGGCAGACCCGGCGCAGCAGGCGCTGGGCGACGACACAGACCACCGTGGAGGAGATCAGGAAAGCCTCGATCTCCATGTTCATCAGGCGGACCAGACCGCCGATGCTGTCCTCGGTGTGGAAAGTGGTGAGCACCTTATGGCCGGTCAAAGCGGCCTGGATGGCGGTCTCGGCCGAAAAATGGTCGCGGATCTCTCCCAGAACGATGATGTCCGGGTCCTGGCGCACGATGTGGCGCAGGGTTTCCTCGAAGGTGACACCGATCTTGGTGTTGATGGAGCATTGGGAGATGCCGTCGATAATATATTCCACCGGGTCTTCGGCGGTGATGATGCTGGTGTTGATGTTGTTCAGGAAGTTGACGCAACTGTACATGGTGCTGGTCTTGCCCGACCCGGTGGGGCCGGTGATGATCATGACCCCGGTGGGCGCCTCCAAAGCCTCGTAGATGAAGTGATCGAGCATCCGCGGGGCCATCCCGATCTCCCTGATGTCCAGCAGGGTCCCCTTGTTGTTGAGTAGCCGCAGCACGATCTTTTCGCCGTATATGGTAACGTAAAAGGAAACGCGCATGTCCAGGTTGATGCCGTGCCTGGCGCTGGCAAAGAGGATGCGGCCATCCTGGTGGCGGCGCCGTTCGGCGATGTCGGCCTCGGCCATGACCTTGATCCGGCTGGTGAGTTGTGGGGCGATCTCCCTGGGGTAGTCCTTGTGCTGCAGCATCACGCCGTCACAACGAAGACGGACGCGCAGGCGATCCTTCATCGGCTCGATGTGTATGTCGCTGGCGCATTCATCGATGGCTTCCTCGATGAGCGTGTTGATCATGCCGATGATGGAGGAGTCGTCGGAGATGGAGGGCTGGCTTGATGTCCGCTCCAGGGCGGCGAGATTCTCCAGGATAGACTCACGGGGGGCGATAGCGATCTTCAGGCTCTGCCCAAGGAAGCCCCTGGCCACATCCTGGGCCTTCTGGTCCAACGGGTCGGAGAACGCCAGGACGATAGCGTTGCCCTCACGCCTGACCGGCACGAATTTGTGCTCCCGGCACACGTTGAGCGGTATGGCGGCAAGCAGGGACCTGTCGAGGGCGATGAAGCTCAGTTCGATGAGGGGATAACCGAGCTGGTAGGCAAGGGTCTCAAGCAGCCGGCGTTCCTCGATGAAGCCCTTTTCGACCAGGATTTCGCCCAGCCGCTTTTTGCCCGACAATTCTTTCTGCATCCCCAGGGCCTGCTGGAGGTCTGCTTCCCTCAGGTAGCCCAGCTCCAGCAGAAGGTCGCCGAGGCGGATGTTCATCTGGTTGCTGCGCAAGGTATTCTGGAGTTGCTCCTGGGTCACGTAGCCTAAGTCCAGGAGGGTGTCCATCATGGTCCGGTGGGTGGTGAGCTTCGAGCGGACCCGGGTGGCGTAGGAGAGTTGCCGTTTGTCGATGACGCCGTCTTTCAGCAAGAGCGCCGAGATGATGCCCGCGCTTTCGCTGGAGGGGGGTGTTGCCGGAGTGATGCTGCTTGCTTGGGTCATGGAGCCCTCACGGTTGACAGTTGCATTTCACTTTTAAATCTACACGTATAAAGTTTGAGAAATCAATGCATTTCCATTACGCAGACCTAATCAGCTCATCAGGAAAAGGGACATGGCACATGTTCCTTGACGCCGCCGAAGCTCAGGCGGTGGACCGGCGAAGGGCCGAGTTGCCGGATGGCCTCAAGATGCGCGGCAGAGCCGTACCCCTTGTGGCCGGCAAAGCCGTAGCCGGGGTGGATGGCATCCAGTTCCCGCATCAGGCGGTCGCGGGTTACCTTGGCGATGATTGAAGCGGCTGCGATGGTGAGGCTTAAGGAATCACCTTTTTTAACGGTTTTCTGGGGGATGGTGGAGTCGATCTGCGTGATCCCGTCGATCAGGATGAAATCGGGCTGGGGAGACAGGGCAAAGACCGCTGCCAGCATGGCGTATCGGGTGGCTTGCAGGATATTGATGCGGTCGATCATCCCCGGGCTGCCCATGCCAATGCCGACGGCCAAGGCCTGGGCGTTGATGACGTCGAACAGGCGCTCGCGCGTATCCGGCGAAAGCTTCTTCGAGTCATCGACTCCGGGGATGCGAAGCCCCTCCGGGAGTATGACCGCTGCCGCAACCACGGGGCCGGCCAGGGGGCCGCGCCCGGCCTCGTCAACCCCGGCAACCAGGGAAAAACCCCGGCTGCGGGCATGCTGCTCAAGGGCCAGCGTGTCCATGGGGGCAGCGGCAAAGAGTTCGGTCTGGCGCATGGTCGGTCCCTATCGAAAAAACCCCGCTGAGCGGGGCTTTTCGATTCTTCTCAGGCTTCGGCGATGTATTTCTTCTCGCGGATTCGCGCCGCCTTGCCGCGCAGCTTGCGCAGGTAATAGAGCTTGGCGCGGCGGACGTGGCCGCGGGTAACGACCTCAATGGCCTCAATGGTGGGGGTGTGCAGCGGGAAGACCCTCTCGACGCCGATGCCGTTGGAAATCTTGCGCACCGTGAAGGACTCGCGGATGCCGCCGTTCTGGCGGGCGATCACCACGCCCTGGTAAGCCTGGAGACGGCGTTTGTCGCCCTCAACGATAGCAACCTGCACCTTAACCGTGTCCCCGACCTTGAAGGGGGGGATGTTCTTTTTCATTTGTTCGAATTCCAGAGTATCGATGATGTTCATGAGTGCCTTCCTCCTCTATGTATCTGCTTCCTGTTGATGTGCCTCTTGATTGCACCTTGGTATCAGTCGGTCGAGCATGATGGCCGCCGCCGAACGGACCGAGAGGTGATTGTATGATCCTGCGCCCGCGATGGGCTCAAGCACGTGATCTGCCGCGGTAAAACATTCATCCGTCAGACCCCAGCCGGTGCCCAAAAGGAGCAGGTGCGGTTGGCAGGCCTCTGACAACATCTGTCTGAAGACCGGAAAGGTGATGCTGTCCGGGTGCTGCGCCGCCCCGGTGATGATCGTCTTAACCGGTTTGGCAAAGGCGGCCTGAAGGTCGTTGACAGCCGATTCCAAATCCGCGCAGATCCGGACGATGCTGAGCGCCTCGCGGCGGTCCGGGTTGTAATCCGCGCCCCATCCTTCCTGCCAGTGAGCGGTGATGCGCTCAGCCAGATTGCGCTGTTGTGCCGATGGGCTTACGATATAGAAGCGTTTAAGCCCAAAGGTGCGCGATGAACGGGCGATATCGTGCAGATCCAGGTTGGTCAGGGCGGTGGTGACCACCTCGCGCCGCTTGTTGTAAACCGGGTGGTGCAAAAGTGCTATCGCCAGGTTGACCCCGTCAGCAGCCACAGGTGATCTCTTCCCGTTCGATCCCGGCCAGGAGCGCGCGGTCTTCCCTGGTCAGCGTGATTACCTCCAGCAGGTCGGGCCGGAGTAAGCGCGTTTTGCGCAATGATTCGCGCCGCCGCCATTTCCTTATCAGTTCGTGGTTGCCGGACAAAAGTGCGTCCGGCACCCTGATGCCCCTGAACTCCGGCGGCCGCGTGTATTGGGGATACTCCAGGAGGCCGTCGCAGAACGAGTCGGTTTCAGCCGATTCGTCGCTGCCGAGCACTCCGGGCAAAAGCCGCGTCACGGCGTCCACTATGGCCATGGCGGCGATTTCGCCGCCGGAAAGGACATAGTCGCCAACCGAGATGTCGTCTTCCACGCAAAGTTGCCGGATGCGCTCGTCGATCCCTTCATAGCGGCCGCAGACGATGATCAGGCCGTCGCGCCTCGCCAGTTCCGCGGCCACTTGGTGGGTGAAACGTCTGCCCTGGGGAGAGGTCAACACCACCGTCGAGGTGGGCCGAAAAGCCTTGACCGCTTCGATACATGCGGCCAACGGCTCTGCCTTCATGACCATGCCGGCGCCGCCGCCATAGGGCGCGTCGTCGGCGGTCTGGTGCCGGTCGGACGCCCAGTCGCGGATATTGTGCAACGCAATGTCAATGAGCTGTTTGTCTTTTCCCCGCTTGATGATGCTCTCGTCGAAAGGACCGGCGAACATACCGGGAAAGAGGGTCAAAATATCAAAAATCATAGATCCAGAAGACCGTCCATCGGGGTGATGACCATCGTGCCGCCTGCCAGGTCGACGCTTTTGATCACGGTGGCGATGGCCGGGATGAGGTATTCCTGCCTGTCCTTGCGCACCACGTAGATATCATTGCTTCCGGTCTCGAAGATATCGGCCAGGGTCCCGACTTCAACCCCGTCGGCAGTCACAACCCGAAGGCCGATCAGGTCGCACCAGTAATACTCGTCGTCTTCCGGCTCCGGCAACTGGCTGCGCTTGAGGCACAACTCGCATCCCACAAGGGGAAGCGCCTGGTCTATGTCGTCATAATCCTTCAGGCTGAGGATGAAGCCGTTATTGTGTGGTTTTACGCCTTTGATACCGAATTCCCGAAGCGTCGTGCCGTCAGGACTCCTCAACATGACGATCCGCGCAGCGCTCAGGCTCTCAAGGTTACCCGAATAGGAATAAACCCTGAGCTGCCCCTTGATCCCATGGGCCCCGCTGATTCTGCCCACGGTAATCAACTCGTCCGGATCGCTCATTTATTCTACGATTTTGAGGATAGCCTTCTTGTTGTCCTTGGTGGACACGGCATTGAGGATCGTGCGGATCGCCTTGGCGGTGCGGCCTTCCTTGCCAATGATGCGGCCCATGTCCTCTTTGGCGACGGTCAGTTTTATAACCAGGGCATCCTCTTCAGTCTCTTCGGCAATCTTAACCTGAGTCGGATCGTCAACCAATGCCTTTGCGATGGTTTCAACAAGTGCTTTCATGAAGGTATCCTCTGCTCATGTAGAATCGCCGGCGGACCGGGGTGGATACACTCGCTATGCAGCCGGCGCCGCCGCCTTGTCCATGATGCCGGCATTCTTGAGAAGCTGACGGACGGTGTCGGTCGGTTGGGCGCCTTTTTCGAGCCAGGCCTGAGTCTTTTCAGCGTTCAGCTTGACCACGGCCGGATTCTTGGTGGGGTCATAGGTACCCACGTTCTCAATGAAGCGTCCATCCCTGCGGCTGCGCTCATCGGCAACAACCACCTGGTAGAAAGGTCTTTTCTTGGCGCCTGCCCGTGCAAGCCTGATCTTGATTGCCATCGTGATTCCTCCTGATTCTTTCCTTTTTGCGAAGTTTACGTAAACCGTTACGGCGGTATGCTGTCTATCCAAACGGAGGCATGCCCTTGCCAAGCCCCCCCATGCCCTTGAGGAGCCCTTTGGGGCCGAGCTTCTGAAGCTGTTTGACCACCTTCTGCGCCCCGGTGAAGCGCTTGAGCAACTGGTTGACCTCCTGCACGGTGGTGCCGCTCCCCTTGGCAATCCGCAGGCGCCGGCTGCCGTTGATGATGCCGTGATTGGCACGCTCGCCCGGCGTCATGGAACGGATAATGGCCTCGATCCGCTGCATTTCCTTTTCGCTGGGCTGAGCTCCCTGCATCTGCTTCATCATCTTGCCCATGCCGGGGATCATCCCCATCAGCGATTCCAGCGATCCCATCTTCTTGATCTGCTGGAGCTGGGCCAGAAAATCCTCCAGGTCAAACTGGTTCTTCTTCAGTTTTTGCTGGAGCCGGGCCGTTTCTTTTTCGTCGAAGATCGACTGGGCCTTTTCCACCAGCGTGAGTACGTCGCCCATACCCAGAATGCGCGAAACAAGGCGATCTGCGTGGAATATCTCCAGGGCGTCGAGTTTCTCGCCCAGGCCGACGAACTTGACCGGTTTGCCGGTGACCGCCCTGACCGAAAGAGCGGCGCCGCCTTTGGCGTCGCCGTCCAGCTTGGTCAGGACCACGCCGGTGATATCCAGTTGATCGTTGAATCCGCAGGCGACGTTGACCGCTTCCTGGCCGGTCATGGCGTCGGCCACGAAGAGGATTTCCATTGGTGAGACGGAGGCCTTGATCTCGGCCAGCTCGTTCATCAGGAATTCATCGATCTGGTGCCGCCCGGCGGTGTCGAGGATAACCGTGTCGTAGCCGTTCAATTCGGCGAAACGCATGGCGGCCGAACAGATATCGACCGGTTTCTGGTCGGCCGAGGAGTTGAACACCTCGAGGCCGAGCTGTTTGCCGACGATTTTGAGCTGCTCGATGGCCGCAGGGCGGTAGATGTCGGCCGGAACCAGCAACGGACGACGTTTAAGGCTTTTTAAGTGCCTGCCCAGTTTGCCGCAGGTTGTGGTCTTTCCGGCGCCCTGCAGGCCGACCATCATGATCGCCACCGGCGGTTTGGCCGCCAGGTTGAGGCTGTTGTCCTCGTTGCCCCCCATGACGGCCACCAACTCGTCATGGACGATCTTGACGACCTGCTGGCCGGGTGTCAGGCTCTGCACGACTTCGGTGCCGACCGCCTTGGTGCGGACATTCTCGACGAAGTCCTTGACAACCTTGAAGTTGACGTCCGCCTCAAGGAGCGCCAGGCGGACTTCCCGCAGCGCATCCTTAATGTTCTCCTCGGTCATTACCCCCTGGCCGCGGAGTTTTTTGAAGACCGATTCAAGTTTTTCCGAAAGGCTGTCAAACATCGTCGTTGCATCGTCTCGAATACGTAATGTTCCAAAAGGGGGTTACTATAAAGTAACCTTGAGAGTGCTGTCAAGAACTATTTGTTTTTAAAGCCGTATTACCTGCCCTGACAAAAGCAGGCTTTCCGCTATCATGAGCATGTTGGTGGTGCCGCCTGCCTTCAGTTTGTCCTTGAGCTTGAAGAAGTCCAGACAGAGGCCGCAGGAGAGGATTTCCACCCCCATGCCGCCCAGTTTTTCCAATGCTTCCAGCACATCCGACCCTTCAGTAGTAAGAAACACGCCGGAATTGAGGAACAACATGCGCGCCGGCAGGTCGCTTGTCTCCAGCAGGGTATGGATAAAGTTCTTCATCAGCAGGCGTCCCAACTCTTCCGGGCCGTCCCCCAGGCGGTCGGATGCGATCAGCACGACCCGCTCTCTGCTGACGGCGACTGCCGCGGGCTGCGCTGTTTGCTCGCCGGCGGAGATGGTCAAGGCCCAACCGTTGCCGTCGCGCTCCTCGCAGACCTGGCAGCCGCGATTTTTGGCGAAGCGGGCAACGTTTTCCCGCGGCGCGCCATCATCCAGCAAAACCCGCACTTCGGCCTGTTCCTCCAGCGCCTTCTTCACCGTAATCACCGGGGCGGGACAGGCCAGGTTCCTGCAATCGATGGTTGTCATATTGTAACACCTCTTTCGAAGTTCAAGGTTCAAGGTTCAAGGTTCAAGGTTGAGGGTTGAGGGTTGAAAGTTGAAAGTTGAAAGTTGAAAGTTCAAAGTTGAAAGTTCAAAGTTCGTGGGAAGTCTCATCTCTCATCTCTCTTCCCTCATCTGCCTACGTCGCCCGTCTCGTTGACCCAGGTCGTAACAAACAGTCCGCCCCGGTATTCGCTGACATAGGCCGGCAGCAATCCTTCCTGTTCCAACGCCTGCATGATCTTTTCACGGGCATCCTCGCTGAAGCGCAGGGCCAGCCCGCAGTCGGTCTGGAGTTGACGGGGGGCGGGGATAAGCAGCACCGGCAACCCTAGGGCCTTGAGAACGCCTTCGGCCTTCATCACCCGGTGGGCGGAGTTGAATACCGCCAGCAGATGTCCTTCCTGTACCATAAGGCGTTTCTCCATCTTCCCATCCTGTTAAACCATAAGCGGATTGACAAACCGTGGACAAATTTCTACTATGCGCGAAAGGAGTTGTTCATGCAAGAGTCTTTGAGTGTTGCCGGTCTGGTCTATCTGGCGTTCATCATCAATGTTCCGTGCGGTTATCTGCGCGAAAATTATAAAAAATTTTCTCCCATGTGGTGGATCCTGATCCATATTTCCATTCCCGTAATCGTTGCATTACGTATCTTTGTCGGTATAAGCTGGCATGTTATCCCTCTCACCCTGGGGGGATCGGTGGCCGGTCAGGTTGTGGGCGGCATCATTAACCGGCGGAGGAAGCAAAATGGCTAAGCGGGCAAGGATGCGCTTTCCGAGAGCCCTGCCGGACCTGCT
Organism: Geobacter sp.; assembly: GCA_003151775.1. Taxonomy (GTDB): domain Bacteria; phylum Desulfobacterota; class Desulfuromonadia; order Geobacterales; family Pseudopelobacteraceae; genus Oryzomonas. The sequence goes on along the minus strand of PLYK01000044.1, from coordinate 35,455 downwards.
CCAAAAACAGTTGGCAGGGCTCGGATTGGCGGAGCGTCTGCGGGAGTTTGAGATCTGGCGCCTGTGGCCCGAGGTGGTCGGCCCGGCCGTGGCCTCGCGGGCGCAGCCGCTGCGGATCATCAACGGCACCCTGACCATTGCCGTGTCGAGCGCAGCCTGGATGCAGGAGTTGCGCTTCCTTACCACCATGATGAAGGAAAAACTCAATGATCGTCTCGGGGCGGTGCTGATCAAAGAGATCGTTCTCCGGCCGGGTATGATTGAAAAGGCTGCCCCGTCTGTCGCTACGGACGAGCCGGCGCCACCGAAAGTTTTGAGTGAGCGGCAAAAGACATTTATCGCCGAACAGTCAGCCGGTATCAGCGACCCTGAAATCCGCGCGGCCTTTGCCGCCCTGATGAAGACCAGTCTCGAAAGGGGCAGCTAGCTGCCTGTGCGGTTAGTTTGCCCCGCAACCGGTTTTTTTATTTTTTATAGCAGAGATGCTTAATGAAAGATATTTTAATATCAGAGGTGCATCATGCCATTCTCGCCAAATGCACAACGGCGTAAAGACGAGCAGGCCCGCAAATTAGCGAAGCTTTCCCCTGCTGATAAACTCAAGATCGTGGAAGATTTGAACGCAACTTTTAAAATACTCCGCGCAGCCGGTGAAAGGGCTTTGTCCAATGATCCGAGAATTAAAAGAACTATCTGAAATTTTGGTAGCAAAACGGTCAAATTGACAAAGAACAGGGCCTACAAGCCAAACTGAAGAGCTGTTTTACCAGAAATCATTCCGCCAAGGTCGAAAGCAACCCCCGGCGGGGTACAGAACCTGTACGATCATAAAACGGTCACGGATTCAGGGAGAAAATAAAGAGTGAAATAACAAACAGCCCCGGCCATCCGTGAACGGTTCACGAAAACCGGGGCTGCCTGCTTCGGGGAGTGGGGTTCGCACAGAAACCGGAAAAAAGCTCGTTAAGGATTTTTGGGCTTAACAACCTCATAAAAATGGGATATATTCAGGATATGAAAGTTACAGCAGTGCCAATCAATCAGCCTGACAAGCCGCCAATCAAGTTTGTCGTCGGAGCAAAGCCGCCAGAGCTTTCCGAAGCTGCTAAAAAGAAGCTGGCCCGGCAGAAACCTTCCAAGAAGGCCGTCAGGCTTATGGAGATTGTTGCCAAGGCCAAAGTCGCATTGCACTATTGATGTTCGATCTGGCACTGGCGTCCGGTTCGGCCCTTATGCCGAGTGGTCTTTTTCGGAGCTTCCGATATGGTGGCCCCGACGAACGGAACTATGTCCGTCAAGTGTTCCAACTTGCCCATAAAAAAGCCGCAAAGGTTCACGTCCTGAAAAACGATGGTACTCCTTGCGGCTTTATTGCGTTGTCTGTCGGTGACTACAACAACGTGCCAAGCATCAAAATCGATTACCTGTTTACATCAGTCCCCTTCCGCAAGCAGACCTACCCCGAACTTGGCGAGCCGCCCATCAAAATATCCGAATATCTGATTGGCCAGGCCTTGCTAATGGCAGCAGACATCGCCACCAAAGTGCCAATTCGCTATATCGCTTTGCAGCTCGCCACTGATCGTCACGAAGCCCTATACTGCCCACATGGTTTTATCCGCACCGAAGGCACAAACTGGATGTCACAGATTATCCCGTCAGTTTAATACTACTCAAGGGGCTGGGGGACGCTGCTTGTTATATTTCTAACTGGGCTAATAGCAAAATATCAAGCAGCGTCCCCTTTGAGGTCCCAAATATCAAGCAGCGTCCCCTTTGAGGTCCCCTTTGAGGTCCCCGAGACACCCATAATTCACCTCTTTAACGCAAAATCCATTTGCCATTTTGCTTGATGCTCTGATACATGGCGTCCGGCGCAAGATCAATTTCGCCGGGCCACGTAACGGCCCCATATTCCACATATGCTTGAGCGAACTTTGTAGGTTCTGCCAGAGCCGCGAACACACCGGCCCCCGGCGAGGCCACCAATGCTGCCATATCCACCTCACCTTCCAAGCCGTCGATGAAACGGACGTGCAAGCGGTAGCCGTTGAGTGGTTGGACATTGGCAACCCTCCACGGCATACGCGGATGAACCATCGGTGTTACGGAAGCGGGTGAATTTTCTTGGGAGGCTGATTTTGCGCACATAAGTTCCAATCCTCCATAAGTTCGTTACGATGTTCTTGTGACCATTCTAACACGAGCGCGAGGGCACGGCGGGGCAAATTGCCTTCCATGACCTCAAGGGTACGAATGTCGATCAAAACTTCGTCCTCTGCATAAAGCGCATGGAAATGTGGTGGAGCATGTTCATTCCAGAACATCTGCACGAGAATGCCGTAAAAGGTGCTTATGGTTGGCATCTATTGTTCCTTTGCCGCTTTGGATAACATATCTTTATTCCACCTTAAATTCCGGACACCCTAAATTTCCAAGGGCTCTGCCAACCCCGAGACGCGGGGCCTACTGCTCTGGACGGGATTACCGATCATATACGTTCACCGACAGGCTAGTCAATAGCTTCGGGGAGTGGAGCCGAATGCCGGGCGTCAGATCCTGGTCAACTGGCGGTACTTGATGCGGTGCGGTTGCTCGGCCGCCGCGCCCAGCCTCTTTTTTCTGTCCTCCTCGTACTCCGAATAGTTCCCGTCAAAGAACACCACGCTGGAATCCCCCTCGAATGCCAGGATGTGGGTGGCGATGCGGTCCAGGAACCAGCGGTCGTGGCTAATGACCGCGGCGCAGCCTGCGAAGTTCTCCAGCGCCTCCTCCAGGGCGCGCAGAGTGTTCACGTCCAGGTCGTTGGTCGGTTCGTCCAAAAGGATCACGTTGGCCCCGCTTTTGAGCATCTTGGCCAGGTGCACGCGGTTGCGCTCGCCGCCCGATAACATCCCCACCTTTTTCTGCTGGTCCGCGCCGGAGAAGTTGAAGCGCGACACATAGGCCCGTGAGTTGACCGCAAACTTGCCGAGTTGGACAACGTCCTGCCCCTCGGAGATCTCCTCCCAGATGTTCCTGTCCGGGTTCAGGGCGTCGCGGCTCTGGTCCACGTAGGCCAACTGCACGGTATCGCCGATGCGGAACGAGCCGGAGTCGGGCGTTTCCTGGCCGGTGATCATGCGGAACAGGGTTGTTTTGCCGGCGCCGTTGGGGCCGATGATTCCCACGATGCCGCCGCGGGGCAACCGGAAGTTCATCCCTTCGAACAGCAGCCGGTCGCCGAAACCCTTGGCCACGTTGTCCGCCTCGATGACGATATCTCCCAGGCGCTGTCCGGGCGGAATGAAGATCTCAAGGTCCTTGGCGTGCTTCTCGCTATCCTGGGCCACCAACTGCTCGTAAGCGCTGATGCGGGCCTGGGACTTGGCGTGGCGTCCCTTGGGGGACATCCTGATCCATTCCAATTCGCGCTGCAGGGTCTTTTGGCGCTCGCTCTCCTGCTTTTCCTCCTGGGCCAGGCGGTTTTGCTTCTGTTCCAGCCAGGAGGAGTAGTTGCCTTTCCAGGGGATGCCTTCGCCCCGGTCCAGCTCCAGGATCCAGCCGGCCACGTTGTCCAGGAAATAGCGATCATGGGTGACGGCGATGACGGTGCCGGCATAGCTGTGCAGGTGGTGTTCCAGCCAGGCCACGGTTTCGGCGTCCAGGTGGTTGGTCGGTTCATCCAACAAAAGGATGTCCGGCTTTTTCAGGAGCAATCGGCAGAGCGCCACGCGGCGTTTTTCGCCACCGGAGAGCACAGTGGCCGGCGTGTCTCCCGGTGGGCAGCGCAGGGCGTCCATGGCCATCTCCAGGCGGCTGTCCAGGTCCCAGGCGTCCAAGTGGTCCAGTTTTTCCTGTAGTGTGGCCTGACGCTCGCACAGCTTTTCGAAATCGGCATCCGGCTCGGAAAACTTGTCGGTAATGGCGTTAAACTCGGCCAAAAGGTCAACCGTCTCCTGCACCCCTTCCTCCACCACCTGGCGCACGGTCTTGGTCTCGTCCAGATGCGGCTCCTGCTCCAGAAAGCCAACCGTATAGCCTGGGGAGAGCACGGCCTGGCCGTTGAAATCCTTGTCAACGCCGGCCATGATCCTGAGCAGCGAACTCTTGCCCGAACCGTTCAGGCCCAAAACGCCGATCTTGGCGCCATAAAAGTAGGAGAGTGATATGTCCTTGATGACCGGTTTCTTGTCGTAAAACTTACTGACCCGCATCATGGAATAAATGATCTTATTGATTTCCTGTGCCACGCTTAAGCCTCCTTTGGGAACCACAATGTCACACCCTTTTACACGCCGCCCGTTGCGGCTGTCAACCGCTTTGGATTTTTCGCCGGCAATCGCTTGACAAACAAGATTCAAAAGGTACTGTTAGCGTTTGTTCGTACATACCTGCCGCGAGGGATGGCAGTTGCCGGCAGAATCCGAATCAACATGGAAAGGAGCTCCGTCATCATGAGTATCAACGTTCAAGAGGCTATCAAACGCTCGATCCAGACGGAAAAGAACGCCATGAATTTTTACCAGGTGGGGGCCGGACAGATGAAGGACACGGATGCCCGCCGGACATTTGAATTTCTGGCGAAGGAAGAACGGGAGCATGCCGGGCATTTTTACCGGATATACCAGGGAAACGATATCCCGTCGCTGGATGCGTTCCTCGATTGCACCCCTGACAATGAATCAAGTTGGATGGCATCGATAACCCGGATCATAGGCCAGGATTTCACCGAACAAAAGGCCCTGGAACTGGCAATGGAACGTGAACAAAACCTGGAACAGACCCTGTTGGAAACAGCGGCAAAGTTTGACGATGCCGGGGTGCGAGAGGTGTATGAGCTGAATGCCAGGGAAACGCACAATCACTATCTGATGATTGAGTCCGAGTATGCCCGTGTCATGGGAATGGTGCATGAAACGGATATGGATACGTATGTGAGGGAGTAGCGCCTGCTTTTTTTGACAATCTGTGACAAAGCCCATTCATGCGACGCGTAAATGGGCTTTGTCTACTTATGACTCTGTACATAATCCCGTTAATGTATTATTATACAGCAATGTCCGGTTAGAAAATTGCATTGACTGAAACATGCTCTAAAGTCCCCCCTCCCNNGAGGGGGAAATTGCCACATGTGACTTAAGTTGGCAGCTTCACCCACCCCCCCAGCCCCCTCCCGTCAAGGGAGGGGGAGCTAACTGCAAATACCAAACCGGACAACGCTGATTATTTATATAGACCGCATGCAGGCGTGGGCCATGTTGTGCATAAGGCTAAAGTCGGCAGTCACCTTTGCCGATAAGGAACAGTGACGGCAGGGGCAGGAGGTTCACCATGACGAGCGAGGCGGTTGAGAGCAAGCAGCCTCAGGATATAGAAATAGCCGTTATCGGCAATGCCTTTTGCCTGTTGATAGCGTCAGCAGGATTGCTGGCCGGTTCAATGGCAGCCAACCTCAGCCTGGCGTACTGGCGTGAGGATGTTGCGGTGCTGGCTATCACGGCAGTCATGGGGATTCGGCTGCTGCGCAACCTGATGGATGTCATGACGCAGTATCTGGAGACGCCGCAGGTGCTTCACCATCACCGGGCAGAGACAAAGGAGCGCGTGAATGTCCAATCCGAGGGTGTGGTGATGGCTCAGATCCCTGCCGTATCAAGTTTCTCGGAGGACCAGGTGATTGAAGAGGTAGTCAAGCGCATCGAGACGCAGAAGGCCGAGGCGGTAAAGAAAAATAGATTCACGAACTGAAGGGACCATGCCGGAACCGAACAGGTTGACCCTTGAAAATTGCGCCCTGCTGCTGCAGCGCCGGGGACTGATCTCCCAGGAACAAATGAAGGATATCCTTTTGCGTGGCAACGCCCAGGAAAGCAAACTGTTTGCCGGTCATCAGGCCGGCGCATCGCGCAGGGTCCGGTACGGCGCCGAGATCATCTCGCCGGTGGAGGTGATTACCTCCTTTAATCTCGAACTGTCCGGGGCTCCCGGAAAATTTCTTACCGAAGATGCCATTACCGAGGTCCTGGCCTCTGCCGTTGGCATGCCCTACCTCAAGATAGACCCCCTCAAGCTCGATCTGGATGTGGTGACCGCCCACATCCCGCGTCCCTTTGCACTCAAGAACCTGATTGTCGCCGTTGCCGAGGACAAGGGCGTGATAACTGTGGCTGTGGCTGACCCGTTCAACGATGCCATGATCAAGGAACTGGCCGCCGCGCATCGCCTTGAGATCAGGCGCGTCCTCAGCTCCAAAAGTGATATTCTCAGGATACTGCGCGAATTCTACGGCTTCCGCGCCTCGGTCGTGGCGGCCGAGGCGGAGGCTTCGTCCGTCGTTGACCTGGGAAACCTGGAGCAGTACTTCAAGCTCAAGGGACACCACGACATTGAAGGCAACGACAAGCATGTGGTGACTGCGGTCGATTTTCTGCTGCAATACGCCTTTGACCAGAACGCGAGCGACATCCACATCGAGCCCAAACGGGAAAAGTCCCTCATCCGCTTCAGGATCGACGGCGTCATGCACAATATCCATATGATTCCCAAACCGCTCCACGCCCCGATCGTTTCGCGCATAAAACTGCTCTCACGCATGGACCTTGCGGAAAAACGCCGCCCGCAGGACGGCCGGATCAAGACCAGTTCCAACAACAAGGACGTGGAACTGCGTGTCTCAACCGTTCCGGTCGCTTTCGGCGAAAAGGTGGTCATCAGGGTCTTCGACCCCGACATCCTGATGCAGGACCTGGACAGCATGGGGTTCTACCCCCGCGAACTGGCGCTCTACAACGCCTTCATCCGGCGGCCCAACGGCATCATCCTGGTGACCGGCCCGACCGGCAGCGGCAAAACCACCACCCTGTATTCATCCCTGCGCTCCCTATCGTCCCCCGAGGTGAACATCATCACCGTCGAAGACCCGATCGANNCAGGACCCGGACATCATCATGATCGGCGAGATCCGTGACCGGGAGACCGCCGAGAACGCCGTACAGGCGGCCCTGACCGGCCATCTGGTGCTTTCCACCCTGCATACCAACGATTCCGCTTCGGCCATCATCCGCCTGCTCGATTTGGGGGTGCCGCCGTTCCTCATCACAGCCTCGGTGATCGGCATTGTGGCGCAGCGGCTGCTGCGCAGGATATGCCTCCACTGCAAACGTGAACGCGAGTTGACAAACGACGAACGCAGCTACCTGCAACTGGGTAAAAAACAGGGCATGATTTGGGAAGGCGCCGGCTGCAAGGAATGCCGCTCGACCGGCTACAAGGGGCGTACCGGCATCTTCGAGGTGTTGGACATGTCGGAACGGGTCAAGTCGCTGGTTACCGGCTCGGTTGAGCTTGGAGACCTGCTGGCCGCCGCCCGTGAGGACGGCTTGGCCTCTCTGCGCCAGATCGCCATCCAGAAGATGCTGGAAGGGACGACGACCTATGAAGAGGTCGTTGCCATGACAGGTTAGCGGGACCTGATGGTCACTGAAAAAAACAAAGTAATCGCCGTTGCCATGAGTGGCGGGGTGGATTCATCGGTCACCGCAGCCCTTTTGAAACGCCAGGGCTATGAGGTGACCGGCATTACCATGCGGCTCTTTGCACCGCGTCTCACGGGAAGCGGCTCAGCCGCCCACGATGCGGCATCAGTGGCCGCGCATCTGGGTATTTCCCACCATGTGATCGATTTTGAAGCGGATTTCCGCGAACTGATCATCAAAGACTTCATCGGCGAATACCGCTGCGGCCGTACCCCCAATCCCTGCGTGCGTTGCAACCGCTATGTCAAGTTCGGCCTTTTGCTGAAGCAGGCTCGGAAACTGGGCGCCGGCCTTTTGGCCACCGGCCACTACGTAAGAAAAACCGTCGATGGCGACGGCGTCTGCCATTTGCGGCAAGCACGCTGCATTGGCAAGGACCAGTCCTACTTCCTCTCAACCCTCTCTCAGGAACAGTTGGAAGGGGTGATCTTTCCGCTGGGAGAGATGGAAAGCAAGGATGAGGTACGCCGGCTTGCGCGTGAATTTCACCTGCCGGTGGCCGAGAAAGGGGACAGCCAGGAGGTTTGCTTCATTCCCGACGATGATTATGCGGCATTCCTGGAAGAAAGCGGCGCCCTGGCGGGAACACCGGGGGACATAGTCCACGTCAATGGCCGGGTTATCGGCCGTCATCGCGGGACACACCGCTATACCGTGGGTCAGCGCAAGGGGCTGGGGATCGCCTGGAGCAAGCCTTTGTACGTAACAGCCATCGATACCGGAAAAAATGTCGTGGTGGTTGGCGAAGAACAGTACCTGGCTGCCGACGGCCTTTTTGCCGCAGAGGTGGGATGGATAGTGCCCCCCCCGGACGCGGATGAGTTCAAGACCACGTGTAAAATCCGCTATCGCCATCAGCCGGTCGCGTGCCGGGTCAAGGTGCTTCCGGACAGCGGGTGCGAGGTGCGGTTCGATGAGCCGCAGAAGGCGGTCACTCCGGGCCAGACCGTGGTATTTTACCAGGATGACGAGGTACTGGGGGGCGGAAGAATTGTTGGGGCAATGCCCGTACCATGTAACATTTAAATATAACCCCCCTCAATCCCCCCTTATCTAAGGGGGGAATCCTTTAAGCCTCCCCTGATAAGGGGAGGTTTGGAGGGGTTTAAAAGGAGCACGCATGAAAACCGTCCTGCCAGTCATCATCTTGCTGCTTACAACCGCTGCCGAGGCCTGCGCAGGCGGCAGAAGCGCAACTTTTTTTTCTGATGGCGTTGTCGTGGAACTTGAAGCCGGTGCCGTCAAGGGCATCGCCGAGATCCCCCTGCCGGCCGGCACGTTGGCAGGAACGTTGCGGATCAGGCCTGAAAGGGGCACCCGTATCCAGCGCGTCGATACGCAGCAGCTACGCCCGGATACCAAGGGAGAAAAAGAGCTGGATGCTCTGATCGAACAGAGGGGCCGCCTGGAAGATCGCCTGAACGCGTTGGCGACGCGTGAGGAAATCTTCACTGCCGCCGCCAAGTCCCAGAGCGGCAAAGCCCCCCGCAAATCCAAAACAAACCCGGACCCGCTGCAGTCAATCCGCCGGGGGACCGACTTTGCCCTCGCCCAATTGGAAACGGTCTATACGGCACGGCGCACTACCCGGCAGGAAATCCGCCGCATCGATGCCCGCATTGCATCGGCGCAGAAGGGGGGAAAAAGCGCTGAGAGTGTGGCACGGGTGGCCGTTTCTCCCAAAAACGGACGGGTCGCCGCCCGCTTCGCCGTAGGCGTGCCGGGTTGGACGCCCTGGTATGATATCCGCATCGACAACAAGGGAGGGAGCGCTCTGGTTACGCTCTACGGCCACGTGCCGGCTTTTTCCGACGGTTACAAGCTCTTCGTATCACCCGCATCCCTGGCCGGCGCTGCCGCGGAATTACCCACCGTTCCGGCGGCGGCAGGGCAACGCGCCCGGCTGGCGGAATACCGGATGTCCGTCGGGGAGGAGTACTATGGAAACGGGCTTTTCCCATCATTTGCTTTTATGCTGAAAAATTCGACCGGCGCCCGGCTGCCGGCGGGAGAAGCGGCCTTCTTCCGGGCGGGGGAGTACTGTGGGACCGTCAGATTCGCAGGGATGTCATCAGGACGAAGCACAATGATCTCTTCAGGGACAACACAATAACATTACATAGTTCGAAAAATCCCCCCTCCCTTGACGGGAGGGGGTCAGGGGGTGGGTGAAGCTGCAACTGAGATCATTCCAAGGCAACCTCCCCCCTACCCTAACCCTCCCCCGCAAGGGGGGAGGGGATTATATCCGTTAACCCAAGTGTTACTAGATACGCGAAGGGCCGGCCCATCTCTGCCCAGGCCGGCCCTGTTTTGCTTTATCCGTGGATGAAACCGATTACTTCAGCAGGATCTCGATTTTGGCGGTCTTACGGAGTTCTGTCACCAAATCGCCAAGCGCCGCATTAACCTTTAGATTTTTCAGGTGTTCCTCTATCTTGGAGCGGGCAATGCCGAAAGGCACTGTTTCGGCCTTTGTCCTTTCCGTAAGCTTTATGATGTGATAGCCGAACGGGGTCTCGACCACGTCGCTTATCTCGCCCGGCTTGAGGGCAAAAGCGGCCTGTTCGAACGGCGGCACCATCTGCCCCCTGCCGAAGAATCCCAGGTCTCCCCCCTGTTTGCTGCTGGGGCAGGAGGAATTCTCCTTGGCCAGTTTGGCGAAGTCCGCACCAGCGGCCAATTCCTTACGGAGTTTTTCAGCCTTTTCACGGGCCTTTTTCTTCTCTTTGGCGCTCGCCTTGGCGTCTACGCCGCACAGAATATGGCTGGCCCTGACCTTTTCATCCTGACGGAATTTATCGATGTTCTGATCGTAAAACTTCCTGCTTTCCTCTTCGCTGACCGTGATCTTGGAAACAATCGCCTTAGTGACGAAATTGGCGATGATCACATCCCTTTTGGTGTACTCCCGAAGATCCTTCTCGCTCATATCAAGATCGTTGATCGCCTTGGCAAAATCCGCTTCGTTGGCAAAACGGCCCCTGGCCTGAGTCATCTTGGCGTCCACCTGCTTGTCCAGGTCCTTGATCTCCAGTTTCCGGGCCGATTGGTAGAGCAGTTCAGCGGAAACAAGCTGGTCCACCAACCGCTTGTCGAGTTCCTTCTGTTCATCGGCAGAAAGCTGTGCGTCCGACTGACCGGACTTAAGTATTTTGCGCGCCCGTTTTAGCTCAACGGCGGAGACGTCACTGCCGTTGACCTGCGCAACCGGCCCCTGAGACAGGGCGTCGCCCTTCGCCGCGGCGGGAGGGGTTGTTTTCTGTTCAGGCTCCGCAGCAGAAGCGGAAATGACAAAAAGGCTGAATGCGGTAATCAGGGCCAGCGATCTGCATGTGATACGGCAAAGTGTACGCATGAACGAATCTCCTTCTGTAAAATGTATAGTGAAAATATTATATAACATGCTTTTCCCTCCAGTCAAAGTCAAACATGTTTTTGACATTTTGCCTCTTTTCAAGTACATTCGGTCCGCTCATTAAATATTAACGACCCGGCATGAAGCGGCAGCAATGCGCATCAGGAGGATACATCACATGAAAAAGGTCCTTGTCGTTGACGACAGCCTTTCCGTAGCCCGCCAGCTTGAGAAGATCATTTCCGAATCAGGAGAATTCACGTGCGTCGGGCATGCCAAAAACGGCGCCGAAGCTATCAAGATGAATCATGCCGAGGACCCGGATATCATCTGCATGGACATGAATATGCCCGGCATGGACGGCCTGACCGCCCTGCGCAGCCTGTCGATGTTGGACAAGGAGGTCAAGGTGGTCATGGTCACCTCCCTGGGCGGCGTAGTCGACAAATTTACCGAAGCGCTCAAGCTGGGCGCCAAGAATGTCATATCAAAGCCGTTCGAGGCCGACGTCGTCCTGAAGATACTGCGGGGCCTCTGATCTCTTCAGCACCATTAAACTCACGACACAAGGGGATATGTGCATGGCCGTCAAATTCTTCGGGCAGTTTCTGGTGGAAAAGGGGATCGTTTCACGAGAAGCCCTCCTCAAGGCGATTGAACTGCAGGAACAGAAAAACCTCAAATTCGGCGAGATGGCTTTGGCGATGGGTTATGTAACTCAGGACGACATCACGCGTGCCCACCATGCGCAACTCTCCAGGGACATCAAACTGGGGGATCTGCTGGTGGAGATCGGTATCCTGACCCTTAACCAACTCAACGAGATCATCACCCGCCAGAAGAACAACCACCTCTACATCGGCGAGGCGCTGGTACTTGTCGGCGCTCTCTCCAACGAACAGCTTCAACAGCATTTGGATGGTTTCAAGGCCGACCAGGCGCCGTACATCTCCGACCGGGTCGAACTGCCTAGGGGCATTTCCAATCCTGAAGTATGGGAGATGGCCGCAGACCTTACCTACAAGATGATTACCCGTGTTCTCGGGCTCCCCTTCAGAGCCGGTAAATGCCATACCATCTCCACGGTGGCAACCAACTTCGTCATGGCTGCCATGGACCTGTCCGGCGAAGTTGATGCCCGCTTTATCATCTCGGTTTCACAGGAGCTTCAGAAGTCGGTAGCCAAGGCAATCCTGGGCGAGGCATCGGTGGACAACGAACCGCCGGAGGTGCTGGAAGACACGGTAATGGAATTCGTCAACGTGGTGTGCGGCAACATCGCCGCCAAGGCCTCGCAAGCCGGCAGGATCGTCAATATCAACCCCCCGGTCACCATCAGGCCCGATGTCGCGGGTCTGGCCGTGCCTGCCGGATATACCGGCCTCTGCTTTCCGATCCTGGCCAACGAGGGCGAAACCATGCAATTGGTACTGTTTGTCAAGGAACTAGGCGGGAAAAACCTGTGAATGGTGTATAGAAACTGTGAATCGTGAATGGTGAATGGTAAAACCTTTCACCTTTCACGATTCACCTTTCACCTTTCACCTTCCACCTTCCACGATTCACGATTCACCTTTCACCTTTCACGATTCACCATTCACCATTCACGCTCTAACAGGAGTTTCAGGACAAGTCTCGAAAAAACGACCATATACCTACAATAACAGCAGGTTAAGAAGCTATCTTTATAGGTAATGGCAGAATTAATTATATATAAATAAGTATAATTGTTTGACACCGCACCTTGACAGATATAAATGTGAAATGCGTTATTCTGCTTTCTGTTATGATGATATCCACGCGAGGAGGTAGTTATGTTCCTTCTTCCAAAAGGCAACCCTCTTTTCGAGAATCTGGCAGTCGGCATGCTGAAGCTGCCGGGGGTCATTTCAAAGCTCAGCACAGGCAGTTTTACCGGATATGCCAGCTTTGTTTTTCAGGCATCGACGGTCATACTTGTTTTCAAGGCGGGAAAACTGGTCAGTGTGATGTTCGAAGAAAAGAACGGCAACCGGCAAACCGGTTTTGAGGCCCTATCGGCCCTGAGCTACCAGATGGTCGGTGCGAGCAGCGGGTTCCTCAACGTCTACAAACTCTCCAAAGACCTCACCATGTGTATCCATGCCCTGCTTCAGGGCGAGATCCTCTACAAAGCCCAGGAACTTAAACTGATCGACATCAAGGCCCTCCTGGAAAAAATCGGTTCCGATCGAATGAATGGCTGTCTGAGGATTTACACCGATGACCGTTCGGCCATGATCTTTTACAAAGACGGCGCTCCCCTGGGATTTTTCCATGACGGTTCCCAGGATATCGAAACAACATCCAACGAATCTCAGAAGATCGCCGGACTGCCCGGCGCCAAGATCGACCTTTTCTCGACGCAGGGGGTCGAGCACCTGATGGAGCTGGACCTGCTCGAGGTCGTCAATGTTCAGAACATCTGGGAAACCGCCGTCGCACATCAGCAATCCGAGTTCAATAAGATCAATAAGGCGCGCGAGGAACGGCAAAAAGAGAACTTCGCCGGTAAACTCGCAGTACTGGAAGAACAGGTAAAAACCATCGTTGTCGAAACGGTTGGCAAGGTCGGATGCGGCATCGTCGACAAGGAATTGACCGATCAGGGCGGCAATGCCTGTCTGCTCGACGAAACAAATGTCGTGAAATTCCTCGCAGGCATCGAGCGCTCGGCTAAGCTCCTCATCAGCGCGACCAGCCTGAAGGTGATGATGGAGTTGCTTTCCAAGGCTATCACCGGCGCCAAGTCGGAACATTAAACAATTTTTATAGCGTTATCGGAGGCTGAGTATGGAACAATTCATTGAGCTTCTCACCCAGATCGATAAGTTTGAACTCATCAGGGTTATCTTCTGGGGCTTGGCCGGCGCCGTGAGCTTTTACTTCAGTATCGGAAACGCCCGCATATGGACGAGTATTTCCATCGGCTTCTTTCTTATCTTTCTCGGCCAGGCGTATGCCATCAATCCCTGGGTCCACTATTACAAGCTTTCCGCGTTCCACAATATTGTCGGGACCGTGGCGATCGTGGTAATCACCCACGGCTTTCTGGAGTATTACGTCTTTTGCCGTACGTTCGAGATTTCAGGGAAAAAGGTTGCCGTTTATTTTTTCTCGCTGCTGATCCTGGCCTCAGGCGGAATATTCCTGTTCATCAATCCTACCCCGAGTCCCAATACCATCAGAAACTTCAAAATCGTCGAGAACTCCATCTGGGTGTTCCTCTCGATCATGAACCTGGAACTGATCCGCAAGATTTACACCGCCATCAAAGACTCTCCGATCTCAAGGGCATTCATCGCATTTGGCATCGTCTTCTTCCTGATCTTCCTCTGGAGGGGCTCGGAACTCTATCTGCAGATTTTCCAGTGGGACAGGGACTGGCAGGATATCATAGCCGTCTCGTCCGACGAGGTGTCGGATATCGACAAATTTGCCGGCAGGGTTAACTTCGCAATGCTCGTCAACAAGTATGCCGGCTTCCTGTCCAGCCTTTCGGTCGGGGGAACGTTCATTTACCTTTACCGTCTGCTCAGATAGCCAGACTGCCGTAGAAACGCCTGTTGCGCATTTTTCCAGGAGGATCGGACATGGTCTCAAGAATTATCGCTGTATCATTGCTTCCGGCAACTATACTGTGTGCCCTGGCCGGCTGTGGCGAGAAAACGGTTACGGCAACCGGCGGCACGAAACTGGCCCAGTCGGAAGCCTGTTTCAACAACAACTGCCATCAAAACGCCATCAGCCCAGGCACCGGCAAGAATATCGCCGAGGAGTGGAAGCTTTCGGTCCACAACACCTCCAATGCCGCAAGCTGCGCCGACTGCCACGAACCCGGGCCGGGACACCCAAACAGTTGCAATCTCTGTCACGGCGGCACGCCGAGCGGCTCGCCGCAAAGTACATGTTCGGATGTCACCGTTAATCCTGATTCCGCTGGTAAATGCAACAAGTGCCATGGCCTCAGTTTTCCAGGCGACAAACACCATTTCGTGAATTCCTCCTCCGCTTCATACATCATCACGAGCGACGCCGTTATCGATAAACAATGCAGGAACTGCCACAATCCCCATAAAAATACCCTTTTGACGCAACATACCGACTGGGCGGCATCCGGCCATGGCGCCGTTACCGATGCTTCATTCACTACATATGATTTTAAAACGCGCGGCACGGCCGGTGTCAATCCCGCGACCAGTGGCGCGGTTAAGGACGACTGTGTCCGCTGTCATACTACAACCGGCTATATAAATTTTGTTAACAGTGGCCTTACGAATGTCGCCGCCTGGGCACAGTCAACTGACCTCGGCAAACAGACGATATTCTGTTATGCCTGCCACTATGACTCAAATAACGGTAGATCCTACGACTATGCATGCAGACAGGTGCCGACGGCGAAAGGTTTTTACAATTTTTCCACCGGCAAAGGCAAAGTCCTGAATGTTGTATCATACCCTGACGTCGGTGAATCCAATCTGTGCCTGCACTGCCATGTGGGCAGGGCTAGCGGCGCCACGATAAAACTTGTCGCTGCGACGGGTGTCAATTTCAGCAACCAAGGGCTGATCCAATCCCACTATCTGTCCGGTGGCGGCACAGTGTTCAGGACAACCGGCTATCAATTCTATACCAGCAGCGCCAAGTACAGCGATCCTTCATACTATACGCACGGAAGTATCGGCGTGAACGGTTTTTTGGCTGAAGACGGTACTAATACCGGAACAGGCGGCCCATGCATCGGCTGCCACATGTCTCCGGACCGTCATACTCTAAGTGCCGTGGGTGAAAACATTTCGGGCAACATCACCTCCATAGACAGCCCCATGTGCGTCCATTGCCACTACAACCATGGTCCTGGCGCCGATTATTCCTGGACCACCGTCAAACTCCAGGCCCAGCAAGACGGTTTCAATGCCGCACTTGCTGCATTACAACTAGTGCTTAACAATCAAACTCCGCCCATCTACTTTGTGCCCGACTATCCCTATGTGGTATCGATTTCCAAAGGTACTGCTGAAAATCAATTCATAAACTACGGCAATGCTGACACCATGGGAGCAACTTTTAACTACATGCTGTTACTCAAGGAGCCGGGTGCATGGGCACACAATGACTATTACACCAGGCGCCTCATTTACGACTCCATCGACTATATTGACAACGGCCTGCTTGATAACAGTGTTGAAGCCACGATCAATGGCTTGACCGGGCTGACCAGCACGCAAAGGACCAATGCCATCAATTACCTGCTCAATAGCGGAACTCGTTATTGAAGTTCAATGCAAACAAACATAACTGTACGGAGGGTTAGCATGAAAAAACGCTTGATACGCTCTATCTCGATTGCCGTTATTGGAGGTTTGGCGCTGTCATTACTGCATGTCGGCAAAGCGTCAGCCATCCCGGCATTCACCCGCGCCTACAAGGTCGAATGCAGCACCTGCCATACCATCTATCCCGAGTTGAACGAATACGGCGAAGCGTTCCTCAAAAACTCATACGTGTACTTCGGCAAGGGCAAGAAGGCGGTCAGGGAAAAGGAGGCCGCCGCTCCCGCAGAGATTGCGAAGCCGGCCGCGGCTGCCACCGATGTGAAGGGCGAAGGCGACGCAGATAAGTTGAGCAAATTGAAAGCCGGCGCTATGGGCGCTTCAGGCGCAACCGCTTCCGAACCCGCCGCGGAAGCAACGTCGCCTGCCAACGGCGCTGCCGGGGGAGGCGAAGCGAAATCAGAAGGGCTCCTCCTCGCCGCCATCCCTGAATTGCTGCCCATATCATTCACCGCCTCGGTACAAGGCGCCTACGACCACAGCCAACCCAACGAGTTTGACCTTTCGTCACGTGTCCTCAAACTGAACGCCGGCGGCAACTTCCGGGAAAAGGCCTCGTTTTTCGCCACCTATGTGGCCTACAGCGAGAATACCAGCAACATTACCAATACGACAAGCACTACCCCGGCCAACAACAGCACCAACATCAAAGAACTGTACGTCATCTGGCGCCGCGCCTTCGACACCCCCATCAACTTCAGAGTGGGCCGCATGGAGCCGAAACTCAGCCTCTGGAAATCGAGCAACAAGCTGTCCGTCACCAACTCCTTTGCGCCCTACTCTTACACGGTCGGTGTTTCGGAATTCACGATTCAGCAGCCCCAGGACGCCCTGGAGGCCAATGCCATCCTGGGAAACCGTTTCTTCGTCGCCGGCGGGGTGGTGAACCGCAAGTTTCAGAACGCCAAGGAAGGCTACGGCCACATCTCATGTAAATTCGGCGGGGCGGACTACCTGGCAAACGAACCGGAAGTGGATCTCGCCAAAGAGGAGAGTATCTTTGACTTCCTAACGATCACCGTTGGAGCCTATGGCTACTACGGCAAGAACGGCACCCCGAACACGACACCCGGTATTACGCCCATCCAGAACACCTATTACCGCAGCGGCGTGGACATGGACATCCTCTACAAGCTTTTCAGGCTCAGGCTGGCCGGCGTCCTTGGTGACGACGACAGCTCCAACCTGACCGCCAGCCTGTCCAATGTCGCTCCGGTCAAGGTAAAGTCATACGTGGCTGCCGTCGAGGGTGAATTCACCTTTCTCCAAAACCTCATCGGCGCCATAAGGTTTGAATACCAGGATGACGGGCGCGGCCTGGTGCGCCGCTATATACCGACACTCGCATACGGCCCGCTTGAAAACGTCAAGGTTGTCCTGGAATACAAGCACGAGGTCGCCACGTCGTACGCCTCGACACCGACCTCGGTCGCCCAGGATTTCACCAACAGGATCGGAACCCTCGACGTGACCTTCAGTTTCTGATGTTCCGAGTCCCTTAGAGCATAACGGACGTGACTTTGCAATGTTGTCTTTGCTATACTGCTCGTGATTTTTTGTCTGAAGGAGTCTCATATGCGAAAACACATGTTACTGATCGCACTCTTCACACTCGTTATTGCCTCGGTTGCCGACGCACGCATCATGGCAAAGGGACGCGGTGCCAAAATGAATTTCGACCCGGACAGTATTCCGGCCCAATACAAGGCGCAGTTTGATCTTATGACACGAAAATGCGTCAAATGCCATACCATGGAACGAACCGTCATTGCTATACAAACCGGAAGGGCGCCCATCACCGGCCAGCCGTTCGAAAGGCAGGCGGTAAAGGCCTACGGCATCAAGATGCTGCGGAAACCCGATTCCAATATGAACAAGCAGGAAATCAGGGACGTTGTCATGCTGTTAAACTTCCTGCTTGGCGAAAACGCAAAGTAGGGTCGCCCGGCCTTACGGGATACGGCGGCGCCCGGACATTTTCAGGCGCTCGCACAACAGGTCACCGATCGTTCCGTGCCCGTTACCACAAGAATCGACAGCCTCGCCCACCTCGGAGCGAGGCTTTTTACATGCTAATTTATTTTGCTGCGGGTTTTCCCTTTTGCTGCCGGACGAGGTAATTGGCCGTGTAGATGTAATCGTCGACCCCGTCGTACTTCCCGTCGCCGTTCACGTCATGTTGCGCCGGGGTCTTGGCGGCATCCTTGAGGAAAGCGGCAAATTCCGCCTCCGTGGATGCCGCATTCCGGATGGCCGGGGCGATGGTCAGCGGATATTCGGTGACATGGTCCTCACTCAGGACCATCAGGCTTGCGCTCAACGCGCCTTTTACGGGAAGGGCTTCAATAAACCACGTGGATGATGCCTCGTCTTTCTTCAACGAGACCAATTTGGCGCCGTTCAGGGCAAAATTGTGCGAACTTTCCGCCATTGCCGAAAGATCGGCGACTATGGTCACGGTGGTTGTGCCGTCGCTCAGGGCGACAAAGGGCTCCTGGCGTAAGTTGGGGGAAATCGGCTGTTTGAAGAGTGCAATCATGATAGCGGGAGTTTTCACTCCCTGATAGGCCCGGAACCGCTCCAGGACCGTGGTATTGGAAGCGGCGCCGATTGCTGCGGCCTTTTTTGGGGGGGGCGCGGGTTTGCCCGGAGCAGTTGTTTCCACAGGGTTAGGCGCTTCGGCCGGGGCAGGCGCCTCGGCCGGCTTGGCGGCCGTCTCCGGCGCAGGCGCCGGTCTCGCCTCATTCTGAGGTTGACTGTCCGACGGCATGGTTACCGTGCCGAGATAGGTGGGACCTGAACTGCCGGTGGAGGTAGTGCCGGTGGAGGTAATGCCGCCGGTAGGAGTGCCGGTGGCAGGAGAACCGGTGGCAGGAGTGCCGGTGGTGGTGCTTATAGCCGTTCCGTTACTGTCGATAGGGTTGAAACTGGCTATGGTAACACTGCCTGTTCCCGTATGGGTTGCAAAGGTAATGGTGGCGACCGGTCCACTGCCTGAAAAGGATTTGGTGCTGACGACGGCGATCTTGATGCTGTTTTTAGAATAATTGGGATTGGCGGCAAACATTGCTCCGGAGACAAGTGCGCCCTGGCTTACCGATGGCGACGACAAGACGGTGTTGTCGTAATTCAGGACAAGGTCGAATCCGGAGACGCCGTCCATGTCGCTGCCCTGGACCGTGTAGACGCCGTTAATCGGACCCGAGGAGTCAATGGACACTGATACGGCGCCCAAGGAAAGCGAGGCGCTCGACAGGAGCAGTATCACAGCCGCGACGGTAAGACTGATATGTCTAATCATGGTTTGTCTCTTTCTGTTGGATGGAGTCTATTATGACAAGAATAGCTTACTGCGGAATTGATGGCAACATGGAAAGTATAGCTCAATTGCTGCTTGGCAGGATAGAGGTAAACCGGCATTGTCGTCAGGGTTGACAATGGGACTGCATAAATGATATTGCAGGGCTGTGGAGGGAACAATGAGGGATTACATTCAAGGATTAGCCGACTCCGTTATGGCCGGCCGTGCGGTTGAGTATGATGACGCCCTGCGACTCGGAGATGTCGAAGGGAGGGGGCTCTATCACCTGCTGGGCGAGGCGGGCCGTATCCGCGAACATTTTGTCGGCAAGGCGGTGACGCTCTGTTCGATCATCAACGCCAAATCAGGCGCCTGTCCCGAGGATTGCGCGTTTTGCGCCCAGTCCGTTCACCACTCGACCCAAGCGCCTTTTTACCCGCTTGTGGACGAGGAGCAGATGGTGAGCTGTGCAAAGAGCGCCGAGCAGCACGGTGCCTCCTGCTACGGCATCATTACCAGCGGAACGGGGATCGGGAGCAGGGATGAGCTTGATCGCATATGCCGTACCCTGAGACGCATTCGNNGCCTGCCTTCTCAGGGATGCCGGCATGGTGACCTATCACCACAATCTGGAAACCTCCCGCAGTTTTTTCCCGAGCATCTGCAGCACCCATGATTACGAGCAGGATGTTGCAACGATCCGGGCCGCCAAGCGTGCCGGCCTTAGGGCCTGCTGCGGCGGTATCTTCGGCCTGGGCGAGAGTTTTGCCCAGCGGGTCGAGATGGCTTTGACGCTGCGCGAACTGGGGGTGGATTCGATCCCGGTCAATTTTCTCGACCCGGTGGCGGGGACCCGCCTCGAACACGCGGATTTCCTGACCCCGCTGGAATGCCTCAGAACCATCGCCGTGTTCCGGTTCATCCTGCCTGACCGGCAGATAACGGTTTGCGGCGGCCGGGAAAGAAATCTGCGCGAGTTGCAGTCATGGATCTTCATGGCCGGCGCCAGCGGGATGATGACCGGAAATTATCTCACCAAGGCCGGGCGCAACCCCGCCCTTGACCGCCAAATGGTGGCCGATCTCGGCCTGACCATCGCCCCCTGCGGGTGCTCCTTATCAGAGGATTGTGATGGCTAATGGCATATTTATTACCGGCACCGATACGGGCGTGGGCAAGACCATTGTGACCGCTGTCCTGGCGAGGCTCCTGCGGAAGAGGGGGGTCAATGTCGGCGTCATGAAGCCGGTGACCAGCGGGTGCCGCGAGGCGGACGGCGGACTGGTCTCCGACGACGCGCTGCTCTTGTGTCAGGCCGCCGCCATCCCCTGCGAGAGCGACGTTGCGCCCTATCTGCTCAGGGAACCGCTGGCGCCTGCCGAGGCGGCGAAGATCGATGGTGTCAGGATCGAGTTCTCCCGGATCCGGGAATCATTCGACCGGCTGGCCGAGAAGTACGACTTCGTGCTCGTGGAAGGGGCCGGTGGGCTGATGGCGCCGCTGGCCGGCGGGTTTCTCGTGGCGGATCTGGCGCAAGAGCTTGACCTGCCGCTGCTGGTGGTGGCGCGCCCCAATCTGGGAACCATCAACCATACCGTGCTGACCTGCTTTAGCGCCCAACAGATGGGAATTCCCGTGTCCGGGGTCATCATCAATAATTTCCCCAAAGAGCCGGGGCCGGCTGAACAAAGCGCGCCCCATTACATCGGCTCCCTGTGCGGCGCGCCGGTGCTCGGCGTCTGGCCGCACGAGGCCGCTCCCGACCAGATGACGGTAGTGGAGCGATTGGCTGATTGGTTGGATCTCCAGCCGGAAACGGCTGTTGTGCTGAGGGAATTGGGGGTATGAATAGGGCGACATACATGGATAAGGGCCTGAATCCGTGACGCCTCCATGCCTCCGCTGCTCCGGAAGGCCTCTGCCTTAGCGTTTGAAGAGTTTGCGACAATCATGCGGCGGACCAGCCGAGTGAGTGAGCTGTCACGACATGGCGGTGTGCGGGCCCCGGCTATTCCGGTCACTGCGGCATTCCGGCGTCACGGATTCAGGCGATAGAGAGGGTACAAGCGGGATGAACACCTATACGAGCGAACAACTGAGGGCGTGGGACAAACGCCATGTCTGGCATCCTTTCACCCAGATGCAGGATTGGGAGAAGGAGGAGCCGATCGTCATCACGCGCGGTGAAGGGTGCTGGCTGATCGACAGCGACGGCAAGCGCTACCTGGACGGTGTTGCCTCCATGTGGACCAATGTGCACGGCCATTGCCGCAAAGAATTGAACGAGGCGCTCAAGGCCCAGGTTGACCGCCTGGAACACTCGACGCTCCTGGGGCTGGCCGGCGAGCAGAGTGCCGTTTTGGCGCACAAGCTGGCGGAGATTGCGCCGCCTGGCCTTGAACGTGTGTTTTACTCGGACAACGGCTCCACTGCCATGGAGGTGGCGGTCAAGATGGCGTACCAGTTCCAGGTGCACCAGGGCCGGCCGGAACGCAGCCGATTCATCACCTTCAAAAACGCCTATCACGGCGACACCCTGGGGGCTGTCAGCGTGGGGGGCATCGACATCTATCACACCACCTTCCGGCCGCTGATGTTCGAGACAATACAGGCCCCGGCCACGTACTGCTACCGCTGCGAGCTTAAGTGCGAGGGTCCGGCGGCCTGCGGCATGCACTGCCTCGACGCCCTGGAGACCTTGATGGCGGGGCATGCCGCCGGCTGCGCCGGCCTTGTGATCGAACCGCTCATCCAGGGGGCGGGCGGGATGATCGTGCAGCCGCCCGGGTTTCTGAAACGGGTCAGGGAGCTGTGCGACCGCTACGACCTGTTGATGATCACCGACGAGGTGGCCACCGGCTTCGGGCGCACCGGCCGGATGTTCGCCTGCGAGCACGAAGGCGTGGTCCCGGACATCATGGCTGTTTCCAAGGGGATAGCCGCCGGTTATCTCCCCATAGCCGCCACCTTGACCAATGAGCGGGTCTATGGGGCTTTTCTCGGGGAATACGCGGAACTCAAGACCTTTTTCCACGGCCATACGTTCACCGGCAACCCCCTGGCGTGCGCCGTCGCCCTGAAGAGCCTGGAACTCTTCGAGAGCGACCGTTTGCTGGAAAGGGTGCAACCGAAGATCGCCCGGCTGGCGGAACGCCTGGAGAACATGGCGATGCTCCCCCATGTGGGCGATGTACGCCAGTGCGGCATGGCTGCGGGGATCGAACTGGTGGAGGATAAGGGCGCCCGCCGGCCCTATCCGTGGGAGTTGAAGACCGGCGTCAGGGTCTGTATTGATGCCCGCAGGCACGGCATCTTCTCCCGTCCGCTGGGGAACACGGTGGTCGTCTTCCCCCCCCTTGTCATCAGCCTGGACGAGCTGGATCTGCTCATGGACGGGCTGGAGCGGTCCATACGTGCGGTTACCGGGGACTGACAGCAATAATACCTGGGGGCTATTTGACAAAGAAAAAAGCCAAAATCTGTGTTCTGTAGACCTGCCCCTTTAGTGTGTTTTAAAACTAGTAGTTCGTTTCATAAATAGCATTACAAATCAGGCCAGTTTTAGAATCCTGTTTCCCGCACCATCAAAGCACGCGGCCAGATCCTTGACCAGGCCTTTTTTGTGGTACGCCAGGCATGGCGTGTTGCACGCAAGTGCCATTCAGTCAACTTTTCCAAAGGCATAACGGCATGTTATGCCTCGCTCCGTTCCGGACGCCTGGCATCCGGCCTTCCCCATGACGTTTTTCAACACCCCGCCAGGAGAGTACCCCAGATGGGCGATCTATTGAAATAGACTCTTCTAATAAAAACCTGTATACCATTCCTGAGGTAGTCTAAGAAAAGTAGACCTGGTAAAATTGCATTCACATCGTGGCATGGTGGCAATTGAAATTACTGAGTAAAAGCGGGTAAATATGGAGCTAAATGTAAACGAAGAGCGGTTGAGACTGGTCTTGCAGATCACTAATGACGGTTTGTATGACTGGGACCTCCAAACAAATGAGGTTTACTATTCCCCCCAATGGAAAGCCATGCTTGGCTATGCCGACGAGGAGTTGGAAAATCAGTTGAGCACATGGCTTCACCTTTTGCATCCTGAAGACCGTGAAACCACTCTGAAGTACGCTAAAGACTACATCAGCGGAATTATCGACAGGTTTGAGGTTGTGTTTCGTCTGAGACATAAACACGGCCATTATATTTCCGTCCTCTCACGCGCATGTCTTTTCCGTGATGCAGATAACAAAGTAGTCCGCATGGTGGGGACGAATGTTGACATAACAAAGATAGGCAGGTTGACGGAAACCGGGAGCCTGCAAGAACATTTCCATAGGGTGCTTTTGAGTAAATTTCCCTTTGCCGCATGGCTGAAGGATAAAGAGGGACGCTATCAAGTAGTTAATGTTAAATTGGCGGAGTATCTTGGCCTTAGTTCACCTGAACAGCTAATAGGAAAAAGCGTTCATGATTTCTATCAACCGGATATTGCGGACTCAATTTCTGCTGAAATACAAGATGTGTTGTCCAGTGGCAAAACCATACATGTCGAAAAGGAATTCCCAGTCAATGACGGTGATCGCTGGTTTGACATTCATCAGACGCCCATCAGTGTCGATGGGCAATTAGTTGGTATAGTGGGGTGTGCCTGGGATATCACCGGACGCAAACTAATAGAAAAGGCCCTTGCGGAGAGTGAAGAACGTTACCGAAGGGTTGTGGAGGTCTCCCCTGAGGCGATATTTATCCATTGCGAAGGACGATTTGTTTTCATGAACGTGGCCGCAGCCAAGCTTCTGGGCGCTGAAAAGCCGGAGGTCCTTTATGGTCGGCTTGCTCTCGACTTCGTTCGTCCCGAGCTTCGAGACATGGTGGCGCAACGCATTAAGAATGCCTGGCTCCACGGCGATAACCCGCTGATCGAAGAGGAACTGGTTCGGTTGGATGGTTCAACCGTGCTGGTTGAGATGGTTTCCGTTTACCTTATATATAAGGGTAAAGATTCCGTATTGGCCATCGCCCGTGACATCAGTGAAAGAAGGAGGATGCAGGACGAGTTGGTTAAGACACAGAAGCTGGAGTCTCTGGGAGTGCTGGCCGGAGGTATCGCCCATGACTTCAACAATATCCTCATGGCGATCATTGGTAATGCCGATCTGGCGATGATGCGTATCAATAAGGAGTCTCCCGTTATTGAGAATCTGCGCAAGATCGAGCAGGCGGCTGCTAAAGCTGCTGACCTTGCTAAACAAATGCTGGCCTATTCAGGCAAGGGTAAGTTCGTGGTCGAGCAGATCGACCTGAACATCCTTCTTGAAGAGATGTTGCACATGCTGGAAGTATCCATCTCCAAAAAGGCGCTGTTACGCCTTAATCTTGCTCCTAACCTTCCTGCAGTGGAAGTTGACGCAACGCAGTTACGACAGGTAGTTATGAACCTGGTAATTAACGCCTCGGAAGCTATAGGAGATAAAAGCGGGGTTATTGCCATTACTACCGGCTGCATGGACTGCGACAAAAGCTACCTGAAGGATGTTTGGTTAATTGAAAACATTAGAGAAGGGCTCTATGTCTATCTTGAGGTTACTGATTCAGGCTACGGCATGACCAAGGACACCATGGAGAAAATTTTTGAACCATTCTTTACCACCAAGTTTACGGGCAGGGGACTCGGTATGGCCGCGGTCATGGGTATTATCCGTGGGCATAAGGGGGCGATTAAAGTCTACAGTGAAACTGGCAAAGGGTCATCATTCAAAATATTGTTGCCTGCATCAGGCAAACCAGCCGAACTATTCAACCATGAAAGCTCAATTGATGATTGGAAAGGGAGCGGCACGGTGCTGTTGGTAGATGATGAGGAAACAGTGAGAGGTCTCGGTAGAGAAATGCTTCAGGAGCTTGGCTTTGAAGCGATCACCGCCGACGATGGCAGAGAAGCACTTGAACTCTTTAAAAATAATCCTGCAATCAATTTGGTCATACTCGATCTGACCATGCCGCACATGGATGGTGAGCAGTGTTTTCGTGAGCTCAGGCAAATCAGGCCCGATATAAAAGTTATCATGTCCAGCGGCTACAACGAGCAGGAAGTTACCCAAAAATTTGTTGGTAAAGGACTGGCGGGCTTCATTCAGAAGCCGTATAAGCTGTCAGTGCTCAAAGCGGCTATCATGGCAGTGGAGTTGCCAACATTTTGATAAATTGGCTTAGAACTTTTTCCCTGAATCCGTGACATCTTCACGGCTCCTTTCGCTTAAGGAACCCTCTATCAGGAAGGCGTTTCACGCGATATCCTCTGTAAGGTAAAGGAATATCTTGGCCTGCCCCACATTATCGCTTTGGAGGGTTCCCGGAAACGAGTATGGTTGACGTGCAGGCAACAAAAAACGAGATACTGGTGATGTACGTCAGAAACATCCTGTACCAGGACATAGCCCCCCCGTTTTCCATCAAAAAGGCCGTCGATCTGGAAAATCTCTTCTTCTACTTGGCGTCGAACATTGCATCGCTCTATAGCTTCAACAAGCTGGCGGCGCTAGTGGGCCTGAACGACAAAACCGTGAAAGAGTACCTGGGGTATTTCAGCGCTCAACACGGAGCACAATCTCAATCAAAAAATGTCTCATGTCAGGGGCTGACCTCTCAGCTTTTTCCGGGATGAAATGAAAAACCCCGCCATGACGCAAGGCGGGGTTTTTTGTGGCGTGAATCAGGCTGTGATGAAAATTACTTGGGCATGGTGCAGTACATGTTGCCGTAGGGCCGTTTGCTGCGGGGCAACACCTTGACGAACCGTTCCTTGAGCACTTCCTTCGCGTCCAGCTCGAAATCAGCGCAGAACTCCCTGATGTATCCTTCCAGTTCCGCCAGATCGTTGTCGTCCAGCTCGAAAACGCCGACCTCCTTGGCCAGGCGGGTCTCATCCACGCCGCCGCGAACGTAGATCACCCCACCGTGCATGCCTGTGCCGAACAGGTAGCCGTGCTTGTCTTTGGCCGGATCGTCGGTGAACATGCCCAGGAGGATCAGCACGCCGCCGGCCATGTATTCGCCGAAGAAGTCGCCCGCCTTGCCGCCGGCGATCAGGACCGGCTTGTTCTCCTGGTAGGACTTCATGTGGATGCCGACCCGGTAGCCCACATCCTTTTTGATGTGGATCCTGCCGCCGCGCATGCCGTAGCCGAGGACGTCGCCGGCGTGGCCGTGGACGACGACCTTGCCGGCATTCATGGTGTTGCCGATATTGTCCTGGGCGTTTTCATTCACGATGATGGTTGCGCCGTTCATGAATGCGGCCAGGTCATTGCCGGGGACGCCGTTGATGGTGATGGTCACCGGTTTGTTGATCCCGTCGCCTATGAAATACTGGCCGTTGACGTTGTCCAGCACGATCTCGTCCGTGCCGGCCTGCACCGCCTCGCGTATGGTTTGGTTGAGATCGCGGTAATAGATCCCCTGTGCGTCTATCTTCATATCAAGCTCCATAAAAGGTTGTTGAAAAACAGCCATCTCGCCGCCGTCCTCGAAGCCCCTTTTGTGCGGCGTAGCGCTGCTACGCCTCCGCAGGGCCTCCTGCGGGTGCGACGATCTGACTATTTTTGAACAACCTGGGTTTTTCAACAACCTCTTAAACGTTTCCTTCCACCATGGCGATGACCGGCTCCCCGCCGCGCGGCGACCAGATGCGGGAAGGCACGGGGCATATCTCGCGAATGGCCGACTCTTCGGAGGCCATGTAGACGAAGTCGTCCTTTTCGGCGCAGACCAGCGGCCGCAGCTTGACCCGGTCGTTGAGCCCGATCAGCCCCTTGTTGCTGGCGAACAGGATGGCGAACGGCCCGTTCAGGAGGGCGCTGCCGTAGACCTGGCGGATGGCGGTGTAGAGTTCCCGCTCGTTTTGGGGGAGTTGATCAATCAATGACCAGAAGGGGGGCGCCAGGACGGTGCAGGCCAGTTCGGGCGACAGCCCGTGCTTGCGGATCAAGAGGTCGAGCATGTAGGCCACGACCTCGGTATCGGTCAGCATGGTGCACAGATAGCCGTACATCTCCAGATAGCGCTTGTTGATGCCGTAGGACGATATCTCCCCATTGTGGACGATGGACCAGTCCAAAAGGGTGAAGGGGTGTGCGCCGCCCCACCAGCCGGGGGTATTGGTCGGAAAACGGTTGTGCGCGGTCCAGATGTGGCCGCTGTACTCCTCAAGACGGAAGAATTCGGCGATCTCTTCGGGGAAGCCGACACCCTTGAAGGCGCCCATGTTCTTGCCGGAGGAAACCACGAAGGCCCCGTCGATCTCGTGATTGACGGCCATGACATGGCGGACGATGATGTCCGAATCGGTCATGCTCTGGTATTCCACCGCTTCCCGGTACTCGTCGGTTTCCAGCGGCGTAACGAAATAGCGCTTGAAGACCGGCGGATTGGGGATGGCCCTGGTGCGGCGGGTCGGGATATCTTCCTGCTGCTCGATGTGGAAGTTCGCCTCCAGGTATTCCTCGGTCAGTTGCAGGGCCATGGCGTTCTCGTACATGAGGTGGAAGGCATAGAAATCCTTGAACTCCGGGTAGATGCCGTAGGCGCCGAAGCCGCCCCCAAGCCCGTTGCCGCGGTCATGCATGAGCGTGATGGATTTGATGATCACCGCGCCTTCGACCCGTTGCCCCTTTTTGGAGACAAAGCCGGTCAGGCCGCAGTTGGAGATGTCTTTCTGGAAGATATGGGTCGGTTGTGGTTTCATGGATTGTCCTCGACTTTTCCCTGTGGCGCAAAAAGCCTGTTCCTGATCTCCCTGGAGAGATTGAGGAACCCGAAATCAGGCGTGAGCAGGCTCTCACGGAAGGGGGCCATATCGACCTTTTCCCGGATCAGTCCGGAGAAGATGCCGGCCCGGTCAACGTTACCCACCAGCACCGCGCCCACCAGGCGGTCATTTTGCAATACGATCTTGCGATACTGGTAGTTCTGGATGTCCTGATAGGTATGGATCTCGTATTCGGCCGGGACCATGGGGTTGGTGACCCCCATGGAGATGGTGGAAACCTTGAAGAACTCGATGGAGTTCATAGCCAGGCCGCCCACGTATTCCTTCTTTTCGCCGGCCATGGCTGCGCCGGCGATGTCTCCCTGGATGTAGGCGTCGGGCCAGATCGGCATGGGATTTTTCTGCCCGCTGAAAAAGTCCGCTGCTTCGGCCACGTCGCCGGCGGCATAGACGCCCCTGCCGGAGGTTTGCATCGACGCATCCACCACGATGCCGCGGTTGACCTCGATGCCGCTCCCCTTGAGAAAGGTTGCCGCCGGACGTACGCCGATGGCCACGACAACGGTGTCGCAAGGGATAAAGTCCCCCGACTTGAGGGTCACGCCGCTGATCTCCGCCCCGTCTCCTTCGATACGGACGACCGTGTCTTCGGTGATGACGTCGATGCCGTTGGCCATCATCTTGCGGGCCACGATCTTGCCGGCCTGCCGGTCAAAGGCCGAGGAAAGCACGCGGTCGGCCAGTTCGACGACGGTCACCGGCTTGTCCAGCAGGTTCAGGCCTTCGGCCGCCTTGAGGCCGATCAGGCCGCCGCCGATCACCACGGCCCGGTTGATGTCCGGGGCGATCCCTTTCAGTTTGGCGGCATCTTCCCAGGTGGTGAAGGTGAAGATGCGGTCCTTGTCGGACATCCCTTCGATGGGGGGGATGAACGGGTCGCCACCGGTGGCCAGCAGGAGCTTGTCGTAGGGGATGGCGTCGCCGCCTGCCAGTTTGACCTTTTTGGCCTTGGTGTCTACCGCCGTCACTTCGGACCCCAGCAACAGGTTGATGCGGTTTTGGGAGTAGAAGTCGTTCGGCAGATAGGCCATGCGCTTCTCGTTGATCAGGCCGCCCAGCAGGTAGGAGATCAGCGGGCGGCCATAGACGTTGTGCTTTTCCCGCGATATGACGGTGATATTGCCCTGTTGGTCCCGCTCGCGGATGGCGCGGACGGCGCCCACGGCAGCTACGGAATTGCCGACGATCACATAGTTCATTTCTGGCTCCCCTCCCTGTACACGAGTGCCCGGTTGGGGCAGGCGTCAACGCAGGCCGGCGACTTCCGGTCCGGGCAGAGGTCGCACTTGTTGGCCTTTTTCTTTTTGAGGTTGCGCTGGATGGCGCCGTAGGGGCAGGCCATCACACATGACCAGCACCCCACGCATTGTTCGGAGTCGATGCGCACGACCCCTTCGGCATTCTTCTGTATGGCGCCTGAAATGCAGGCCCGCAGACAATCCGGTTCGTCGCAGTGCCGGCAGGTGGTCGAAAGGGAGATGATCCCGCCGTGCAACTCCTCCACCGTACAGCGGGAAATGGGGCGCTCGGACTCATGCAGAAAGGCCTTGACCGGGTCTTTCGAGAGCGAATGCTCGGTGATGCAGCCCACCTCGCACAGGTGGCAGCCGATGCAGGCGTCTTCCAGGGTGTAGATACGTTTCATGGTCTATTCTCCAGCAGGCATGACGCCGAGCAAGTTCATGTCCTTTTCAGTCAATCCGACGGCCCGCAGCTTGTAGCGGTTGCCGCGCAGCGATTCCAGGGCGTTCAGACCCATGCCGCCCAGGATCTCCTTCATCTCGTGGCCCCAGGCCTGGATCAGGTTGACCAGTTTTTCGGCGCCGATCTCCGGGTTGAGGCGCTTGGCCAGGTAGGGGTTGTTGGTGGTGATGCCCCAGGGGCACTTGCCGGTATAGCACCGCTGGCAGAGGGTGCATCCCAGGGCCAAAAGGGCCGAGGTGCCCAGGTTGATGGCATCGGCGCCCAAGGCGATGGCCTTGATGGCGTCGCCGGAGTTGCGTACG
The DNA here is from genome assembly GCA_003151775.1 of Geobacter sp. GTDB lineage: Bacteria > Desulfobacterota > Desulfuromonadia > Geobacterales > Pseudopelobacteraceae > Oryzomonas. The sequence continues at coordinate 5,095 of PLYK01000044.1, read as the reverse complement.
CCGCCGCCGACCACGATGGAAACCTGGTTGCGGATTCCTTCGTCGCGCAGCCGGGAGTCAACCGCAGCCAGGGCCAGTTCCATGGGGATGCCCACGTTGTCGCGGATCACCTGGGGGGCTGCACCCGTGCCGCCGCGGAATCCGTCGATAGTGACGATGTCGGCCCCGGCCCGGGCCACGCCCGAGGCGATGGCGGCTATGTGGTGCACCGCGGCGATCTTGACCGACACCGGCTTGGTGTAGTTTGTGGCCTCTTTCAGGGCGTATATCAGTTGGCGCAGGTCCTCGATGGAATATATGTCGTGGTGCGGCGCCGGCGAGATGGCGTCTGAACCCATGGGGATCATACGGGTTTCGGATATCTGGTCATCGACCTTTTCTCCCGGCAGGTGGCCGCCGATACCCGGTTTGGCGCCTTGGCCGATCTTGATCTCGATACCGGCCCCGGCATTCAAATACTGTTCGCTGACGCCGAAACGGCCCGAGGCAACCTGGACGATGACATTCTTGCCGTATTTGTAGAGTTCCTTGTGCAGCCCCCCCTCACCGGTATTGTAGATCGTGCCCAGTTCCCGGGCTGCGGCGGCCATGGCGCGATGGGCGTTCAGGTTCAGGGCGCCGTAGCTCATGGCTGAGAAGATAAATGGATACTCAAGGGTGAGCTGGGGCGTCAATTTGGTCTTCAGCTCCGGTTTCCCGGTCTTTTCGTTGTTGACGACTTCGATGAGGTCCGGCTTCTTGCCCAGATAGGTACGCAGTTCCATCGGTTCGCGCAGCGGATCGATGGAGGGGTTGGTCACCTGGGATGCATCCAGAAGCAGGTGGTCCCAGTATATGGGATATTTGGCCGGGTTGCCCATGGCTGCCAAAAGGATGCCGCCGGTATCGGCCTGGGCATAAAGATTGCGGATATGGGCCGTGGACCAGGACTCGTTCTTCTTGAAGGCCTCCTGATTAAGTCTGATGGAGATGGCGCCTGTGGGGCAGAGCGCCGAACAGCGGCGACAGCCGATACAGAGCGTATTGTCTTCAGCCAGGCGGTCATCGGCTTCCACGTAGGTGTGGACCTCGTAAGCGCACTGACGGACGCATACCTTGCAACGTATACACTTGGGGTCGCTACGCTCAATGATGAACTCGTTGAATGATTCGTTGACGGTTTTATAAAGCACGTTCTGCCTCCTCCGGTCCAGACCGGGTTCCTGCGCCGGACAAGGCGCGCGGCCGCTGTCATCGGTATGCCGAAATGATAGCGGACTATTTAACGTAAGCAACCATTGTGCCCGAAAAAACTGTTGCGGTCGAGGCGAGACCATGGGTATTATTACCCTTTGAAATAGCAAGGGATTTATTGGCCGTCACCCTGTGGTGACGGTGCGGCGATTTTGCATGGTTCGCCGAGCATGTGTCGATTGTCATCGTCCTTGAGTTGTTTTATTACACAAGTGTGTATGCCGATTGGCGGCAGACGACCGGACTGCAATGAATATCGCGGGCAAATTTTAGTTTGATGTGGAGGCGATGATGTCACAGCAAATCACTCTGACGGTAGGCGGGCTCCTGGACGACATGGCGCGGCGTTTTCCTGAGAACGATGCATTGGTCCATCCCGAGCGGGGCCTGCGTTACGGCTACCGGGCATTTAACGAGGTCTGCCGGCGGGTCGCCAAGGGGCTGGTCACACTGGGGGTTAAAAGGGGGGACAATGTGGCCATCTGGGCCCACAACGTCCCGGAGTGGGTCATGCTCCAGTTCGCCACGGCCAAGATCGGCGCCGTGCTGGTGACGGTCAATACGGCATACAAATCGGCCGAACTCGAGTATATCCTCAACCAGTCCGACTCCACCACGCTCTTCATGGTCAGGTCCTTCAAGGATACCGACTACGTGCAGACCGTCTCCGCGGTGGCGCCGGAACTCAGGGTGGCCGAGCCGGGCAATCTGGCCAGTCCCAAGCTGCCGTTTCTCAAGAATGTCGTTTTTATCGGCGACGAGACCCCTGCGGGCATGTTCGGATTCGAGTCGATGATCGAGGCCGGGAAGGGGGTGACCGACGCAGAGTTGAACGCCATCGAGGCTACGCTTGACTGCCATGATGTGATCAACATCCAGTATACCTCCGGTACGACAGGATTTCCCAAGGGGGTCATGCTGACTCACTTCAATCTCGTCAACAACGGCTTCAACATCGGGGAATGCATGAAGTTTACCGAAAAGGACCGCCTCTGCATCACGGTGCCGTTCTTCCACTGCTTCGGCTGCGTGCTCGGGGTCATGGTCTGTGTTACCCATGGTTCGACCATGGTGCCGGTGGAGATCTTCGACCCGCTCAAGGTGCTTAAGACCGTCGAAGAGGAGAAGTGCACGGCGCTCCATGGCGTGCCGACCATGTTCATCGCGGAACTGGAGCATCCTGAATTTTCAAGGTTCGATCTCAGCTCTCTGCGTACCGGCATCATGGCCGGTTCAGTCTGTCCGATCGAGGTGATGAAACGGGCGGTGAAGGATATGAACCTGACCGAGATCACCAGCGTCTACGGTCAGACCGAGGCCTCTCCCGGCATTACCCAGACCCGCACCGAGGACCCGGTGGAACTGAGGGTCGCCACTGTCGGTCGGGCCCTGCCGGGCGCCGAGGTCAAGATCATTGATATCGAAACCGGCGCCACCCTGCCGCCCGGCAAGCAGGGGGAGCTGTGCGCGCGTGGGTATATGGTCATGAAGGGCTACTACAAGATGCCGGAGGAAACCGCCAAGGTGATCGATGCCGACGGCTGGCTGCACACCGGCGACCTGGCCATCATGGATGAGAACGGCTATTGCAAGATCACCGGCCGGATCAAGCAGATGATCATCAGGGGGGGGGAGAACATCTATCCCCGCGAGATCGAGGAGTTCCTCTATACCCATCCCAGGATCTCCGATGTCCAGGTCTACGGCGTTCCGGACCGCAAATACGGTGAGCAGGTTATGGCGGCCGTTATCCTCAAAAAGGGGATGGAGATGACCGAGGCGGAGGTGCGTGAATTCTGTAAGGGCAAGATCGCCAATTACAAGATTCCCAAGTATGTCAAATTTGTTGACGGTTATCCCATGACCGCCTCGGGCAAGATCCAAAAATTCAAACTGAGGGAGATGGCCATCAAGGAGCTGCAATTGGAGGATGCCGGCGAGGCGGCCTAGCTTCGCAAGAGAGGACAAAAAGAATCGTTTCACGGAGGATTCATGCGTTTGACCCCTGCCACTGAACTGGAATACCGCTGCAGAATGCTGCAAAACCATATGGCCGCCGAGGGGCTGGATGCCGTCATCATTGTTCAGAATGCCGATCTTTTTTATTTTACCGGCACTGTCCAGAGTGGCTGCCTGTATGTCCCTGCCCAAGGGCAGCCGCTCTACCTGGTGCGCCGGGATGCCGCCCGGGCGCGCATGGAGTCGGGCCTGAAGGAGGTGATGCCCTTTGGTTCGCCCAGGGACATCCCGCCGTTCTTGGCCGGCTACGGCTACGCTGAGCCGAAAAGGATCGGCATGGAGTTCGACGTGCTGCCGGTCATCCTCTTCGAGCGCTACCGCAAGATATTCCCGAATGCGCAATTCAGTGACGCCACGCCGCTGATCCGTCTGGTGCGCATGATAAAAAGCTACTACGAAATTCACCTCATGAAGGATGCAGCCGACCAGGTTGACAAGGTGACCCGCCTGGCGGGTGAAGTGATACGCGAAGGGATGAGTGACCTGGAGCTGGCGGCCGAGCTTGAGCATTCGGCCCGCCTGAACGGCCACCTCGGTATGATCAGGATGCGTGTTTTTAACGGTGAAATGTTTTTTGGCCATACTTTTTCCGGCACGGACAGCGCTGTACCGGCCTATACCGATACCCCTTTCGGCGGTGTGGGGCTAAGCCCCTGTTTCGGGCAGGGGGCGAGCTACAAGCCGATTGGCCGCAACGAGCCGATCATCGTCGATTTTGCCGGGAGCATTGACGGCTACCTGGTGGACCAGACCCGCGTCTTTGCCCTTGGCGGTCTGTCCGACCGGCTGCGCAAGGGATACGACGACATGGTGCGGGTGCAGGAGTTGATGAAGCAGATCGCCGTTACCGGCACTCCCTGGGGAGAGGTGTACGACCGTTGTCTGGCCCTGGCGGTGGAGATGGGGTATGGCGACAGCTTCATGGGGGCCAAAGGCTCCCAGGTTTCCTTCATCGGCCATGGCCTCGGGGTCGAGATCGATGAATATCCCTTTATTGCCCGTGGGTTTAAGGATATGACTCTTCAGGTGGGGATGGTCTTTGCTTTTGAGCCCAAGGTGGTCTTTCCGGGGGAGGGTGCGGTCGGCATCGAGAATACCTTCTACATCAGCGATGACGGGCTTAAACAGTTGACCTATTCCAGCGAGGAATTGGCGATTCTGCCCCGTTAAAATTTTTGTTGCATTTTGTCGAAGCTTTGGTATAACTACGGCACTTGAAAATTGTATACAGTATCCTAAAAAAGATTTTCTTTTGGGTAGTCGGTCGTTTTTTGTTGGTTTTAATGGTGTTGTAGAGCCTGGCCCACGGTTGTCTCAGCTTAAACCACACAACGAAAGGAGAGTACCAACATGGCATTGAAAGAGACGCTCAAACAGAAGATTGAGGAACACCGCCCCCGCATCACCAAGCTCGTCAAGGAGTTCGGCAAGGTCATCATCGATCAAGTCAACATCGACCAATGCATCGGCGGCGCCCGTGACATTCGCAGTCTCGTCACCGACATCTCCTATCTCGATCCCCAGGAAGGCATCCGCTTCCGCGGCAAGACCATCCCGGAAACATTTGCCGCACTGCCCAAGGCGCCCGGTTCTGCTTATCCGACCGTCGAGTCTTTCTGGTACTTCCTGTTGACCGGTGAAATTCCTACCGATGCACAGGTTGCCGAAGTTGTTGCCGAGTGGAAAACCCGTCAGGTCGTACCCCAGTATGTGTTCGACGCCATTCGCGCCTTGCCCAGGGATATCCATCCAATGGTCATGCTGTCTGTCGCTATGCTGGCTATGCAGAAGGATTCAAAGTTCTACGCATTCTACGGTTCGGGCAAGTTCAACAAGATGACCG